>CALKHV010000152.1 GCA_937988865.1 uncultured Propionibacteriaceae bacterium | reverse complement strand
AGACCGGCGAGCAGGTCGACATCATCGGCATCCGCGAGGCGAAGCAGACCTCGACCGTCACCGGTGTCGAGATGTTCCGCAAGATCCTCGACGAGGGTCGTGCAGGCGAGAACGTCGGCCTCCTGCTCCGCGGCACCAAGAAGGAGGATGTGGAGCGCGGCATGGTCGTCATCAAGCCCGGCTCGACCACGCCCCACACCGAGTTCGAGAGCAACGTCTACGTGCTGACCAAGGAAGAGGGTGGCCGTCACAAGCCGTTCTTCTCCCACTACAGCCCGCAGTTCTACTTCCGCACGACCGACGTCACCGGCGTCGTCACCCTGCCCGAGGGCACCGAGATGGTCATGCCCGGCGACAACGTCGACATGACGGTCCACCTCAACAAGCCCATCGCCATGGAGGACGGCCTCAAGTTCGCCATCCGTGAGGGTGGCCGCACCGTTGGCGCCGGACGCGTGACGAAGATCCTCAAGTGATCTGATCCACCAGGCAAGAAAGCGAGTGGCCCGTCCCCCAAGGGGGCGGGCCACTCGCTTTGTCACCTCAGCCCTGGCGCTTCTGGATGGACGCCCACTCATCCCGTAGGCCCACGGTGCGGTGGAAGAGCATGGGCAGAACCGGGTCGAGCGCGAAGTAGCCCAGGCGCTCGAACTGCACGACGTCGCCGGGAGCAGCGTCCTCGAGGGCAGCCTCGACCTTGCACCCGGTCAGGATCTCACGCGACGCCGGATTGACGTCGTCGAGCGGCTCGCCCGTGGCCTCTCCCGGAATCGTCGCCGAGAAGAGGCGGTCGTAGAGCGCGACGGTCGCGTCCACCGCGTGGGGGGCCGAGACCCAGTGCATGGTCGACTTCACCTTGCGGCCGTCCGGTGCGTCCCCGCCGCGCGTCGCCGGGTCGTAGGTGACGAGCACCTCGACCACGGAGCCTGATTCGTCGGTGACGACGTCGGTGCAGGTGATGAAGTAGGCGCCCCGCAGTCGCACTTCGCGTCCGGGGGACAGGCGGAAGAACTTCGGCGGGGGTACCTGTGCGAAGTCCTCGGCCTCGATCAGCAATTCGCCGGAGAAGGCGACGTCGCGCGTCGACTCGGGGTTCTCGGGGTTGTTGGCGATGGCGAAGTGCTCGACGACGGGGCGTCCCTCGTCGTCGGTGGGCCAGTTGGTGATCGTGACGCGCAGGGGGCGCAGCACCGCCATCCGCCGCCGGGCAGTTCGGTTGAGTTCCTTGCGGACGTACGACTCCAACGCCTCTATCGACTGCCGCGAGTTTGTCCGGGTGGTACCGATCTCCTGGCAGAACGTCCGAATGGCCGCCGGCGGGTAGCCGCGGCGGCGCAGGCCCGAGAGCGTCGGCATCCGTGGGTCGTCCCAGCCATCAACGACGCCCTCGTTGACCAGGGTCTTCAGTCGCCGCTTGGACGTGACCGTGTGGGTCATCTCCAGCCGCGCGAACTCGATCTGCTTCGGCGTGTCTCCCGGAAGTGGCAGGTGGGCGAGGCACCAGTCGTACAGCGGACGGTGCGCGTCGAACTCCAAGGTGCAGATCGAGTGCGTGACCCCCTCGATCGCGTCCGATTGGCCGTGCGCCCAGTCGTAGGTGGGGTAGATGACCCACGAGTCGTGCGTTCGGTGGTGGTGCCCGTGGCGGATGCGGTAAAGGACCGGATCGCGCAACCACATGTTCTCGCTCTGCATGTCGATCTTCGCCCGCAGGCAGCGCGATCCCTCCTCGAACTCGCCGGCGCGCATGCGTGTGAAGAGGTCGAGGTTCTCGGCGATGGATCGGTCACGGAAGGGACTCTCCACACCCGGACGCCCGTAGCCGCCGCGCTGGGCCGAGATCGTGTCGCCGTCCTGGTCGTCGATGTAGGCGAGACCCTGGAGGATGAGCGTGCGAGCCCACTCGTAGAGCTGCTCGAAGTAGTCGGATGCGTAGAACACGTTCGCGGGCCGGTATCCGAGCCACGCGATGTCGTCGATGATCGAGTCGACGAATTCCGTCTCCTCGGTGTCGGGGTTGGTGTCGTCGAAGCGCAGGTTGCAGACGCCCCCGAATTCCTCGGCGATGCCGAAGTCCTCGATGATCGCCTTGGCGTGGCCGATGTGCAGGTAGCCGTTGGGTTCGGGCGGGAACCTCGTCTGGACGCGAGCACCGTAGGTACCGAGTTCGTTGTCGCGACGCACGATGTCGCGGATGAAGTCGTTGGCGCTGGACACTGGCTCGGTCATTGCGTCAGATTATCCGACTCCCGACCCCCGGCCGGACGGGGCTAGGCTGGCCTCCACCATGAACCAGACCCTTCCCGCCCGGCTTCGCGTCGCCCCCTCGCCCACGGGCGATCCCCACGTCGGCACGGCCTACATGTCCCTGTTCAACCTCGCCTACGCGCGCAAGACGGGCGGACGGTTCATCCTTCGTATCGAGGACACCGACCGCGCGCGGTACGTGGCGGAGTCGGAGCAGCAGATCTTCGACACCCTGCGCTGGCTGGGGCTGCCTTGGGACGAGGGCCCCGATGTGGGTGGCCCGTATGAGCCCTATCGGCAGTCTGAGCGGCTGGACACCTACCGTCCCTACGTCGACCAATTGCTCGCCGCCGGCCACGCCTACTACTGCTGGTGTTCGTCCGAGAGGCTCGCGTCCCTGCGACAGGCTCAGCAGGACGCGAAGCTCTCGGTGACCGGCTACGACCGGTTGTGCCTCGGGATGACGAGGGCGGAGCGCGAAGCGCTCCCGGGCTTCTCCGAGACGCCGGTGGTGCGGATGCTGGTCCCGGACGACGTCGAGCTCAGTTTCGACGACGTGATCCGTGGACGCGTGAACGCCCCGCGTCCTGATGACCAGGTGATCCTCAAGGCTGACGGCTTTCCCACCTATCACCTGGCGGTGGTGGTCGACGACTTCCTCATGGCCATCACGCACGTGGTGCGGGGCGAGGAGTGGATCAGTTCAACGCCGAAGCACATCCTCCTCTACCGCTGGCTGGGTCTTGAGCCTCCGGCATTCGCCCACATGCCGCTGCTGCGCAACACCGACAAGTCGAAGATCTCCAAGCGCAAGAATCCGGCAGCGCGCCTCACCTGGTTCCGTGAGCAGGGCTACCTTCCCGAGTCGCTGCGGAACTTCCTGCAACTGCTCGCCTACCCACCCGTCGAGGGGGAGTCCGAGGTGGCGAGCTTCGAAGAGTTCGTCGAGCACTTCGACTGGGCGAAGGTCAACACCGTCGGTCCCATCTTCGACCTGAAGAAGCTGGACTGGCTGAACGGCCACTACATCCGTGCGCTCACGCCCGACCAGTTGGCGACCAGGATCGTCGAACACCTCTCCTACACGGGGGAGTGGCCCGAACCCGACGACAGGGAGGCAGACCTTCTTCGTCGAGGGACGCCGCTTGTTCAGGAGCGGCTGGTGACGTTGTCGGAGGCACTGCCCAAACTTGCCTTCCTCTTCGTCCCGGACGACGCCGTGTCGATCGCGGACGACGCAGTGGCGTCGCTGCCACCGGATGCCGACAAGGTGCTCGACGCGTCGCTGGCCGTGCTGGAACACCTGTCGCCCTTCGACCACGCCACCATCGAGGCCGCGCTGCGGGCGAAGCTCGTCGACGACCTGGGTCTCAAGGCCAAGTTCGCCTTCGGGCCCTTGCGAGTGGGGCTCACCGGCGCAAGGGTGTCGCCGCCGCTGTTCGAGTCCATGGAGATCCTCGGTCGGGACGCGTCGTTGACGCGGTTGCGGAGTTTCCGCGCGTCCCTGTGATCTGGTCGGGTGTCTGGTCGCTGACTCAGAGCAGTTGCCTGAGTGTGGACGCCCGCAGTTCCACAGCCTGCGCCAGGTAGAGCTCGGCGCAGGCCAGGGCGTCCGTGAGGGCCTCGTGCGCGCCGTAGCGGGGCATGCCGAATTGTCCCCGCGCGGCCCACAACCGGAGCGCGCCGCGGGGCGGTTCGTCGTCGAAGCCCTTCGTCAACAGTCGGTACTGCAGCTGCATGGTGTCAACCACGACGAAGCGGGGTTCCGCGCCGTACACGGCCCTGCACGCCCCGGCCAGGAAGCCCGTCTCGAGCAGCGCGTGATGGGCGAGGAGAACGCGTCCCTGCAGGGCGGCCAGGGTGGGTTCGAGGGCCTGTGCCAGACCCATTCCGGACGCCATCTCGTCGTCGGTGAGGTGGTGGATCGTGGCCGACTGACCCACGCCGTCCCCTGCGTCCGGACGGATGAGGAGATGACGTGCGCCCGCGAGGTGGATCGTGTCCCCGTCGACGGGGACGAACCCGATGCTCAACAGCCGGTCGGAGGCCGGATCGAGTCCTGTGGTCTCGACATCGAGGGCGAGGAGCTTGAGCGCGGACACGGGCGTCCCGGGTTCGGGGAGTGGTGTCTGGAGGTAGTCGCGCAACGGACCGGGGGGCGCGGCGGACGCCAGCTTCTCGCGCCGTGCTTCCGGGGACCGACGGAAGATGCTCATGCCACCCCATTGTGCTGGTCGGTGGGGTGGCACGAGCATCTTCCGGCCCGAACAGGGGTCTGGCCCCACGCAGCGAGCATGGGGCCAGACCGTTTCGGGGGGCTTGTCAGCGCTTGGTCTTCGCCATCCACTGGTAGAGGCTCTTGCCCTTGTACGTCGGGTCGTTGTGGCCGACGTAGATCCACGACCAGTGACCGGGGTAGGGAATGCCGTTCCAGGTGACGTTGTCGTAGAGGGTGGCGATCTCGCCGTCCATGATGTCCATTGCGCGTCCGGTGTTCTCCTCCCACGGCAGCGTGGTGTCGTCCTTGGAGTGGACGAACCACGTGGGGGTCGAACTGCACTTGGCCAGCTGGTCGTCGGTGAAGAAGACCTCGCTGGCGCCGGGGCAGATCGGCGTGGACGTGGCGAAGAAGTCGGTGTAGATCGATGTCATCTTCAGCGACATGTAGCCGCCGTTGCTGCAGCCGATGACGTGGACCCGCTTCGGATCGATCTTGTGGTTGCTGGCGAGGAGCTCGTCAATGAGGGCCTTGATCTGGGGGGCGAAGCCGTCACCGTCGCTCATCCAGGCGGTGATCGCCTGCGGTGCGACGACGAACGCGTTGCCGAAGATCCTCTGGCCCCAACCGGTGGCGAAGCCGAGGGCACCGCGGTTTGCGCGAAGCGTCGTCTCGTTGGTGTAGTAGGCGCCGCCCATTCCGCCCTCGCCGCCACCGTGCAGCCACACCACGAGCGGCTGCTTGCCGCCGACGTTGTGGCCATTGTTGGCCGGTGTGAAGAGCCGGTACTTCATGCCGCCCTTGGACTCGCCGTACGTGAAGGCGTCCACCTCGGGGTTGGACTTCTTGCCCTGCTTGAACGCGCTGATGACGAGGTTGCGCCGGTTGCGCAACTTGAGCGGTTTCAGCTGGGTGATGGTGTATACGAGGTCGAGCTCGACGTTCGTGCCCTTGATCAGGATGTAGCCGAGGCTGCCGGGGGTCTTCTGGTCGAGGGTGAAGAGCTCGAGGGTGATGTTGCCGCGCTGGTCGATGGTGGCCTTGGTGACCTCGCGGTCGGTGTCGTGCTCGTTGAAGATGAGGTCTCCCGGATCGATCGGGATGGGCGAGGTTGCCTTGGCGTGGACCTTGAAGGTGTCGAGCTTGAGGCTGGCGGGGTCGATGTTGCCCAGACCCGCAGTGTGCAGGGTGACGGAGACGATCTGCTCACCACCGTCGAGGACGACGGCGTTGAGGGTGAAGGTGGCCTTCGTTGCTGCCTCGGCGAACTGCATCGGGAGGGCGGCGGTGACGGGGACGGCGGCAGCGGCACCGAGCACGGCGCGCCGACTGATGGAGTGTGACATCAAGACTTCCTTGTCTCATGGTGATGGGGGGCAGAGACTCGCAGCGATCGGAATCGTGGGGATGGCGGGCTCTCACCGCGCACCAGTCGAGCCGTTCCTTGCAAGTCACCCAAAGCGAAGCACAGACGAACAGTGGCCCGCAATGGTTATCAAAAACCAATAATGGTGAGATGTGCCTCACCCTCGCAGAGGCAGACCCCTACGACATCAGGTGCGTCTGGTACAGGTAGCCCAGTCCCTGTTGGGCCTTGCGGATGATGCCGAAGGCGTCGCGCAGGTGACGACGGTCGAAGCTCGTCAACTCGTCGGGCGAGATGAAGTTGTCCGGACGCACCCCACGCTCCAACTGTCCGGCCTGGTGCACCAGTCGAACGTGGCTGATGAACTCGAAGGCGTCCACCAGGTCCTGGGTCGTCTCGGGCGAAAAGGCCCCCTTGGCGCCCACCGCGCGGATTCGTGACGTCGTCGACAGGTCGGGCACCCCGTTGGCGAGTGCGTAGACGCGCGCCATCTCGATCACCGCGTGGACGCCGCCCGACTTGATGTCGACCTGGTCGCGGTGCTCGCCCTCCCTCTCGAGCACGAAGCCCTTGAAGAAGCCCAGGGGAGGCTGGCGGTCGACGGCGTGGGCAGCGAGGTGGCCGAGGAATCGCTGGCTCGCGGGGGCCGTGGTGAGGACCAGGTCCTGCAGTGAGGCGTACAGGCCCCCGTCGCCGTGGAGGGGACGGGCATCGAAGAAGATGGACGCGTGCATCAGGGCGAGGGACTGCGGCTCGTTGATCCAGGTGGAGAAGTAGTGGGCCCACGTGCGTTGGTGGGTGCGCCACTGCGCGTTGGTGGCCATCACGTCGCCCGCGCACAAGCTGTACCCACACTGCTCAAGAGCGTCCCGGACGCGTTGAGCGAGGGCGAGGTACCAGGCGTCCTGCTCGGGGGTGACCGAGTCGGCATAGATGATCGCGTGATCCTGGTCGCTGGCCAGTGTGTGCTCGGCCCTGGCCTGCGAACCGAGGCTGAGCCAGCACCATGGTCCCGGGGCCGGACCGAGGTCGGTCTCCACGAGCTGGATGATGCGGCGGGTGGTGGCGTCCGATACTGCGGTCAGGACGCGGGTGATGTCGTCAGCAGACGCATCCTGTGCCACCATCCGCTGAACCAGCCGGGGCGCGCGGCGCGCGAGGCCGACGATGCCTTCGATCGTCTTCTGCTTTCCGATGTCGCCCACCAGGAAGACCGGGTTCGCCTGTTCGAGACGCATGAGGTCGCCGGACGAGATGAGGCCGATCGGCCGTTCGTCCACGACGACCGGCAAGTGATGGACGCCCTTGCTGGTCATCTCCAGCAGCACCTCAAAGGCCAGGGCGTCGGGGGAGATGGTGAGGGGACGGGCCGTCATGATCGACGCCACGGGTTCGTCCGTGGCGCGTCCGGCGGCGACGACCTTTGACCGGAGGTCTCGATCGGTGACGATGCCGACGAGCGCCCCGTCGGGTCCCCCTCGCGTGACCAGCAGTGCCGAGACGCGATTCTCGGCCATGATCGACGCCGCTTCACGAATCGTCGCCGACTCGTTCGTCGTGATCGGGGCTCGACGCGCGATGTCCGAGACCCGCGTCCGCAGGATCGTTTCTCCACCCGTGGAGGCCTGCACGGACGCCACGGCGTCGCGGATCGACCCCTGGGTCCCGAAGTACGACCGGAAGGATGGGGCGAACTCCAGAAGGTGATGGAAGATTTCGCCGGGCATGGCGAGCGTGAGGCTGTCCTCGATCGCGGTGATCGTGAACTCGCTGGGCGTCCGGTTGCGGACGCTGGACGTGCCGAAGCACGTCCCGGGGTCGGCGCGCTCCACGAGGACGCCCTCAGCGTCCATGATGTCGACTGCTCCCGAGCGCAGCACGTAAAGGGTGTGGTTCGCCTGCCCCAGGGAGATGATCTCGGTGCCCCGGCGGAAGTATCGAACCTGCAGGCGTGAGGGAAGCTCGTCCAGCATGGTGGGTGCGAGCCCCGAGAACGGGGCGTGCGCGGCCAGGAAGTCGCGGACTTCGCGGAGCTCAACGTCCATGGGACCATGGTTGTTGGCGGGAGGCAGGTTTGTCAGTCACAAGGACCAACTGGTGCTGTGCGTCACAAAGGATCATCTTGCGACGCGCGCGTTCGCTCAGGTCCCGATTTGGCGAGCGGACAGCTTCGTGAAAGAATCGTGAGGTTGCTCCGACGGGGTAAGAGTGCGTTGTGCGATGGCTGGTCCCAGCGATGGGATACCTGCCAGGCATGAAGCGCTCGCCTCGACGCATCGGGCAGTCGCCCGGGAAGCACTCATCCGTGATCACATCGTGGAGGCGTGCGGCCCAGCAGGTGCGACACACCCGACCGCGTGGGTCGGTGGTCAGTCAGCCAACAGGCCTCTGACCAGCCCGAAGAACAATACGGGGGTTCATCGTGAGCCCTCTGACCACCACCGGCGCGAGCCGGCCGCGAGCCCGGGAAGTCCCGGGTGCAGCAGGGACGAGAAGAAGGAACAACTGTGGCGGGACAAAAGATCCGCATCAGGCTCAGGGCCTATGACCACGAGGTCATCGACTCGTCGGCGCGCAAGATTGTCGACACGGTGACCCGCACGGGTGCCAAGGTCGCCGGCCCCGTGCCGCTGCCGACCGAGAAGAACGTGTTCTGTGTGATTCGTTCGCCCCACAAGTACAAGGACAGTCGCGAACACTTCGAGATGCGCACGCACAAGCGGCTCATCGACATCCTCGATCCCACGCCGAAGACGGTCGATTCGCTCATGCGTCTCGATCTCCCGGCTGGTGTCGACATCGAGATCAAGCTTCCGTGAGGTCTGTGAACCATGACGATTGAACGCAAAGTCAAGGGACTGCTGGGCACCAAGCTCGGCATGACCCAACTCTGGGATGAGAACAACCGCGTCATCCCCGTGACCGTGATCCAGGCAGGGCCCTGTGTCGTGACCCAGGTGCGCACCCCCGAGAGCGACGGCTACTCCGCCGTGCAGCTCGGCTTCGGTGCGATCAAGCCCAAGCACGTCACCAAGCCGTCGGCCGGTCACTTCGAGAAGGCCGGTGTGACGCCTCGCAAGCACCTGATGGAGCTGCGCACGAACGACGCCTCCGAGTACACACTCGGCCAGGAAGTCACCGCCGAGGCCTTCGAAGCCACTGAGGTCGTCGACGTGATCGGCGTGAGCAAGGGCAAGGGAACCGCCGGTGTCATGAAGCGCCACGGCTTCCACGGCTTGCGCGCCTCGCACGGTGTGCACCGCAAGCACCGTTCCCCCGGATCCATCGGCGGGTGCTCCACCCCCGGCAAGGTTTTCAAGGGAATGAAGATGGCCGGACGCATGGGCAACGCCCAGGTGACCGTCCAGAACCTCACCGTCCATGCCGTGGACGCCGAGCGGGGCCTGATCCTCGTGCGTGGCGCCATCCCCGGCAACAAGGGCTCGCTGGTCGTCGTGCGCAGCGCTGCCAAGAAGGGTGACGCCTCATGAACGAGTCACTGAAGGTCGACGTCCTGGGCGTCGACGGCACCAAGGCCGGCACGACCGAGCTCCCGGGCGAGCTGTTTGACGTGCAGACCAACGTCCCCCTGATCCATCAGGTCGTCGTGGCCCAGCTGGCTGCTGCCCGTCAGGGCACCCACAGCACCAAGACGCGCGCCGAGGTGCGTGGCGGCGGCATCAAGCCGTGGCGTCAGAAGGGCACCGGCCGCGCTCGTCAGGGCTCGCGTCGAGCCCCTCAGTGGGTCGGTGGCGGTGTCGTGCACGGTCCCCAGCCGCGTGACTACTCGCAGCGGACGCCCAAGAAGATGATCGCTGCCGCCCTGCGCGGAGCACTGTCCGATCGCGCTCGCGACGGCAAGGTGTTCGTGCTCGACAGCATCGTCGCCGGCGAGGTCCCCTCGACGAAGGCCGCGCTGCAGTCGCTTGCCGCAGTGGGAGACATCAGCAAGCTGCTCGTCGTGCTCGACCGTGGCGAGGACATCGCCTGGCTGAGCCTCCGCAACGCGGCGTCGGTCCATGCTCTGGCCGTCGACCAGTTGAACACCTATGACGTGCTCGTCAACGACTCGGTGGTCTTCACGAAGGCTGCCCTCGACACCTTCACGGCTGGTCCCTACAAGGGCAAGTCGGCCAAGGCCGTCGCGTTCGAGTCCGAGGCAGTCGTCGTCGACACGCAGGACGCTGAAGAGGAGAACGAGAAGTGAGCGAAGGCCTCAAGATCCGCGACCACCGCGACATCCTGCTCGCGCCGGTCGTGAGCGAGAAGAGCTACGGACTGCTCGACGAGAACAAGTACACGTTCCTCGTGGCACCCGGCGCCAACAAGACCGAGATCAAGATCGCCGTCGAGAAGATCTTCGGCGTCAAGGTCCTGGGCGTCAACACCATCAATCGCCAGGGCAAGAAGCGCCGCACGCGCTACGGCATCGGACGTCGGTCCGACACCAAGCGCGCCATCGTGACGGTCGCCGAAGGCCAGCGCATCGACATCTTTGGAGGTCCGGTCGCCTGACCGGACGGACGCTGAGACAAGGAAACACACCTCATGGGTATCCGTAAGTACAAGCCGACAACGCCGGGCCGTCGTGGCTCCAGCGTGGCCGACTTCGTGGAACTGACTCGCGCTACGCCGGAGAAGTCGCTGCTGGCCCCGAAGCCGAAGACGGGCGGCCGCAACAACACCGGTCGTATCACCACCCGTCACATCGGTGGTGGGCACAAGCAGGCCTACCGCATCGTGGACTTCAAGCGCTACGACAAGGACGGCGTGCCGGCGAAGGTCGCTCACATCGAGTACGACCCGAACCGCACCGCCCGCATCGCGCTGCTCCACTACGCAGATGGCGAGAAGCGCTACATCATCGCTCCCCAGGGCCTCGCCCAGGGCGCCTCGGTCACCGCAGGCGAGGACGCTGACATCAAGCCCGGCAACAACCTGCCGCTGCGCAACATCCCGGTGGGCACCACGGTGCACGCTGTGGAGATGCGTCCCGGCGGTGGCGCGAAGCTCGGCCGTTCGGCGGGCGCGTCGATTCAGTTGGTCGCTCGCGAAGGCAAGTACGCCACCCTGCGCATGCCCTCGGGCGAAATGCGTCTGGTCGACGTGCGCTGCCGTGCGACCGTCGGCACGGTGGGCAACGCCGAGCAGTCGAACATCAACTGGGGCAAGGCTGGACGCACGCGCTGGAAGGGCACCCGCCCGACCGTTCGTGGTGTCGTGATGAACCCCATCGACCACCCGCACGGCGGTGGCGAGGGTCGCACCTCCGGTGGTCGCCACCCGGTGTCGCCGTGGGGCAAGCCCGAGGGTCGTACTCGCGACAAGAACAAGGCGAGCACCCGACTCATCATTCGTCGTCGCAAGTCCGGCAAGAAGCGCTGATTGGGAGTCTGAAGAAAAATGCCACGCAGCTTGAAGAAGGGTCCCTTCGTGGACGCGCACCTGACCAAGAAGGTCGATGCGCAGAACGCCAAGGGAACCAAGAATGTCATCAAGACCTGGTCGCGCCGCTCGATGATCGTGCCCGACATGATCGGTCACACCATCGCAGTGCACGACGGCCGCAAGCATGTGCCGGTGTTCGTCACCGACTCGATGATCGGTCACAAGCTCGGTGAATTCGCTCCGACGCGCACCTTCCGGGGTCACGTCAAGGACGACAAGAAGTCGCGCCGCCGCTGAGCGGGGCCAGAAAAGGAACTGATCAACTCATGAGCAACAACGAGAGCCGGCCCAGCCGCCGCCTTGCCCTGCTCGGCGATCGTCCTGGCTCGTACGCCATCGCGCGTCACGTCAGGATGAGCCCGACGAAGGTTCGCCGTGTGGTCGACCTGGTGCGTGGGATGGACGTCCGTGACGCCCTGGTCACGCTGAAGTTCGCCCCGCAGGCCGCCAGCGAGCCCGTGTACAAGGCCGTGGCGTCCGCGGTCGCCAACGCCGAGAACACCGAGAGCCTTCGCGCCGACACCCTGTTCATTTCGCAGGCCTTCGTCGACGAGGGCGTCACGATGCGTCGCATCCGGCCCCGCGCCAAGGGTTCGGCGAGCCGCATCCTCAAGCGGGCGTCCCACATCACCGTGGTCGTCGAGCCGCGCCCGGCCAACCCGACCCCGAGGGCTGCCAAGGCCGTCAAGAGCGAAAGCAAGAAGGGAGCCTGACATGGGCCAGAAGATCAACCCGATCGGCTTCCGTCTGGGCATTTCGTCCGACCACAAGACGCGTTGGTACGCCGAGAAGCAGTACGCCGCGTTCGTCGGCGAAGACGTGAAGATTCGCGAGTACCTCACCAAGACGCTTGAGCGCGCCGGTGTCTCCTCGATCGAGATCGAGCGTCGCTCCGAGCGTGTCACGATCTTCCTGTACGCCGCGCGTCCGGGCATTGTCATCGGACGCAACGGCGCCGAGGCTGAGCGGGTTCGCGCCCAGCTCGAGAAGCTCACGGGCAAGCAGATCCAGCTGAACATCCTCGAGGTGAAGAACCCCGAGATCGATGCACAGCTGGTCGCCCAGGGCATTGCCGAACAGCTCGGTGCACGCGTCGCCTTCCGGCGCGCCATGCGCAAGGCCCAGCAGACGGCCATGCGTGCGGGAGCTACGGGCATCCGTATCAAGTGCTCAGGACGTCTCGGCGGCGCCGAGATGAGCCGCTCGGAGGGCTACCGCGAGGGTCGCGTTCCGCTGCACACGCTGCGCGCCGACATCGACTACGGCTTCTACGAGGCCAAGACCACGTTCGGCCGGATCGGCGTGAAGGTCTGGATCTACAAGGGTGACGTCACCGGAACCCGCGCCGAGCGTGCAGCCCAGAAGGCCGCACGTCAGGCTGCCCCCGGTCGCCAGCGTCCGACCCGTCGTCCGGGTCGCGAGGGTGAGCGTCGCAACGACCGTCCCGAGCGTGGTGGACGCCGTCGCGCCGACGAGGCGCGCGCCGACGTCACTTCGCCGGAGGCTGTGGCCCCCGTCGCCGCCACCGAGAACGCAGGAGCGTGAGTCATGCTGATTCCCCGTCGTGTGAAGTTCCGCAAGCAGCACCACCCCCAGAGGGACGGTGCCGCCAAGGGCGGAACCAAACTCGCCTTCGGTGAGTTCGGAATCCAGGCGCTCGAGTCCTCCTACCTGACGAACCGTCAGATCGAGGCCGCTCGTATCGCCATGACGCGTCACATCAAGCGTGGCGGCATGGTGTGGATCAACGTCTACCCCGACCGTCCCCTGACCAAGCACCCAGCTGAGTCCCGCATGGGTTCCGGCAAGGGTTCCCCCGAGTTCTGGGTGGCCAACATCAAGCCCGGACGCGTGCTCTTCGAGCTGTCCGGTGTGACCGAGGAAGTGGCCCGCGAAGCCATGCGCCTCGCGATCCACAAACTGCCCTTCAAGGCTCGTTTCATCAAGCGCGAAGCAGGTGACATCTGATGGCGAAGACCGCTACCGCAGCCGAGTTGCGCGGCATGAGCCGTGACGAACTGAATGCCCAGGTCGTGAACCTGAAAGAGGAGCTCTTCTCGCTCCGCTTCCAGTCCGCGACCGGTCAGCTCGAGAGCCATGGCCGTCTGCGCGAGGTCCGCAAGGACATCGCCAGGATCTACACGGTGCTCCAGGAGCGCAATCTGGGCATTGTCGACGAACCCGATGTGAAGAAGAAGGCCTGAGCATGAGTGAGAACACCACCAGGACGTCGAGCCGCAAGGTCCGTGAGGGCATTGTCGTCTCGGACAAGATGGACAAGACCATCGTCGTCGCCGTCGAGGACCGCGTGAAGCACCCCCTCTACGGCAAGGTGCTGACGCAGACCGAACGGCTCAAGGCTCACGACGAGTCGAACGAGGCCGGCATCGGTGACCGCGTCCGCGTGATGGAGACGCGTCCGCTGTCGGCGACGAAGCGTTGGCGCCTCATCGAGATCGTCGAGAAGGCCAAGTAAGCACACCCTCCTCCGGGAGGGATGAACGCACGCCTCCTGGCAAAATCCAGGGGGCCAACCAGCAAGTTCCACCAGGCCCCCACGGGGGAACCGGTGGGGCAGAGGAGAAGAAATGATCCAGCAGGAGTCGCGACTGAAGGTCGCCGACAACACGGGCGCCAAGGAACTCTTGTGCATCCGTGTGCTCGGCGGCTCGAAGCGTCGGTACGCCTACCTCGGTGACACCATCGTGTGCACCGTCAAGGACGCCATCCCCGGCGGCAACGTCAAGAAGGGCGACGTGGTCAAGGCCGTCGTCGTCCGCACCGTCAAGGAGCATCGCCGGGTGGACGGCTCCTACATCAAGTTCGACGAAAACGCAGCCGTGATCCTGAAGAACGACGGGGAGCCCCGCGGCACCCGCATCTTCGGGCCGGTTGCACGCGAGCTGCGTGAGAAGAAGTTCATGCGCATCGTCTCGCTCGCACCGGAGGTGATCTGAATGTCGCTGCACGTGAAGAAGGGTGACCGCGTCAAGGTCATCGCGGGCAAGGACCGGGGTCGGGTCGGCGAGGTCATCGCCGTTCACCCCGAGGCCGAGAAGGTGACGGTTCAGGGCGTCAACATCGTCAAGCGCCACCTGAAGGACTCCGCGGCGCAGCCGCAGTCCGGTCAAGTCAACAAGGGCGGCATCATCGCGTCCGAGGCGCCGATCCATGTGTCGAACGTCCAGCTTGTCATTTCGGGCACAGGGGCGAATGCAGTGACGTCTCGTGTCGCGCACAAGCGCGTCGAGGTCACCAAGCGTCGCGCCGACGGCACAGAGTACAGCGCGACCAGGAGCGTCCGCATCGCCCGCAAGACGGGGGAGGAGATCTGATGACAGCACAGCAGACCGAACAGGTTCTCGAGGCCACCGAGGTCGTCGAGACCCCGGCCCCCGCGCGCGAGCTGCCCCGCCTGAAGAAGCGCTACCGCGAAGAGATCGCGAAGGCCATGGCGGAGGAGTTCCACTATGACAACGTGATGCAGATCCCCGGACTGGTCAAGATCGTCGTGAACATGGGTGTCGGTGAGGCAGCCAAGGATTCCAAGGTCATCGACGGTGCCATCAAGGACATGACGGCCATCACCGGCCAGAAGCCCCAGGTCACCAAGGCCCGCAAGTCGATCGCGCAGTTCAAGCTGCGCGAAGGCATGCCGATCGGCTGCCACGTGACCTTGCGTGGGGATCGTATGTGGGAATTCGCCGACCGTCTCCTGACGTTGGCCCTGCCCCGCATCCGTGACTTCCGCGGTCTGAACTCGAACCAGTTCGACGGCCTCGGCAACTACACCTTCGGGCTCAACGAACAGGTCATGTTCCTTGAGATCGACCAGGACAAGATCGACCGCGTCCGGGGCATGGATGTCACCTTCGTGACCTCTGCCGCGACGGACGCCGAAGGTCGCGCCCTGCTCAAGCACCTCGGCTTCCCGTTCAAGGAGGTCGACGATCCCAAGAAGGTCGTCCACAAGCGCTACGTCCCCGGCAAGAAGAAGAAGTGAGGCTGAGCTAGATGGCGAAGACAGCTCTGAAGGTCAAGCAGTCCCGCAAGCCGAAGTTCGGCGTCCGGGCATACACCCGTTGCCAGAAGTGCGGGCGGCCGAAGTCGGTCTACCGCAAGTTCGGCCTGTGCCGCATCTGCCTTCGGGAGATGGCGCACAAGGGCGAACTGCCCGGCATCACGAAGTCCTCGTGGTGACCCCGGCCCCGAGCCACTGACATCCCCGTGGGCCAAGGCCCGCACCCACGTTCAACAACGCGCCAGGTCCGAATCCGGAAACCGGTGTGAGAAAGAGGCTGACAAGCCATGACAATGACTGACCCGATCGCAGACATGCTGACGCGTCTGCGCAACGCCAATCAGGCGTACCACGAGAGCGCCAGCATGCCGCATTCGAAGATCAAGGTGGGGATCGCCGAGATCCTCAAGTCCGAGGGCTACATCGCTGACTTCGAGGTCAGGGACCCCGCCGAAGGCGAGGTGGGCAAGACCCTCAAGGTCACGCTCAAGTACGGTGATTCGCGCGAGCGCTCGATCGCCGGCCTGAGGCGGATCTCGAAGCCCGGCCTGCGTGTCTACGCGAAGTCGACCTCGCTTCCCAAGGTGCTCGGTGGTATGGGCATCGCCATCATCTCGACCTCGCAGGGTCTCCTGACCGACCGTCAGGCGCATGCGAAGTCCGTGGGCGGCGAAGTCCTCGCCTACGTCTGGTGATCGACGAGACTGAAAAGGAGAATTTGTAATGTCACGAATTGGCAGGCTCCCGATCACCGTCCCGTCCGGTGTCGAGGTCAAGCTCGATGGACGCAACGTCGAGGTGAAGGGCCCCAAGGGCACCCTGAGCCACGTGGTCGCCGAACCCATCACCATCGCGAAGAACGATGATGGGCAGCTGGAGGTCGCGCGTCCGAACGACGAGCGCGTCAGCCGCTCCCTCCACGGTCTCACCCGCACCCTGGTCGCCAACATGGTGGTCGGTGTGACGGAGGGCTACGAGAAGAAGCTCGAGATCGTCGGCGTGGGCTACCGCGTCATCTCCAAGGGCCCCAAGCAGCTCGAGTTCGCGCTCGGCTTCTCGCACCCCGTCGTCGTGAACGCCCCCGAGGGCATCACCTTCGTGGTCGAGAACAACACCAAGTTCAGTGTCCAGGGCATCGACAAGCAGGCCGTGGGCGAGGTTGCGGCGAACATCCGCAAGATCCGCAAGCCTGAGCCGTACAAGGGCAAGGGCGTCCGCTACGCGGGCGAGCAGGTCCGTCGCAAGGTCGGAAAGGCTGGTAAGTGATGGCTATCTCCCTGGGTATGCGCAAGGGGCTTGCCCCCAAGACCGCGTCCCGTCTGCGCCGTCAGGCGCGTGGACGCAAGAAGATCTTCGGCGGCCCGGACCGTCCCCGCATGGTTGTCACCCGTACTGCCCGCCACATCGGCGTCCAGATCGTTGACGACGTGCAGGGCCGGACGCTGGCATCGGCCTCCACCATGGAGGCCGGGCTCCGCACGGCCGCAGGTGACAAGTCCGCGAAGGCCGCGCTGGTCGGCCAGCTGATCGCCGAGCGCGCCAAGGCCGCCGGGATCGAGAACGTGGTCTTCGACCGCGCAGGTAACAAGTACACCGGTCGAATTGCCTCGCTGGCTGACGCAGCCCGCGAAGCAGGCCTCGGGTTCTGAGAAAGGTAGAGAGACGATGAGTGGATCCCAGCGCCGCGGAAGCGGTGCAGGAGGCGGCGCAGGAGGCGGCGGCGAACGTCGTGGCCGTGATGACCGTCGTGGCCAGCAGCCCGAGAAGGAAAAGAGCCAGTACCTCGAGCGCGTCGTGGCCATCAACCGTGTGGCCAAGGTCGTGCAGGGTGGTCGTCGCTTCAGCTTCACCGCACTGGTTGTGGTCGGCGACGGCGAAGGCACCGTGGGTGTCGGCTACGGCAAGGCCAAGGAAGTTCCCGCGGCAATCGCCAAGGGCGTCGAAGAAGCCAAGAAGCACTTCTTCAAGGTGCCGCTGATCCAGCGCACCATCCCGCACCCCGTGCAGGGTGAGAAGGCAGCGGGCGTTGTCATGCTGCGTCCGGCTTCGCCTGGTACAGGCGTCATCGCCGGCGGCTCGGCTCGCGCCGTGCTCGAGTGTGCAGGCGTGCACGACGTGCTCGCCAAGTCGCTCGGTTCGGCCAACGCGATCAACGTGGTGCATGCCACGGTGGCCGCGCTGCAGAGTCTGGAAGAGCCCGAGGCTGTCGCCAAGCGTCGTGGCAAGCCCGTCGAAGACGTGGCTCCGGCCGCCCTGCTGCGTGCTCGCAGTGAAGGCCTGAAGGAGGTGGCTCACTGATGGCTCGCCTGAAGGTGACCCAGACCAAGTCCGGTGTCGGCGGCCTGCGGGCCCAGAAGGAGACCCTGCGCACGCTGGGACTTCACCGCATCGGCGACGTGGTCGTCAAGGAAGATCGTCCCGAAATCCGCGGGATGGTCAAGGCTGTACAGCACCTCGTTGCTGTGGAAGAGGTGGAGTGACATGGCGTTGAAGGTTCATCACCTGCGTCCTGCCCCCGGCGCCAAGACCGCCAAGACCCGCGTGGGTCGAGGCGAGGGCTCCAAGGGCAAGACCGCCGGACGTGGTACCAAGGGTTCCGGCGCCCGCACCCAGGTGCCCGAGAGCTTCGAGGGTGGCCAGATGCCGATGCACATGCGGCTTCCGAAGCTGCGTGGCTTCAAGAACCCGTTCCGGGTCGAGTACCAGGTGGTCAATGTGGCCAAGCTTGCCGAGCTCTACCCGCAGGGCGGTGAGGTCACGGTTGATGACCTCGTTGCCAAGGGCGCGGTGCGCAAGGGACAGCTCGTGAAGGTGCTCGGCAACGGCGATCTGTCCGTGCCTGTGACGGTCACGGTCGACGCGTTCTCCGCGTCGGCGAAGTCGAAGATCGAAAAGGCGGGCGGCTCGGTCACCGAGCTCTGATCAAGTCCAGACAGAATGATGGCGGCCCCCTCGGGGGCCGCCATCATTCATGTTCAGCGCCGATCAGGACGTGTCAGGCGTCAGGACACGACACCCGCGATGATCTCGTCCCGGAGCTCACGACGCTTCTTCTGCTCGGCGGGGTCAGGCACGGGTACTGCGGCCAACAGGCGCTGGGTGTACTCGTGCTGCGGGTTGTTCACGATCTCGGCAGTGGGACCGACCTCGACCAACCGACCGTGGCGCATGACAGCTACACGCTTGCTCAACATCTCGACCACAGCGAGGTCGTGACTGATGAACAGGCAGGCGAAGCCGTAGTCCTGCTGCAGGTTCTGGAAGAGCTTGAGCACGCGGGCCTGGACCGAGACGTCGAGGGCCGATGTGGGCTCGTCCGCGATGAGGAGCTTGGGCTGCAGGGCCAGAGCCCTCGCGACGCCGATGCGCTGGCGCTGGCCGCCCGAGAGCTCGTGTGGATAGCGGTTGCGCATGGAGCGGGGGAGTTCGACGGAGTCGAGCAGGTCCTCCACCTTCTTCGAGAGCTCGGACCCGCGCAACTTCTGGTGCAGGTACAGCGGCTCCCCGATGGATTCGCCGACCGGAAGCCGGGGGTTGAGGGAGGAACCCGGATCCTGGAAGACGATGCCCACGTCCTTGCGGAAGGGCAGCAGATCCTTGTTCTTGGCGTGCGTGATGTCTCGACCGGCGATGGTGAGGCGACCCTCGACAACCGGAAGCAGCGCAACCGCGGCGCGTCCGATCGTGGTCTTGCCCGAACCCGACTCGCCCACGAGGCCCACGACTTCACCGGGCTCGATCAGAAGATTGATGTTCTGGGCCGCGCGGAAGGCGGGCTTGCGTCCGATCTTCGGGTACTCGATCGCCACGTCCTCCATGAGGAGGGCCGGCGCAACCCCGGGGGTGGCAGCGGTGAGGGGGACCGGGTGCCCCTCGCTCTCGACCATGGTGGTGCGCTCGTGGATCTCCAGTGTCGAGGTCAGTGACCCGAGGTGGGGCACTGCGGCGAGCAGTTGACGGGTGTAAGGGTGTTGGGGATCACCGAAGATCTGGGCAGAAGTACCGTGCTCGACGACCTGTCCGTCTTTCATGACGATGATCCGGTCGGCCATATCGGCCACGACGCCCATGTCGTGGGTGATGAGGATGATGCCGGCGTCGACGCGCTCACGCAGGTCACGCATCAGCTTGAGGATCTCGGCCTGGACTGTCACGTCGAGTGCAGTCGTGGGTTCGTCCGCGATCAGGAGCTTGGGCTCGCACGAGAGGGACTGGGCGATCATGATGCGCTGACGCTGTCCCCCCGACAACTGGTGGGGGTACGAGTCGAACCTGACCTCGGGCTCAGGGATCTCGACGAGGCGCATGAGCTCGAGGGCTCGCTCCTTGGCGATGTGGGGGCTCATGACGAAGTGTGTCCGAAGCGTCTCGACGATCTGGAAACCGACGGTGTACAGCGGATTCAGCGCAGTCATCGGCTCCTGGAAGATCACGGCGATCTCCTTGCCACGGATCGACCGCAGCTTCGAACCGGTCAGCCCGACCAACTCGGTGCCCTTGAGCTTGGCCGACCCGGTCGTACGCCCATTGGCCGGGAGCAGTCCCACGAGCGACATCGACGACTGGGTCTTGCCTGAGCCTGACTCGCCCACGATGGCGAGCACTTCACCTGCTCGCAGGTCATAGGTCATGTCCTTGGCTGCGGAGAACCACTCGCCGTTCACCCAGAAGTTGATGCACAGGTCTTTGACCTCAAGGATCTTCTCGCCGCGATGGACGGACTCATGGGCCAGCGCGGTGACGTCTTCGTCGGCCAGGGTCGCCCCGTCGGTAGCCAGCGGGTTGTGGTTCTCGGTCACTTCGCCTCCTCCTTGACAGTCTCGATAACGAGTCCCCGGTCGTCCTTCAGCTGCGCCTTGTCCATCTGCCGCTGTGACGGGATGCGCTTCTGGCGCGGGTCGAAGGCGTCCCGAAGGCCGTCACCGATGAAGTTGACGCACAGGGCAATCAGGATGATGAAGAGGCCGGGCCACCAGAACAGCCATGGACGCGTCGCGAACGCACCCTGGTTGGCCGAGATCAGGTTGCCGAGGGAAATGTTCGGTTGCGCGATGCCGAAGCCGAGGTAGCTGAGCGCTGTCTCGAGGACGACTGCGGCCGACATGAGCAGCGTGACGTTCACGATGATGACCCCCATGGCGTTGGGGAGCATGTGCTTCGTGATGATGCGCCAGTCGCTGGCGCCGGCCACACGGGCGGAGTCGACGAACTCCCGCTCACGCAGGCTCATGAACTCACTCCGGACGAGGCGGGCCATGCCCGGCCACAGGATGCAGCCAAGCGCGATCGCCAGTTCGAGCGGAAGGTACTTGTGAATCGTGTTGACCAGCGCGTCCGAGGCGTTGAGCTTCGTGGGGATCGTGTACACGAGCTTCCCGAGGACGGCTCCGATGACGATGACCGGAAGTGTGATGACCATGTCGGTGAAGCGCATGAGGACCATGTCGAGACGTCCGCGGTAATAGCCGGACAGTGCACCGATGGTGACGCCGATGATCAGCTGCACGATGCCCATCACTGTCATGACGAAGAGTGACGTCTGGACGCCCTTCATGACCTGGGCGAAGTTGTCGCGACCGATCTCGTCCTGCCCGAAGGGGTGGTCGCCGATGGCGAATCCCGGTCCTCCCAACCAGCGGGGGAGGTGCAGGGTCGGTGCGCCGCCGTTCTGGACGGTGCCGCTGCCGAGGAAGTCCTGGAACTTCCACCACCCGGGAATCGGCCCGATGCCCATGGACGTGATCGCCAGCAGGGCAACGGTGCCCAGCACGATCATGCCTGCAAGGGCGCCCTTGTGACGGGTGAAGCGACGCAGGACGATCTGGCCCTGTGACAGGCCCTCGACCTCTTTCGCCTCGATGACGCCCTCTCCGCGGCCGAACGCGTCGGCCTCGGTCGAGGAGACCGCTGCATGTGCCTCGGCCGCCACGTCCGCCGCCGCGTTCTCGCCGGCGGCGGCTCCCGTTCCGGGCTGCGTGCGGCTCTGTTCGAGGTCGTCGAGCGGTTGGTTCTCGGGATCGTGTGAGCTCATGCGTTCACCCTGATTCGGGGGTCGAGGATGGCGTAGAGGAAGTCGGCGATGAGGTTGGCGATCATCGCCAGGGCGCCGGTGATCATGATGTAGGTCATGACGGGGTCGATCTCGTGATTGCGCAGCGAATTGACGAACATGTGGCCCATGCCGCCCCACCCGAAGATGGTCTCCGTCAGCACCGCGCCGCCGATGAGGGCGACGATGTCGCCGGGGATGATGGACGCCAGCGGCATCAGGGCGTTGCGCAGGGCGTGGCGCACAATGACAACGCGCTCGGGAAGGCCCTTCGCGCGAGCCGTCCGGATGTAGTCCTGATTCAGCACCTCGAGGGTCGCGCCACGTTCGTAGCGGGTGTACCCGGCGAACGAGATCAGCACGAGGGCGACGGTCGGCAACAGCAGGTGCGTGAACTTGTCGAGGTAGGTGGTCCAGTAGTCGGCGTTCAGGCCCGGGGTGCCCGGACCGATGGTGGCGATCGGCCGGTTCTTGATGGCACTTGACGACGAGTAGCTGTACCAGACCCGCATGATCTGGTCGATGTAGACCAGGGTTCCCATCACCAGGCCCACGAGCATCGCGCCGCGCACCGACACCATCTTGTCCGGGCCACCGAAGGCCCAACCGACAAGAGTTCCAACGGCCATCGTGATCGCGAAGAGCACCAAGATGTATCCGTTGGTCATCTCGTACGTGGCGAACACATACTGCAGCGGGAAGTACAGGGCGAGCCCAACGCCCACCATCGTGAGGGCCGAGTAGAGGGCGCGCTTGTTCTTGATCCCGGCGAAGAGGAGCGTCAGGACGTAGGCGGCGGCGAGCGAGATCACCGCCAACCCGAAGAAGCCGATCTTGGGATCGTGGATCCAGTCGGACGAGAGCAGGAAGTACGACGTCGCGAGGGTGACGAGGAACGCTGATCCGAAGGTGATGAGCTTCCTGCGACGTTCGCCCCCGAGCATGCCGGCCCAGAAGAGGGCAGCGATCAGGGAGAAGATCAGCAGGGCGGGCCAGTTGATCACAGGGTCGGCCAGGTAGTCGTTGAGCTGGATCGCCATGTACTCCTTGAGGAGCACGGCAACCCAGAAGATGGGGAGCGAGTAGAGGACGAACGAGACGAAGGTGATCGCGTAGTCGAACGTCGTGTACTGCCTCAGTGCGCTCACGACGCCGATGGTGACTCCCAGCAGCACCGCGATGATGGTCGCGCCAAACACCAGCTGCACCGAGGTCGACACAGCGTTGGGGAGCATGTCGACGACCTTCTGCTTCGTCTGCCAGGCGATCCCGGGATTGCCCTGCACGAACTCGGTCAGCCAACCCCAGTACCGCGAGTACCAGGGCTGGTCGAGATTGAGCATGCGGACGCGTGCTTCGATGAGCTGGGCCTTGTTGGGCTGCGTGGACAGCCTGAGATCTTCCATCGGGTCCATGGCCGCACTGAGGATGCCGTAGACCATGAAGGACAGAGCCAGGAGAATCCCCACTGCCATGGCCAGTCGCCGGGCGATGAAGCGGATCATGAGTGCCTTGGTTGCCGGTGGACGCGAGCGCCCAGATGAAGGGGTCGGCGCCAAACATAGCGCTTCGAGCGAAAGTGGGCCCCATCCGGAGGCCGACTCGAGGGGGAGAATACAGGTGGGGCGCCC
>CALKHV010000151.1 GCA_937988865.1 uncultured Propionibacteriaceae bacterium | reverse complement strand
CCGAGGTCGGGACGCTGTGGGTCGTGAGGGCGACGCCGCTTCCGTCGAGGGATCCGGGCGGCCCCACCAGATGGACGCCGGCCACGGACTGTTCGATCGATCCGTCAGATCTGACGCTCGACGGTGGCGTCGTGGTGGGCTGATTGCCGGTGCAACCCACGAGGAACAGGGACGCGACAATCATGGCGCTGAGTCCGACGCGAGGCAGGCTTCCCGAGAGAAATTGACTGTTCAACTGATCCCCAGACGCTCGGGCCGAAGTATCCACCACCGGATAGGCGCCCTATCCACGGGGAACCGTATAGCAGGAAGCACGACGAGGGGATGGCGTCCGAAACCTCTCAAGACATGGACTCGGCGGGTCATTCATCGCTGTGTCTTTCGTGAGAGTTGACTGAACACGATGACCCGGACGCGAAAGGGAACTCACAGTGTCCCTCAAGCCCGAAATCTGAGAAGTGTCCTCCCTGCATGAGCCCGGGACTAGATTGCTACCCTTCTTCTGGTAGCCCCTGCGGGTCGGCCAGTTCTCGGGGGGACGCACATGATGAGGCTCGTGACTAGGCAGCGCCGTGGCCTCGCGTTTCTTTCGGTCATCGCCCTTGTCATGGTCACGCTCGGCTATCTACATCGAGGCGTTCCTTCGGCGCGCGTGGAGCTCAACGATGGAGGTGTCTGGGTCACGAATACGGCCCTGCGCCTGATAGCCCACCTGAACTATCCGTCGAGGACTCTCGATGGGGGCGTCAGGGCCGCGTCCGGACGTTTCGATGTCACGCAACATGCGAACACCGTGCTCGTGCATGACTTGGGCAACAGTCGCGGCGCCGTGATCGACACAGCGATGTTGAGCATCGGTGAGCCGGGTCATGTGCCTGATGGGGCCGAGTTCGGGCAGGGAGGAGAGACTGCGGCTGTTCTCGATCCTGCCGCCGGCAAGCTGTGGCTTCTTCGTGCGGCCGATATCGGTTCGTTCTCTCCCAGCATGCAACCTGCGTCCGACCAGCTCGTCGGTGGACGCCTGATCGTCGGCGTCGATGGTGTGGCGACCGTTGTCCTCCCCAATGGCAAGGTCCATTCGTGGTTTGACGGGGTCGCCGAAGATGCGGACGAGATCATCGGCATCTCTGATCTCGCCACGGCCGAACTGACCGTGGTGGGTCGAGAGGTGGTCGTTCTGGATCGGGCATCGAACACAATTCGTACGTCGTCCGGATCGACTCAATTGACGGCTGCGCCTGCGAAGACCCGTCTTCAGCAGCCCTCAGCAGCTGCGGATGCCGTATTGGTGGCCCAGGACGAGGCGTATGGATGGGCGCCGCTGGCGGGGGGCGACCTGACGTCGACCAGCACCGAGGCAGGCGCGGGAACTCCCGCTGCCCCCGTTGTCGTGGGTGGTTGCGCCTACCTGGCCTGGGGCGGGAGTGGGGCCTATGTTCGCGACTGTGCATCGGACGCAGACGACCGGCGTCAATCGGTGGATCGAATCAAGTCATCAACGCAACTGACTTTCCGTGTGAACCGGGACGTCGTCGTTCTCAACGATGTCGTGGACGGCACGGTGCTTCTCGTCAACGACAACATGAGGCAGGTTGACAACTGGAAGCCCATCGACTCCCAACTCGACCAGCAGGAGAAAGAGGACGACGAGGCGCCCGAGGAAGCGTCCGAGATGTCGGCCGACCTTCGTAAGGAACAGCAGACCAAACCGGTGGCCCAGGACGATCAGTTCGGCGCACGAGCCGGACGGAGTGTCACCCTGCCGGTCCTCGCCAACGACTCGGATGCCGATGGTGATCTTCTGACCGCCTCCGTGGGCAAGTCACCTGCCGGCATGACCGTCTCGCAGGTCAGGGGAGGAGAGGCGCTGACGCTTGCCGTCCCGAAGGACGCGAGAGGCTCGGTGTCGTTCACCTACGCGGCCGACGACGGGCGCGGCGGCACGGACGAGGCCAGGGTGGACGTGACGATCGCCCCTGACTCGACCAACGAGGCCCCCGAGCCAATCCGGAAATCTGCCATGACGGTCGGGCAACGAGCCGAGGTGTCCTACTCCGTTCTGGCCGACTGGCTCGACCCTGAGGGTGACTCGGTCTTCCTTGAAGGCGTCAAGGCCCCCGGCGAACTCGAGGTCCGCTTCCGGGCGGACGGCCGGATCACCGTGCGTGACCAGGGGACAGGTGGCCCGGGAGTCAAGGACGTCAAGGTCTTCGTGAGCGATGGGACCACGTCGACCGAGGGCACACTCCGGGTGACCGTTCGACAGGCCGGCAATGTTCCACCGGTGGCCAACAGCGACCATGTGACCGTGTTGAAGGGTCATGACGTCGTCGTCGACCCGCTGGCGAACGACACCGACGCGAATGGCGACGTGTTGCGCCTGTCGCAGGTTCAGAAGGCCGGTGCCGGTCAGAAGATCACCCCGGACTACGCGAACGGGACGTTCGTGTTCTCGTCCTCCACGGTCGGCACCGTCTATCTCCTCTACCAGGTCACGGACGGGCCGTCGCCCGCCGAGGGTTGGGTGCGCGTGGACGTGGTGGGTCCCGTGGCAGGGGTACCGCTGGCAGCCGATGACATGGCCATCCTCCCCAGCGGTGGCAGCGTCGTGGTTGAACCGCTCGCAAATGACACCGACCCGTCCGGCGGGGTGCTCGTCCTGCAGTCCGTCGACGTCCCGAACTCGGCGCGGGCGCTCGCCGTCGAGATCGTCGACCACGGAGGGCTACGGGTGAGCGCACCCACCGGCCTCACGGCCCCCGTGAACATCACCTACGTCGTGGCGAACGCCTCAGGGGTGGCGAAGGGTCGCGTCGCGGTGATGCCGCTCCCGGCGACCTCGACGTCCACGCCACCGCTGGCACTCGACGACCGCGCCCTCGTCCGGGTGGGGGACATCGTGACCATTCCGGTTCTCGACAACGATTCCTCTCCCTCGGGGCTGAGTCTGACTGTCGACCCCGTCGTCACGATTGAGGGCGACGAGTCAGCAGGCGACGCCTTCGCCTCGCGGAACACGGTCCGGTTCAGGGCCAACCAGGCCGGCACGACGAGACTTCAGTACACAGTCCGAGATGCGTCCGGCAACTACGACTCGGCTGAGATCGTGATCGCGGTCACCGCGCTGGAGGCGCGCAATCAACCGCCACAGCCACAGCCGCTCGTCGGACGTGTGCTTGCCGGCGGTCAGGTCACGATTTCCGTCCCAACGGACGGCGTCGACCCGGACGGCGACTCCGTCACCCTCGTGGGCCTCGCCTCAGGGGCCACGAAGGGCACGGCAGTTGCCACCGCCACGGGGATCGTCTACGACGCCCCCGCGTCGACCGTCGGTACCGACTCGTTCACCTACGAGGTCAAGGATCGCTTCGGCGCGAGGGGCACGGCGACGATCCGGGTCGGCATCGCGCCGGTGAGCGTGACGAACCAGTCACCTGTGGCGGTGCCCGATGAGGTCACGACCAGGCCCGGCCGCACGCTGAACATCAATCCGGTTTCCAACGACGTCGACCCCGATGGGGACGCCCTCACTTTCGTCGATGGATCAGTCAAGCCCACCGATGATCGGACCTCCACTGATGTCGGCCTGCTCGGAAGTCTGATCGAGGTCACGGCACCCGATCGAGAGGCGACCCTGCGCTACTACTACGACGTCAGCGATGGCCGAGGCGGAAGCGCACGGGGCGTCGTCACCGTTCGTGTGAGCGCGGACGCTGAGTTGAAGGCCCCGGTCGCCCTCGACGACGTCGTCGCGCTCGCTGATCTGAAGGACGCACCGTCGGTCGCGGTGGACGTGATGGACAACGACTTCGATCCGGATGGTGCTGCCGCCGACCTCACACTGTCGGTCGATGACGCCGATGCCGAGGTCTCCGGTACAACGGTGACGATCCCGGTCAACGATCAGCGCCAGGTCATCCTCTACTCCGTCACGGACGTCGACGGCCTCGTCGGACGTGCAGCGATCGTCGTGCCGCCGGCGGCCGCCATGCCTCCGTACCTCGACCCTGACCAGCCGCAGCCGAAGGTCAAGGCCGGTGAACTGCTCACGATCGGCATTGCCGACTATGTGGTCGTGCGTTCCGGTCGATCCCCGAAGCTCACATTCGCTGCCAAAGTGAAGGCCGGACCAGGCGCCAACGAGTCAAGCCTCATCAAGGATGACGCCACACTCCAGTTCCAGACCGGCTCGATGTACTCCGGCCTCTCCTCCATCACGTTCGAGGTGACCGACGGGGCGGACGCAGAGGATCCCAACGGACTCAAGTCTCTGCTGACCCTGCCCATCACCGTGGAGTCGTCAGGGCTGCATCCACCAGTTCTCCGGCCCTCCGACATCACGGTGGAGGCGGGGCAGCCTGCCAAAACCGTTGACCTTCGCCAGATGGTGACCGACGAGGATCCCGGCGATCGCGAGCGGCTCGCGTTCACACTTGGACGCGTCGACAGCGACTTCGAGGCGTCGATCGACGGTGCGTCCCTGCGAGTGTCGGCCCCTGCCGATGCGTTGGGCTCTACAGGGACGGCGGAGATCACGGTGACGGACGGCAGCACGGAACCCGTCACGGCCACCCTCAGCCTGACCGTGAGCGAGTCGACGCGCCCGCTCCTGTCGGTGACGACTGCGGTCGTGAACGATGCCAAGGCGGGCCAGCCCACGACGATCGATCTCGCCGACCACATCACCAATCCCTTTGCCGATGACGGCAAGCCGGTCGATCTGATCGGCCAGCCCAAGGTCAAGATCGGGAGCGGGACTGTCTCCACCGAAGGATTGCGCGTCACGGTGACGCCCGGGGCCGACTTCCACGGTCAGATCATCGTGACTTACGTCGTCGGCGACGCCACCCACGACCCGGGACGCCGCGTCAACGGCAGCATCCAGCTCACGGTCCGGGCCCGTCCGGACGCGCCGACCGGTGTGGTGGCTGAGACTCATCTGTCCAGGACGGCGACCGTGAGTTGGACGGCAGGCGCCAGTAATGGCTCACCGATCACCTCTTTTACCGTGGCATGGAGTGGCGGTTCCAAGAAGTGCGGACAGGCGACGACCTGCACGATCAGCACGCTCAAGAACAACGAGATCTACGTCTTCACCGTGACTGCGACCAACGAGGTGGGCACGTCTGACCCTTCCGGGCCGAGCAATCAGGTGCGGCCCGACATCAGGCCGGACCCGCCGGGGACCCCGGTGGGCACCTTCGGCGATGGTGAGGTCGCACTGAAGTGGGCCCCCAGCCACACCGACGGATCAGACGTGACGAGCTACAGCGTCCGCATCAGCCCGGCAGCCGATGGCGTGACCGAGAAGGATGGGATCACCGGCACGTCGTACACCTGGACAGGTCTGACGAACGGAGTCAGCTACGCGTTCGAGGTTCAGGCGCACTCGAGCGCCGAGGAGCCGTCCGACTGGTCGGGGGCTTCCGCCGCCGTAGTGCCGGCGGGCCTCCCTGCCCGTCCGGCAGCCCCGAGTGTGGTCAAGGACCCCGTGAGCGCGCTGCCTCCGTCGGCAACCGTGCGCTGGACGGCACCGGACGCCAACGGCGACGCCAACCTCACCTACCAACTCCGTCAGGTCGGGAGCACCAAGATCCTGTACTCAGGCACCGGACTCTCGACCAACGTGACCCTCGCCGTGTCGACGGGCGACCAGCAGTTCGAGGTCACCGCAGAGAACAAGGCGGGTGTGAGCCAGTGGTCACCTGCGTCCAACGCTGTGCGCGGTTGGCAGGTGCCCGGCCCTGTGACGGGCCTGGCGGTGACGCCGACCGGCAGCGACAACACGGCGAAGATCACCTTCGGCGCGGCGAACGGCAACGGTGCGCTGCCCTCGGAGCTCACCTACTACTGGGCGGCCAACGGGGTCACCCAGCAGATCCCCAGCGGCGGGGCGACGGTCACCAATGGCGCCTTCGTCGACGGCGAGAACGCGAGCGTCGCCGTCTATGCCGTGGCCCGCGTCGACGGGGAGTCCGCTCAGGGCGAGTCCACGAGCGCCACGGTCAACACCTACGGTCCGCCGGTGAGCCCATCGATGAGCTGTGGTGTGGGCGGCACGTCGATCTCGTGCTCCTGGAGCGGCGGGGACGGCAACGGACGCACCACCTCGTACGCCCTGTCGGGTGACGCCACTGGCGCAGTGGGGCCAACTGGGAGCTACCCGTTCGGGGACGTCGGGTACTCCGCAACAAGGACATTGTGCATCCAGGCAACGCAGAACACCGGAGTCCAGGGGGCCAGGAACTGCGACGCGAAGACCAGTGATCCGATGCCCCCGTCATCCCTCACAAAGGTGAGCGTGAGCGGCCTGAGTGTCACATTCAGACTCCAGAACTACGCCGGGGCCGGTTCGCGCGAAATCCGATGCTGGAATGCAGCAACTTGGGAGACGCGGAAGTGGCCCATCGCGAGCACGGGGGACCCAGGCAACTATCTGGGAACCGCTGGGTTCCACACCCTCCCGGTCAACGGCGATGTCTCTGTCAGCTGCGCCGGTAACTCAATCAACGGTGCCATGAGGCCTGACGGTAACTTCTCAATCGAGGTTGTCGGCTATTCCTGGTATCACATCGGGAACTAGCAAAGGATGAAAATGACAATTTCCGCCGAGAATGCAGCCTGGTTCGCCGAGACCTTCGGTCGACTCACCGACAACGTCGGGCAGGCCCTGCTGGGCAAGGCACCGGTCATCCGGCTGGCCCTGACCTGCATGGTGGCCGAGGGTCACCTGCTCCTCGAGGACGCTCCGGGCACAGGCAAGACCGCCCTGGCCCGGGCGATAGCCGCGACGGTGCAGGGCAAGGACAGCCGCATCCAGTTCACCCCCGACCTGCTGCCGTCTGACATCACGGGCGTCACGATGTACGACCAGCAGCGAGGTACCTGGGACTTCCGGCCCGGCCCGATCTTCGCCCACATCGTGCTGGCGGACGAGATCAACCGGGCCTCGCCCAAGACGCAGTCCGCCCTGCTCGAGGTGATGGAGGAGTCCCATGTGACGGTGGACGGGAAGCGGCATGAAGCCGAACGTCCGTTCATGGTCATCGCGACCCAGAACCCGATCGAGCAGGCGGGTACCTACCGCCTGCCCGAGGCGCAGCTGGACCGCTTCCTCATGAAGACGTCGGTCGGATACCCCGACCGCGCAGCGTCCCTGCAGGTGCTCGCCGGTTCGTCCCACCCTGACAGGGCGCGGCACCTGCGTCCGATCATCACCACCAACGCCGTCGCCGACATGGCCGACATGGTTCGGGAGAATCACGTCGACGAGTCGGTCCTCGACTACGTTCAGCGGCTCGTCGAGGCGACCAGAGCCGATGGAGACACCACACTCGGCGTCTCCACCCGAGGGGCGATCTCGATGGTGCGTGCGGCCCGCGTCTGGGCTGCGGCGCACAGCCGCAACTACGTGCTCCCCGACGACATCAAGGAGTTGGCGGCGCCCGTGTGGACCCACCGACTCGTCATGTCGCCCGAGGCGGAGTTCGCCGGTGGCACCCCGACGGCCGTCATCGCGCGCGCACTCGACAACGTGCAGGCACCCAAGGGGCGCGTCGCGTCGTGATCCGCCCTGCCTCCAGCGTGTTGCTGACCCGCCGACGTGATCCTGCCGAGCCCGCGAACTCGCGGGCCCGGTCCCGCGCGCGCGACCTCGTGTCCGATCTCGGTGGACGCGCACAATCCGCCGTGAGTCGGCTGGGCGGGTGGCTGGACCCCTTGGGGCGGGCTGTGTCACCGCTGGGGTGGATTGCCATGGGTGGCGCGGTCCTGTGCGGGGCGGTGGGCCTGAGCCAGGGGTGGGCGGAGTTCCTCTCCCTGTCGGTGATGCTCGCCGTGGTGGCGGGGGTCTCGCTGCTGTTCACGTTCGGACGCTGGAACTACGAGGCATCGATCGATCTGGAAAGCCGGCGGGTGCACATCGGTGACCGGGTGCTGGGCCAGGTGGTCGTTCACAACGGC
>CALKHV010000150.1 GCA_937988865.1 uncultured Propionibacteriaceae bacterium | reverse complement strand
TACGATGAATCATGGACGTCGACCTGCTCGGGTGTGGCCTGTTCTTCAACGACCTCACCTTCACCGGGCTACCGTGTGCCCCCGAGTTGGGTCATGAGCACCGCGTCGGCCCCTACCGCCAGACCCCCGGCGGCATCGCGAACTCGTGCATCGCCGCGGCGCGGCTCGGCGTCCGGGTGGCCATGGTCGCCGACACCGGGGACGACCAGATGAGCGTCGGCGCCCTCAGCTACCTCAATGACGAGGGCATCGACACGTGCGCGTGCCTCGTCCACGAGGGGTGGCAGACCCCCCTCACCGTCATCCTCAACTACGGAGGTGACCGGGCCATGGTCACGTCCGAGACCCGGCATCCGGGGCCTTGCGTCCTCAGGGCGGACGCAGCCCCCCGCGCCAAGGTCGCCATCACCCACCTGCAGCCGTTCACCATGCCGTGGCTCGCGGAGGCTGCCGAGCACGGGACGCTCGTCGTCGGCGACGTCGGGGACGACGAGTCCGAGCGCTGGGACCTGGCCGAACTCCCCGACCTTGAGCTCTGCCACGCGTTCACGCCGAACGTGCTCGAGGCGACGAGTTACACGCGCACCACCTCCGGCGAGGACGCCGTGCGGGCGCTCGCCTCCAAGGTCAGGGTTCCCGTTGTGACGATGGGCGGCGACGGCGTCGTCGCGATCGACCCGGCGTCCGGGGCGTTGGTGCACGTGCCCGCTGTGAAGGGGCCGGTCGTCAACGCCTGCGGCGCCGGCGACGTCTTCAACGCGGCTTTCGCTGCATCCCTGTTGACCGACTGGCCGCTGGTGAACCAGCTGCGATTCGCGTCGCTGGCCGCGTCCCTGACTGTTGCCCAGCCGGGCGGCGCGACCATGGCGCCCACCCTGAACGAGTTGAAGGCCTGGGCAGGTCATGCCCCGCGCAAGGTCGCGGCGTCCTTCGCCTTCCTGGCCGAGCTGGACGCCCTGATCTGATCGCCCGGTCTCGTGCCCCTGCAGGAGGTTTCGCTGCGCAATCAGGGAAACCGGCCGGTTTCGGCCCGCAGGACGCGTGTTTCCCTGCGGTATCAAGGAAACCGCCCGGTTCAGGCCCCCAGATGGCGTGTTTCCTTGCGTCGGCAGGGAAACCTGCTGCCGGGTCGCCACAGCCCGCCACTAGGTTTGGACGCATGTCGAGCCTGCTGCAAACCGAAGCTGTCGAACGCGCCGATCTCCTCCGCGTCCGACACACGACGATCACCCTCGACCTGACCGGCGCTGACAAGGGACGCGAGCACTTCGCGTCCACTTCGGTGATCGAGTTCACCGCCACCCGGGACGCCGACACCTGGCTCGACGTCGCGGGCGACGTCACCCTGGCCGACCTCGACGGCTCGCCCATCTCCGCACCCGTCACCGACGGACGCCTCGCCCTCCACCTCACCGCCGGCGACCACTGCCTCGCCGTCTCGGCCACCATGACCTACTCGACCGACGGTGAGGGCCTGCACCGCCACACCGACCCCGCCGACGGCGCGACCTACCTGTACGCCATGAGCTTCCTCGACGCCGCCCCGCGCTGGTTCGCCTGTTTCGACCAGCCCGACCTCAAGTCGCCGTACACCCTCGACGTCACCGCCCCCGAGGCCTGGTCGGTGCTGGGCAACGGCCCCAGAGCCCAGACCGCCCCCGGACGCTGGCGCCTCGACCAACCGCGTCCCCTCTCGACCTACTTCGTGACGCTCGCGGCCGGTCCGTGGACGTCGATCGAGGCCGAGCACGACGGCATCAGACTCGGCGTCCACGCCCGGGCGTCCCTCTCGGACGCCCTCCACCGCGAGGCCGACGACATCCTCGAGGTCACGCGTGCGGGCTTCGACGCGTATCACCGCCTGTTCGGCGTCCGCTACCCGTTCGGCGACTACCACCAGGTCTTCGCGCCCGACTTCAACGCCGGCGCCATGGAGAATCCCGGGTGTGTCACCTTCCGGGACGCCTACATCTACCGCGGCGCCGCCACCGACGCCGAACGTGCGTCCCGGGCGGGCACGATCGTCCACGAGATGGCCCACCAGTGGTTCGGCGACCTCGTCACCATGCGTTGGTGGGACGACCTGTGGCTCAACGAGAGCTTCGCCGAGTACATGGCGCACCGGGTCTGCTCCGAGTTCACGCGCCACGAGTTGTGGACCGAGTTCGGCGTCGCGCGCAAGGAATGGGGTTCCATCGCCGATCAGGCGCCCTCAACGCATCCGGTGGCCGGAAACGGCGCCGACGACGCCCAGGGTGCGCTCGCCAATTTCGACGGCATCTCCTACGCCAAGGGCGCTGCGTGCCTGCGACAAGCGGTGACGCTCATGGGAGACGAGGTCTTCCTCGCCGGACTGCACGACTACTTCGACCGCTACGCCTTCAGCAACGCGACGATGGCCGACCTCGTCGCCGCCTGGCAACGCGCCGGTGCCGACCTGGACGCCTGGGTCGACGCCTGGCTCAGTACTTCCGGCATGGACACGCTCACCGGCCACGTCGTCGACGGGCTCGCCGCCGTCACCCGACTCGCCCCCACACCCGACCCCGGACGCCGGCACGCGATCGACGTCGCCGTCCTCGCGCCTGACGGTGTCGAGGTGGGTCGCGAGTCAGTCATCGTCGACGGCGGGCAGACCCTCACGGCACTCAGCGTCCCCGAGGGCCACGTCGTCGTCCCGGACGCCGGGGACGCCACCTGGGCGCGCGTCCGCCCCAGTGGGGGAGTACCCATCGGACGCGTCGCCGACCCCGCCACCCGGGTCGTGCTGCTCAACTCGATCCGCGACGCGGTCCGGTCGTCCGAACTCGACCCCGCGGTGGCCTGGGCCACCCTCGAGGAGGCCCTGCCGGCCGAGCCGCGCGACGTCATCGTCACCTCCCTGCTGCGCTGGTCGGCCGAGACATTGTGCGGGCCGTACTGCCCACCCGCTGATCGCGTCATCCGTCGTGCGCGGGTCGCGTCGCTGGCCCGCATGATCATGGACGCGGCGGCACCCGACTCCGACCGCCAACTCGGCGCATTGCGGGCCTTCCTCAGAACGACGGACGACCGCACCCTCCTCACCGATTGGCTGGAGGGCCACAACCTGCCCCGCGACCTGGACGCCGACCTCCGCTGGCTGGTCGTCCAGCGACTCGTCACCCTCGGCGCCGACCCCGCCCTGATTGACTCCGAAACCTCCCGCGACACCTCCTCAGCCGGACGCGTCGCCGCCGCCCGCGCACGGGCGTGCGTCCCCACTGCGGACGCCAAACGCGCCGCCCTCGCCATCGTCCTCGAGCCGTCGGACCTCTCGTCGTACGAGGTCTACGCCACGGCCGAGGGGCTGTTCCTTCCCGAACACCACGACCTCACCGCACCCTTGGTGCGCGAGTGGTTCGCGGGCATCGGACGCACGGCCACCTTCCGGCAGGGCTGGGCCTTGGCCGAGGTCGTCGAGTTGTCGTTCCCGTACGTCCACGCCGACCCCGAAACGCTCGCCCTCGCAGACCGGACGCTGGCCGACGAGCACCTCGACCCCGCCCTGCGCCGGTCGCTGGTCGACGCCACCGATCAGTTGCGGCGAGCGGTCACCTCGATGACGCCATGAGCGCCGATCTCGGCGTCACTCATGATGTGACTGACCATCGGGTAGTGCCCGGCCTCGCGGAAGACCAGCTCGACGAAGCCGCCCTGCGCCGGCTGGAGGGCGAGCACCTGGGCGCCACCGTCCGTCGTCCCACCGAGCGCTGATCGGCCCCTGACAAGGGTGTACGCCCCCTCGACGTAGACCGTGTCGAACTGGGCGCCGACGATGTGGAACGCCATCGGACGGTTGGGGCCCGCGTCCACGACCCAGATCCTGACCCGCTCGCCGACCCGTGTGGTGAGCGGCGAGGAGTCGTACTGGAAGGCCGCCCCGTTGAAGGCCATCGCGTCCGGGGTGCGGGCGGCTACCTTCACCGGGTCGACCTCGCCACCTTCTGCGCCGAAGTAGAGCTCGGACCCGACGAGCACCCACGAGCGGTCGACCGCAGGAAGGCCGTCCGGCTCGATGATCACCGCCCCGTGCATCCCCGCCGCGATGTGGCTCGACATCGGCATCGTCGAGCAGTGGTACAGCCAGGCACCGGCCCGGTTCGCCGTGAACGTGTAGGTGAGGGACGCGCCGGGGGCGATCGTCCGCATGGGGCCGTCCGGAGCCACCTCTCCGGCGTGGAAGTCGATCGAGTGTCCCATCGTGCCCCGGTTGACGATCGTGACCTCGAACCGGTCGCCCACGCGTCCGTGCAGGGTCGGGCCGGGGGTCTGCCCGTCATAGAGCCAGCGCACCTGTCGCACACCCGGTGCGACTTCGGCCACGGCCTCGGTGATCGTCCACGTGAGGCGATGGACGCCGGACTCGGGCCGCGTGGGGAGGTTGGCGTCCCGCGCGGTGAAGTCGGAGGAGAAGGCCGCTCCCGGACGCAGCGCCGCCGAGGGTGCGGCCGAAGCCGACGAAGGGGCCGACGCAGAGGCCGCCGGACCACCCCCGGTCACGACGATGTCGAACACCATCCCCATCGCCTTGTGGCCCATGACCGTGCACCACCCCTGGCGGGACCCTCCCACCACACCCAGGTCGAGGACCGCCTCCTGCCCCTGGACGATGCGGGGGGTGACGTGGGACGTGTCGAAGGCGAGGTCGTGCGAAGTGCTGGCGTCCGAGTTGTGCAGTGTGATGACCAGCCGGTCGCCTGCGGCGATCTCGACCCGGTCCGGGGCGAACGTCATGTCGGGATTGGCCGTGACGATGAGTTCGACGGTCTTCCCCGTGGGCGCCACGCTTGTGGCGGGCGCGGACGCCAGCCCGCCGTCCAGGTAGGGCTGCAGCAGTGCTCCGCCCGAGACCGTGAGGGCCATCAGGATGACCAGCGCAAAGACCTGAGACCAGGGGAATTCAGGGTGGAGGGTCCGTTCGATCTCAGCCCGGCCCGCCTCCGCGTCCGGGGTCGGACGCGGGCCCTTTCGCGCCCGCAGGCCTGCATCAATGGCCAGTCCGAGCGTGACGAGACCGGCCGCGAAGGACGCGAGCACCGCAGACGTGACCGCCACCCGGACGCCGGATGGAACCGGTGCCACGCTCAGCACGAGCCCGATGTTCGTGATGCCCAGGCGCAGGACGCCCCAGCGTCCGGACGCCTCCAGCGAGCGCCGGACGGCCGACGGTCCACCACCCAACAGCGTCGGCACAAGGTACGACAGCGCCCCGAGCAGGGTTTGCAGGGCGAAACCCACCACGAGGACGCCGGCGAGGCGCCCGACGCCGTCCGGGAAGGCGGTCCAGTCGGGTTCGGTCGCGAGCTGGACGGCGACGACCACGATGCCGCCCCCGAACCACACGATTCCGGCGGCCAGCGAGCCTGCCGCGAAGTGGCGGGGCGGGTTGGTCCGCGCGGGAAGGATCATCGAGCGGGCGGTCCAGAGGAGCCCGCCGAGGTAGACCGCGCACCCTGCCACGGCGACCCAGCGCTGTCCGGCGAGGGCGCCGGCCACGATCGTGGCCAGGCCGGCGCCGAAGAGCCACAGGGACGTGCGGGCGCGACGTTCGGCGTCCGGGTCGAGGCGGGTGCGCAGCACCGTGGGCCACAGGGTGATGATCGTGGCGGTCACCGTCAGCCCGATCCAGCCCAGCAGGTTGCTCATGGTGTGGGCCAGCAGCAGGCGTCCGCGCCAGGCGTCCCCGGGGTGACGCGCGAGCAGGACGCCGAACGTCGCGCCGACCGGCAGCCACGCGGCGGCCACGAGGTAGGAGTGGATCACGACCCTGAATCGTCCGGGCAGGGCGGTGCGCAGGCGGCGCCACAGTTGGACGCCGTGCCACAGCACGGCCGCGACGACGCCCGTGGCGCCGATCAGCGTCAGCCACCACCATTGCGTCGGAACGCCGACGAGAACCAGAACGATGGACGCGTGCAGCAGCTCGGTGCGATTCCGCAACGTGGCCGGGCCGTCGATCCGCGGCCCGGTGCGCAGGAGCGTCTGGGTGAAGTGGGTGCTCCACGCCATCACCGCGTGGGTGAGCGCGCCCAGCGTGACGACGTGCACCATGAGCCAGCTCGCGTCCGGGACGAACGGATGCACCAGGGTCAACCCGATCGCGACGACGAGCCAGAAGAACGTGGGGTAGTCGCGCCACGCGTTCATGCCACGCCCCATGCCGGTGCCGGACGCGCCGGGGATCACGCCGAGCGGGTCAGGCGAAGCGTCCAGGCTTCAGGGCCCTCGACCAGGTAGGCGATCTGCCACGTGGCGGGTTGGCGTTCCTCGAGCTGGGCCAGGAGGGGCAGGGGGTTGTGCGGCGCGGTCAGGTCGAGGGCGCCACCCACCGGAAGGGAGTCGAGGGCGCCGAAGATGGCCGCGTGCCTGACGGCGTGGGGGATCACCCGGGCGTCCAGTGCCGGGATCTCGGCGTCGTGACCGCAGCTGCAGACGTGCTCGGCCTTGGTCAGGGTCATTTCGTGTGTCATGGCGTTCCTCTCGGTGGCGGACCACCGGTAAGTCATGCCGGTGGCGGACCACCGGTTTAGCACTGCTCAGGCTGTAGAAACGACTCCGGCCAGCCGCCCGGTCCGGGATCACGCGTCAGGGGTAACGGCTACCCTCCCGGACGCGCTCGTCACGGTGTGGAATGGACCCATGCGAGGAGCCGTCATTCATTCAGCCAACGACGTCCGCTACGAGGACCGTCCCGATCCCGTGATCATCGAACCCACCGACGCCGTCATCCGGACTGTCGCCGCGTGCGTCTGCGGCTCCGACCTCTGGCGCTTCCGCGGGCTCGCTCCGGTCGCCAAGCCCACCCCCATCGGACACGAGTACGTCGGCATCGTCGAACTCGTCGGTGACGCCGTGACCACCGTCAAGCCCGGCGACTTCGTCGTCGGTGGCTTCCTCCACAGCGACAACACCTGCGTCCTGTGTGAGAAGGGCGCCCACGCCAACTGCCTCCACGGCGGTGGGTTCAACGGCTGCCAGGCCGAGAAGATCCGTATTCCGAACGCCGACGGGACGCTCATCGCCACCCCCGGCATGCCCGACGACGACTTGGTCCCCAGCCTGCTCGCGCTGTCTGACGTCATGTGCACCGGCTGGCACGCCGCCGTCGCGGCCCGCGTCCAACCCGGTTCTACCGCCGTGGTCGTCGGTGACGGGGCCGTCGGTCTCTCCGGCGTGCTCGCGGCCGTCCAGTTGGGCGCGACGACCGTCATCGCACTCAGTCGTCACGCCGACCGTCAGGCGATCGCGCTCGACTTCGGCGCGACGCACATCATCGCGGAGCGCGGCGAGGAGGCCATCGCGAAGGTCAGGGAACTCACCGACGGGGTGGGTGCCGACTGCGTCCTGGAGTGCGTCGGCACCGAGGACGCCCGCCTCACCGCCACGGAATGCGTGCGTCCGGGTGGCACCATCGGCCTCGTGGGCGTGCCCCACGGCGACATGCCGGTGGACGCACTGTTCTGGAAGAACATCGGTCTGGCCGGCGGCGTCGCGCACGTCCGCGCCTACCTGCCGCACCTGCTCGACCTGGTCTGGAAGCGTGAGATCGACCCCGGGAAGGTCTTCGATCTCGAACTCCCGCTGTCCGAGGTGCAGGCGGCCTATGAGGCCATGGACGAACGTCGAGCCATCAAGGTGCTGCTGCGTCCCTGAGGTCACGGAATCGGGGTTGGCTTGGCCACCACGTAGAATCGAGGGGTCCCAGACCCTGAACCCTCGAGGATCGCCTTGTCGAAGCCAGATTCCACGCCGAAGTCCGGACGTCGCTCGCGTGCGCGTGTCATCACCGCAGGCGTTGTCGGCGGCCTGTTCGCGCTCGTCGGAGTCGGCTATGTGGCCGGCTACGCCATGGCGGGCGACAACGTGCCGTCGAAGACCACCGTGGCCGGTGTCCAGGTGGGCGGCGTGTCGGCCGAGCAGGCGCTCGACCTTCTCCGCGACGGGCTAGAGCCCAAGGCCGAGGCGCCCATCACCCTCACGGCCGGTGACGAGTCGACCACCCTCGATCCGGCGGACGCGGGGCTGGCCATCGACTACGAAGCGACCATCGCCAAGTTGGGTGCCGGTCGCAGCTGGGCCCCCACCGACATCTGGCAGGTTCTGACCGGCGGCGGGAGCGTCGACCCCGTCGTGCAGGTGGACGACGCGGCATTGGCGTCCGCGGTGAAGACCGCAGCCACCACGCTGGACGCCACGGCCCGGGACGCGACGATCACGCTCGACGGCGTGGAGATCGTGACGACGGACGCCGTCCAGGGCGTGGCTGTCGACCAGGCGGCGACGGCCGACGCCCTGCGGACGTCCTGGTTGACCACGACCACGGTGGACGCTCCCACGGTCGTCACCGAGCCGGCCGTCACCACCGACGAGGTCAAGACACTCGCCGCCGACACGCTCACGCCCGCACTGTCGGGCCCCATCACCTTCACGACCGACAAGGGCAAGGTCACGCTGACCCCCGAGATGATCGCGAAGGCGACCACCATCACGTCCAGGGACGGGCTGGTCACCGCAGAGACCAGCCCGGCAAAGCTGTGGGACGCCGCCCAGGACCAGATCGACGACCTGACTTTCACCGAGGGACGCGACGCCACCTGGAAGCTCGTCAGCGGCTCACCCACCGTCGTTCCGTCGTCCGATGGACAGGGCATCTCCGAGGACGAGTTCACCAAGCAGGTCACGGCGCTGCTGACCTCGACGACCGGACGCACCGCGAAGCTCGCCACGGTCAAGTCCCCCGCCGGCTTCACCACGGCCATGGCGAAGAAGCTCGGCGTCACAGAGGTCACGGGGGAGTTCACGACCTACTTCCCCTACGCGGAGTACCGCAACAACAACCTCTCCCGCGCGGCGGCGAGCATCAACAACTCGTTCCTGCGTCCCGGGGAGATCTTCAGTCTGAACGACACGCTCGGCCAGCGGACGGCCGCCAACGGCTACATGGACGGCTGGGTGATCGTCGGCAACCAGTTGCAGAAAGAGGTGGGCGGCGGCGTCTCGCAGAGCGCGACCACCACCTTCAACGCGGCCTTCTTCGCCGGCCTCAAGGACGTCGAGCACCACCCCCACTCCCTGTACTTCGACCGCTACCCGGCCGGACGCGAAGCCACGGTCTACTACGGCAGCCTCGACCTCCGCTTCCAGAACGACACCCCGTACGGCGTGCTGATGCAGGCGTACGTCAAGAAGGCGTCCCCCGGTGGACGCGGGTCGATCACGGTGCGCGTCTGGTCGACCAGGGTCTATGACGTCAAGAGCAGCGACCTCGTGAAGTCGAACTTCACGACGGGCGTCACGGTCAGGAACGACTCACTGAAGTGCCACGCCCAGTCGGCCGACCAGGGCTTCGACGTCAACTACTCGAGGCTCTTCTACAAGGCCGGTTCGCTCGTGCGCACCGAGAAGTTCTTCTGGCGGTACAAGCCCACGGACGCCGTCATCTGCACCAACCCGAACGCGTCCGACGGCTGAGTCTGCGCTGGTGGGGGGATAGAGTTCAACCACCCGTAGCCCTGAAGGAGTCGATCGTGACATATGTGATTGCGCTGCCCTGTGTTGATGTCAAGGACCGTGCCTGCGTCGAGGAGTGCCCCGTCGACTGCATCTACGAGGGCAACCGGATGCTCTACATCCACCCCGAGGAGTGCGTGGACTGTGGTGCCTGCGAGCCGGTGTGCCCCGTCGAGGCGATCTTCTACGAGGATGACGTGCCGGCTGAGTTCAAGGAGTACTACGACGTGAACGTCACCTTCTTCGACTCGATCGGCTCTCCCGGCGGCGCCGCCAAGCTCGGCGTGATCGACAAGGATCACCCGCTCGTCGCGGCCCTCCCGCCGCAGGGCGAGTGAGCACGGCCGACCGCCTTCCGGACTTTCCCTGGGACACCATCGCGGGTGCGAAGGCCGTTGCGTCCGCCCATCCGGACGGCATCGTCGACCTCTCGGTCGGTACTCCGGTCGATCCCACGCCCCAACTGGGGCGTGATGCGCTCGCGGCCGCTTCCGACGCGCACGGCTACCCGACCGTGTGGGGGACGCCGGGTGTCCGTCAGGCCGTCATCGACTACCTGGTGACCCGGTGGGGTGCAGTCACCCTTCCCCACCAGGGCGTGATGCCCGTCATGGGCACCAAGGAACTGGTGGCCTGGCTGCCGACGCTGCTGGGTCTCGGACCGGACGACCTCGTCGTCTACCCCACCACCGCTTACCCCACGTACGAGGTCGGTGCGGCACTGGCTCGCACCCAGTGCCAGGCGTGCGACGACCCTGCGTCCATCGTGGGGACGCCGAAGCTCATCTGGATCAACTCGCCCGCCAATCCGCACGGCGCGATCCTGGACGCCCAGGCCACCCGCGCCTGGGTCGTCCACGCGCGCGAGGTCGGTGCGCTGCTGGCCAGCGACGAGTGCTACGGCGAGTTCGGCTGGGAGGCTGAGCCGGTGTCGGTGCTGCGCGCCGACATCTGCGACGGACGCCCCGACAACCTGCTCGTGGTCGGTTCTCTCTCGAAGCGCTCGAATCTGGCGGGGTACCGCGCAGGCTTCGTCGCCGGGGACCCTGATGTGGTGCAGGAACTCGTCGGTGTGCGCAAGCACGCGGGCATGATGGTGCCCGATCCGGTGCAGGAGACGATGCGGGTGCTGCTGGGCGACCAGGCCCACGTCGAGGAGCAACGGGCGCGCTACCTCGCGCGGAGGCAGACGCTGCGTCCGGCGTTGGAGGCTGCGGGCTTCAGGGTTGATCACTCTGAGGGGTCGCTCTACCTGTGGGTGACCCGGGATGAGGACTGCCGCGCCACCGTCGATTGGTTCGCCCAGCGGGGGGTCCTGGTGGCGCCGGGCGACTTCTACGGCGAGGCGGGACGCAGGCACGTCCGCGTGGCGCTGACGGCGACCGACGAACGCATCGCAGCCGCAGTCGCGAGACTCACCGCCGTCTGAACCGTTGCTTGCGCGATGTCGGGTGGGTGCCTGATTGTGTCTGTGCCGTTCGATATGATGAACGCATGTTCGATTTGATGAGACAGGACGCAGAGCCGGTTTCGCGGGCGCTTTCGGGGGTGCGGTCGGGGGTGTTGTCGCCTGATGACATGGCTGCCCTGGACTCGCTGGATGTCCCTGAT
>CALKHV010000149.1 GCA_937988865.1 uncultured Propionibacteriaceae bacterium | reverse complement strand
GCGGTGCGAGCCCGTGCGTTGGGGTGCTCGCGGCGGGAGATGTCGAGCAGGTCGGGGATGGTGGCCGGAGATGTCGTCGAAGAGCTCCTGCATCGATCCGGGCACCGTCCCGGCCACCACGCGTCCCGTGTCGTCGTAGACCGTGGTCCCGGGACCTACCTGTCCACTGGGGACGACAGGGCGGCGACGATCTCGTCGTACATCCCGGGGCTGAAGGCGACGAGCCGCACCTCCCGCACGCTGGTCGCGGCTGACGTGACCGTCTCGATCGCGACGGCGATGGCGTCCGCCTTCGGCCAGCCGTAGATTCCGGCGCTGATCAGGGGAAACGCGATGCTTCCGACGCCCAGTACGTCGGCCACCTCGAGGCATCGTCGGTAGCACGACTCCAGGAGGGACCGGTCGCGCTGTCCGGCCGCGTAGTTGGGGCCGACCGTGTGAATCACCCAACTCGCAGGCAAGTCGCCGGCGGTGGTCCAGCCGGCCTCCCCGGTGGCGAGGCCGTGGGGGAAGCGGGAGATGCAGTCGCGCAGGACCGCCGGACCGCCCGCGCGGTGGATCGCACCGTCGACACCCCCGCCCCCTCGCATGGCGTTGTTGGCGGCGTTGACGATCGCGTCCACGTGTTGGGTGGTGATGTCGCCGAGGACGGCGGTGACGGTGGGCATGTCACCAGTCTGCCGCGGTCGCGTCCAGTCGCGTCGAACGAGTGACCGTTTCTGGTCCCGCCGTGAGCCCACGCGACCGAATGTCGGCCAGATCGGCGTCCCGGGACCGATATCGGTCACCCCACCCGGTCGCTGGCCATCGCGGTCCTCGTCCGCCTCGCTCGTGAGCCTGCCCGGGATCGCTACGATGCGGAAATGGCCAGACTCATCCTCACGATCGTCGGCGCCGACCGCGCCGGGCTGGTCGCAACCCTCGCCGACGTCATCAGTGCCCACGGTGGCAACTGGGAGGACAGCCGCCTTGCAGAACTCGACGGGACGTTCGCCGGCGTGGTCGTCGTGGCCGTTCCCGAGGTATCTGTCGACGGTTTCACCGCGGCGCTCGGAGACCTGGACGGGTTGATGACCGTCACGGCGCATCCGGGTGTCGAGGCGCCTGAGGTGTCGGAAGCATTGCACGAGTTGACGCTCACGGTGCTCGGCAACGATCGTCCCGGCATCGTCCGTGAGGTGTCGGCAGCGCTCAGCCGTCACGGCGTGAGCATCGACCAGATGACCACCGACACCAGGGACGCGCCGATGTCGGGCGGGAGTCTCTTCGAGGCCGAGGTCGTGGCGCGCGTCCCACCCCAGGCTGATCTCGCGGCCCTGCGTGCCGACCTCGAGCGCCTCGCGACCGAGATCCAGGTCGACATCTCGGTCGACGACGAGCCCGTCTCGTAGCGCGGAGCGTCCCTCAGGCGGGTAGCTGCGCGAACAGGTTCTGGAAGACGGCCATCCGGTCGAACTGCAGGCCGTGGGCGAGGGCACGACCGGCAAGGTCGCGGCGTTCGGCGTCCGACATCTCAAGAACCGCATGGTCGAGCGCCCGCGCGATGCCCGCGGGGTCGTCGACGTCGACGAACAACGCGCAGTCGCCGACAGCCTCCGGGATCCCGCCGGTGCGCGTCGTGATGACCGGCCCGCCACCGGCGAGCATGCTCTCGACGAGGGCGATCCCGAAGGTCTCGATGAACTCCGGACGCGGTTTGCTGGGCAGCACGAACGCCGCACTACCGGCCATCAGGTGGGTCTTCTCGTCGTCGTCCACGTCGTCCAGGAAGTCGATGCGGTGGGCCAGCGGGGACGCGGCGGCCAGCGCGCGGAGATCGTCCGCCGAGGGGCCGTTGCCGGCGATGACAAGGCGAACCCGGGTGCCGACCGAACTCTGGACGAAGCCGTGGATGAGGTCGTCCACGCCCTTGGCCCTCGCGAGGCGCGACAGGTAGAGCACGTAGCCACCGCGCTCGAGCCCTCGAGCGGCGAGCGCACGTTCGGTCTCGGCCGGGTCGAGGTCGGTGAAGGCGGACGCGTCGATCGCGGGGTACGAGATGGTGAGCTTGGCTCGGCACTGGTCGGCGTAGGTGGTCCCGAACAGACGGTCGACCTCCTCGGCCTGCTCGATGACAAGGTCGCGGGTGTACTCCGACACGGCGACGCACACGTCGCTGTCGAGGTAGGTCGAGAGCAGTTGCGCGGCGGGCCCGAAGCGTCCCTGGTCGACGCACGAGCGGACGACGTTGGTGACGTCCGACCCGACCGCCTCGGCGATCGTCACCGCCGACACCGGAAGCCCGGTGCGGCGGGCGGTCCAGAGGGCGTCCGCGACGGCAACGGTGTGCGGGCTCAGGTAGAGCGACATGACCACCGTCGGGACGCCGTCGGTCAGCAACTCGACCAGTCGTCCGGTGAGGCCGGCCAGGTAGCGGCCGTCGACGACCTTGTAGTCGCCGATGGGTTCGGGCCGTTCGACGGTGATGCCGTCGCCGTAGGGAAGGATCGAATCGAGCGGCTTGAGGGGGAGCCCTGCCTCGATCAGGCGCTCGACGGGCCAGGTGACGATGCGGACGTCCGTGTAGCCATGGCGCAGCGCGGCTTCGGCGAGGTTGCGGGCCTCGCCCGCATGGCCGCAGATCACGGGATCGGCGCGCACCACGATGACGAGTCGCCGACGGTCAGACACGGTCATGGGTCTCTTTCGGAGTCGGGGGGCACGGCAGGTGCCGTCGTTCGGAGTGTATTGGGCGAGCTGAAGTCCGATGCCGGAACCGGTCATCCTCCTGGTGACGACCCATCCCCCCTTGCCGTGGCCCCGAGATTTCCGTTACGTTGCCTCATCCCTAGCGGCGGGAGGTTACGACGTGCTCGAGCTGGAAAGTGGCGCCGACGCGGCTCGCCTGGTCCTGGACGCGTACCACCCCGACACCGACTCCTGGGACCAGCCGCAGACCGGCGAGTTCTGGGACGCGGTTGCGGCCGCGCACAGCCAGGGGTCTGACGGGCGGGGTCGACGGATCGCCGTGATCGATGCCGGTTTCGACCTCGCCCTCCCGGCTCTGGCGGCGCAGCACGAGGTCTGGCCCACCAGGGACGGCGTCCCCACGTCGCACGGCACCGCCGTCGCGCTGCTCGTGCACCGGGTGGCTCCCGGGGCGACCCTCGACCTGTATCCGGTCGGGACTCCGACAGGTCTTGCCGACGAGGCGGTCGGCCATGCGATTCGCCTGGCGGGGATCTCGGGTGCGGACGTGATCAACCTCAGCCTCGGTGAACCCCTCTCGCTGCCGAGCACCTTCGACCACTTCCGGCAGTTCGTGGACGCCGACCTCTGGGCGGACGTCGAGTCGGACGACATGCCGTTCCTCGTCGCGGACGCCTTGGCCGCCGATCCCGACTGGCGCCACCTCTTCCCGGCGCCCCCGGAGAGCGACCTCCTTCGGGCGATCGACACCGCCCTCGCGCCGGGCGCGACCGTGGTCGCAGCGGCGGGCAATGATGCCGCCGAGGTCTTCACGCCGGGGATCCACCCCGGAGTCCTGGCTGCCTCCCACCTCAGGGTCGACCGCTTCTCACCACCGGGTGACGGCGAGTTGGCGCAGGCCGTGAAGCCGTTCGGCTACAGCCAGTCCCGGTACTCCGACTTCGCGATCGTGCAGCCCCCCCACACTCTCGGCTCCAGCTTCGCCGCACCGCTGGTGAGTGGGTTCGCGGCACTGCTCCCCGACCGCGCCAACCTGCCACGGCATCGGGTCAGCGTCCGGTTGGCGAGTCTTGCGGGGGAGTTGATCCCCCTCCTCACCGGGGACGCGCCCGGACGCTCCGAGCGTCGCGAAGGCGTGCTGGAACGGCTCTACACCGCGGCGATCAATGCGTCCCCCCACCAGCACTTTCGCCTCGACGACCTTCACGAGTGCCCCGAGTGCGCGCTGTTCGCCGCTCCCGCCTACATCGACGGGGGTTTGTTCTTCCTCAAGACGGGCAACCTCGACTCGGCGCAGACCCTGCTCACGGCCGCCGTCGTGTTCGCGCCCCGTAACCCTCACGCGAAGGCGAACCTCGCGATGACCTACGCCATGAGGGCGGAGGTCAGCCGCGTGTCCGGCGACAGGGAGCAGATGGTCTCGTACCTGGCGCGGGCGGACGCAGGGATGCGCGAGGCCCACGCGTTGCTGCCCGACCGGGTCGACATCGCGGCGCGGGTCGAGGAGTTCACAGCGGCGCGGCGATCACCGGACACGTGGCGATTTGCGCGCAGCACACCCACAGACGACCGGCCACCCGGGCCCGGCGAAGGATAGGAGAGCACCATGTCTGAACTGCAGGTCAGGATCCGGCTCGATGATGACGAGTCCCTCGCCGCAGCACTCGAGGTGGCCGAGGCGAACGGTGCGTCCGCCGAGACGGTGGCCGTGGAGGGGGGCGGCGGACTGGAGGCCCAATTCGCACCGGTGGCGGCGGTGCTGATCGGGGCGGCGGTGGTGACGACCGTCAAGGTCGTCATGGAGTGGTGGGAGAAGGTGCGGGGTGGTCTGGTGATCGACCAGCGTGAGGGGGTTGCTGACACGATCCACCGCGATCGGGACGTCCCCTACGGCTTCGTGGTCATCTTTCCTCCAGACGGGGGCACCGTGAAGGTCGAGGTGAAGGATGCACCGAAGGACGCCCTCAACTACTGGATCAGCGAGGTCATCAGCGGCGCCTTCAAGACGGTGTCCGACCTCGCCAAGGCGGCCAAGGACCTCGCCGGTGACGGGAAGGTCGAAGCGAAGCCGGCTGCGGGCTGACCAGCGCCTTCAGGGGATCGGCCGGTTCCAGCCGACGGCCGGCGCGGGCGTCCTGTTGCATGTCAACGAGTTGACAATGGGTTTGTCAACGAGTTGACTGTCACGCATGGGTCAACGCCTCACCGCCGGCCTCCACGAGCTGGTCTATGCCATGGACGCCTACTCCGACCGCGTCCTCCGCTCCCGTTTCGATGTCGACCGCAACCTCTTCGCCTTCCTGGTGCCCCTCTCCGACGGCACCTTGGACGTCACCCGCCTGGCTGAGCGGCTCAACCTCACTCGCGCGGCCGTGAGCAAGCGCGTCCCCGTGCTGGAGCGCGACGGGTGGGTGACCACGCGAGCCGACGGTCGCCGCGTCCTCGTCGACCTCACGCCGACCGGACGCGACCTCGTGGCACGGGCGGGCGTCCTGCTCAACGGCAGGTTCGCGGCGCTGATGGCCGACGTCGACATCGAGGTCGACGTGCTCGACACCCACGTCAGGACGCTCATCGACGCGGTGCGCGCCCTCGACGCCGAGGACGGGTCGTGACTCGCGTGAGCACGGGGTCGCGTTCCCTTGCGGGAAGGCGGGAAGCCCCGTCGCCCGCCGGGCCGGCCCACCTCGCCCCGTGGCTGACCGCTGCGACCCTCGCCATCGCCGCGCTCGCCGCGAACACGAGCCTGCTCGGGCTCTTCGCGTCCTGGCCGTACGCGTCCGAGACCGACAACTGGCGACTGCAGGCCCAGGGTCAGGACGTAGGCAACCTTGTCGCCGTGGCGAAGCTTCTGGCTGGCCTGGTCGGCAGTCGGCGTGGGTCGTCGCGCGG
>CALKHV010000148.1 GCA_937988865.1 uncultured Propionibacteriaceae bacterium | reverse complement strand
TTCTCGGGTGACCAGAGCTGCACCCATGCCACCCCAGGAGCGTCGAGCCGCCATCATCGCGGCAACAAAGCCCCTCCTCGTCGCCGAAGGCGCGCGCTTCACCACGCGTCAGGTCGCCGAAGCCGCCGGGATCGCCGAAGGGACGATCTTCCGGGTCTTCGCGTCCAAACAGGAACTCCTCCACGCGGTGGTGGCGAGCGTCCTTGATCCCACCGATCTCTGCGCCGCGCTCGACGCCATTGACCGGAACCGGTCCCTCGAGGAACTCGCGGTCGACGTGTTGAGCGCGATCCAGCGCGCCGTGGGTGAAACGTCGGCCATCTTCTCGGCACTCCACTCCATGCCGGCAGACGATGTGGTCATCGAACCGAAGAAGCACGTCGAGCACGGGCACGCGTCCCAGACCGAGCGGACGCAGATGGTCGCTGATGCGATCGTCCGGGTGCTGTCGGCCCACGCCGACGAACTCGCGGTCGAGCCGCTGGACGCCGCGTCCCTGCTCAGGTCGACGGCGATGGCCTCGTTCCACCCCTTCCTCTCCGACGGTCGACTGGGTGATCCCGTCCTGCTCGGCCACATCCTCATCCACGGCATCGCAAAGGACAAAACATGCTGATTGCCCTCATCAAGCGGCACTACCGCCCCTACTGGGGCATGTTCGCCGGCGTGGTGGCCCTCCAACTGGTGGCCTCGCTCGCCGGCCTCTACCTGCCCAACCTCAACGCCCGCATCATCGACCAGGGTGTCGCGAAGGGCGACACCGACTTCATCTGGCTGCACGGCGCCTACATGCTGGGCGTCTCGATGATCCAGATCGTCGCGCAGATCGCGGCAGCGTGGCTCGGAGCCAACGCGGCCATGAAGTTCGGACGCGACGTCCGCGAGGCGATCTTCCGACGCGTCCTGTCGTTCAGCAGTCGTGAGGTCAACACCTTCGGGGCGCCCTCGCTGCTGACGCGCACCACCAATGACGTCCAGCAGGTGCAGATGCTGGTGCTGATGACGGCGTTGATGCTCGTCAGCGCGCCGATCACCATGGTGGGTGGCATCTACATGGCGCTCCGCGAAGACGTCGGCCTCTCGTGGCTGATCCTCGTCGCCGTGGTCGTGCTCGGCCTGGGTGTCGGCTGGCTGATCTCGCGCGCCGGGCCGCTGTTCCAGTCGATGCAGGGCAAGATCGACGACCTGAACCGGGTGCTCCGCGAGCAGATCACGGGCATCCGGGTGGTGCGGGCGTTCGTCCGCGAGCCGTACGAGTCGGCCCGGTTCGAGCGCACCAATGCCGAACTGACCGACGTGTCGACCAGCGTCGGACGCCTGATGAGCGCCATGTTCCCGTTCGTCATGTTCATCATGAACCTGTCGTCGATCGGTGTGATGTGGTTCGGTGGCCACCGGATCGCGTCCGGTGACATCCAGATCGGGCAGCTGACGGCCTTCCTCGCCTACCTCATGCAGATCCTCATGAGCGTGATGATGGCGACGATGATGACGATCATGGTGCCCCGCGCGGCGGTCTGCGCCGGTCGCATCATGGAGGTGCTCGACACCGAGTCGACCGTCGTGCCGCCCGCCGAGGGCATCACCGACATCTCCGTCGCCGGCGAGATCGACATGGACAACGTCACCTTCACCTACCCCGGTGCTGACGTCCCGGTGCTCAAGGACGTGTCGTTCTCGCTCGTCCCCGGCACGACCACCGCGATCATCGGGTCGACCGGCTCGGGCAAGTCGACCCTGGTCAGCCTCATCCCGCGCCTCTTCGACGCCACCGAGGGCAACGTGCTCGTCGACGGCATCGACGTCCGCGAACTCGACCCCGACACGCTGTGGAGCCACATCGGGCTCGTCCCGCAGAAGCCGTACCTGTTCAGCGGGACGGTCGCGTCCAATCTTCGGTACGGCAAGCCGGACGCGACCGACGAGGAGCTGTGGGCCGCCCTCGAGACGGCCCAGGCGTCCGACTTCGTGCGCGAGATGGACGGCGGGCTCGACGCGTCGATCAGCCAGGGCGGCACGAACGTGTCCGGCGGCCAGCGCCAGCGCCTCTCGATCGCGCGGGCCCTCGTCAAGAAGCCCGACATCTACGTGTTCGACGACTCGTTCTCAGCACTCGACGTCGCCACGGACGCACGCCTGCGCGCAGCCCTCGCCCGCGAGACGACCGGTGCGGCCGTGCTGATCGTCGCGCAACGCGTCTCCACCATCCGCCAGGCCGACCAGATCCTCGTCCTCGAGGACGGACAGGTCGTCGGACGCGGCACCCACGCGGAGCTTCTGGCGTCCAACGCCACCTACGCCGAAATCGTTGATTCCCAGCTCTCCGCCGAGGAGGCAGCATGAGCACCACCCCGACCACCCAGGCCCCCGAACGTCCGAAGGACGCCCCCAAGGGCGGCGGTGGCCCGATGGGTCACGGCGGCCCGATGGGCGCGGGACGCGTCGTCGAGAAGCCCGTCAACTTCGTCCCGTCGCTGAAGCGCCTCATGGGGCACCTGAGCCCGGAGCGCATGATCATCACCATCGTGCTGACGATGGCGTCCGTGGGCGTGGCGTTCAACGTCATCGGCCCGAAAGTCCTCGGACGCGCAACCGACGTCATCTTCTCGGGTGTCGTCGGTGCGCAGATGCCTGCCGGTGTGACCAAGGACCAGGTCGTCGCGGGTCTGCGTGCGCAGGGGCAGGACACCTTCGCCGACATGGTTGCGAAGATGGACCTCATCCCGGGCATGGGGATCGACTTCGACCGGCTGGGGGGCGTGCTCGCGTGGGCCGTCGGCCTGTACGTGGTGTCGGGCCTGCTGATGTTCGCGCAGGGCTACCTGCTCAACGGTGCGGTGCAGCGGTCGATCTTCCGGATGCGCCAGCAGGTGTCGAACAAGCTCGACCGGCTGCCGCTGTCGTACTTCGACGGTCAGCCGCGCGGTGAGCTGCTGAGCCGCGTCACCAACGACATCGACAACATCTCGACGACGCTGCAACAGACCTTGTCGCAGCTGTTGAACTCGGTTCTGATGATTCTCGGCGTCGGCTTCATGATGTTCTCGGTGAGCTGGCAACTGGCGCTGATCTCGTTGCTGATCATCCCGATCTCGGGGGTGCTGGCGGCCATCATCGGCAAGCGGAGCCAGAAGCTCTTCGCTCAGGTGTGGAAGACCACGGGCGCGCTCAACTCCCACATCGAGGAGGCCTACTCGGGGCACTCCCTGGTCAAGGTCTTCGGACGCCAGCACGAGGTCGAGGCCGTCTTCGCGAAAGAGAACGAGACGCTCTACAAGGCGTCCTTCGGTGCGCAGTTCATCTCGGGCATCATCATGCCGGTCATGTTCTTCGTCGGGAACCTGAACTACGTCGTGATCGCCGTCCTCGGCGGTCTGAAGGTGGCCAACGGGTCGCTCAACCTGGGCGACGTGCAGGCGTTCATCCAGTACTCGCGGATGTTCACCCAGCCCATCTCGCAGGTGGCGTCCATGGCGAACCTGCTGCAGTCGGGCGTGGCGTCGGCCGAGCGCGTGTTCCAGGTGCTCGACGCGACCGAGCAGTCGGCCGAGGCGACCGGGAAGCTGCAGCCCACCCAGGGACGCGTCGTGTTCAACGCGGTCGACTTCTCCTACACCCCCGACCAGCACCTCATCGAGAACCTGTCGCTGGTGGCCGAGCCGGGTCACACCGTGGCCATCGTCGGGCCCACCGGTGCAGGCAAGACGACCCTGGTCAACCTGATCATGCGGTTCTACGAGATCCAGGGCGGCTCGATCACGCTCGACGGGGTCGACATCACGTCGGTACCGCGCAGCGAGTTGCGCAGTGCGCTGGGGATGGTGCTGCAGGACACGTGGCTGTTCGGCGGGACGATCCGCGACAACATCGCGTACGGGAAGCCAGGTGCGTCCGAGGAAGAGATCCTCGCGGCGGCGACGGCGGCGTACGTCGACCGGTTCGTCCACTCGCTGCCGGCGGGGTACGACACTGTGATCGACGAGGAGGGATCGAACGTTTCCGCTGGTGAGAAGCAGCTGATCACGATTGCGCGGGCGTTCCTCGCCGACCCGGCGTTGCTGATCCTGGACGAGGCCACGTCGTCGGTCGACACCCGGACCGAGGTGCTGGTGCAGCACGCGATGGCGAACCTGCGGGCTGACCGGACCTCGTTCGTGATCGCCCACAGGCTGTCGACGATTCGGGATGCCGACCTGATCCTGGTCATGGAGAGCGGCGCGATCGTCGAGCAGGGCAATCACCACGAGTTGCTGGCGATGCGCGGCCACTACTACGACCTCTACCAGTCGCAGTTCGCGGCGCCGGTGGACGAACTGGTGTAGTTCGGGAGGTGCTGGACGTCCGAGGGGCGCCCGATTGGCTGAGGCCTGCCGGGCGCCCTTCTGCCTGTCCACCTCGGGGGAGCTCGGGAGCCTATGGGGGGTCGCTGATGGCCGAAACCGGTCCCCCGAGGTCCTATTGGTGCTCAAAACGGCCCGAATCCCGCGCCCCGGGACCGGTTCTGGCCATCCGAGGCCCCGACCCCCCGGTCGGCCGCCCTCTCAGGGTCGCGCTGGTCAGCGGCGCTTGCGCGGCGTGGTCGCCAGTCGGGATTCGGCCACTGCCATCACCTTGCGGACCCGTGTGAGGAACCGGGCCTTGTCCTGCAGCATCGACCAGGTGATCCGGACGACCGTCCAGCCCTCCTCGACGAGGCGATCGGCCTTCTCGTGGTCCCACTCGAAGGTCTTGCGGTCCTGGTGGTACTCGAATCCGTCAATCTCCATCGCAAGGCGCAGCTTCGTCATCGCGATGTCGATCGGCCACGACGCATCGCCGATCGTCACCTGGCAATTGCCCTGGAAGTCGCTGATGCCGGCGTCCAGGAGTATGCGATGGGCCAGCCTCTCGGCCGCAGACCAGGGGCTGTGCTGACTCGCGGCCACGACGAACCGGCGGAGCCGCTGGCCGGGTTTCCGGGCCATGAGCGCACAGACCCTCGTGAGGTCCTTCGGGGTGACGATGCGTGCTCGCAGCGCAGTCTCGATGGCCTCACCGTCATCACGGGCAGCCATCCAGACGGCCGTCCAGGCGGCGGACGAGCGCGTCGCACCTTGATAGTCGACCCTTTCGCGTACCGGCACCCGCCCCTTGTGGCAGCGGTAGCCGCGCGGCAGCCGGGTCCAGTGGGCCATCATCACGTCAATCGTGGGCACGGAGCCGGTGACCCCGAACGAGAGGGCGGCGGCGGCGCGGCCGACGATGACCGCGTTCGGATCCCACAAGCGGACGGCTCTCGCCCGCGCCTCGAGAGTCCCGGCGACCGAGGCGATGCAGTACACCCCCGGAAGCAAGCGTGACAGGACGCCCGCGGCAGCCATCCTGCGCACGGTGCGGGCGCGTCGCGGGTCGTCGGCGATGCGGATCAGTCCGTGATGGCGGCTGGCACGGTCCAGGATGATGTCGGAGCTCCTCATGGTGAGAGTGTGGAAATCCGGTCACCACTTCCTGTCAGCCGAGCACTTATCTGTGGATGACCAGAACCGGTCCCGCGACCTGTGGACAGGGGCTTCAGAGGGCAGATGCGGCCGCGCGGGACCGAAATCGGTCACCAAGCCCCTCAGACACCCGCACACGATCACTTCGGCCGCCCGGACCTGTCAGCCGAGCACTTATCTGTGGATGACCAGAACCGGTCCCGCGACCTGTGGACAGGGGCTTCAGAGGGCAGATGCGGCCGCGCGGGACCGAAATCGGTCACCAGGCCCCGCAACCACCCCCGCCCGCGCCACGGCCAACGATCTGCGAGCGACGAGCGGCACCTCACCTCCGGCCGCACTCCCACTCGGCCATGCCCTCGCAGTGTCACCGGTCACCCGGCGCACGGGCACGGTCAGAGCGGCGGAGTCTCGACGACCTGCCTCGCGTGGCGGGAGCGCTCTGCAGCGAAGACTGCGCCGTGGCTCGACAGCGTCGACGCCGCATCAGAACTCACCAGCGCCTGGTCCTGATGGGCAACCGCGGCCACGAAGGCGTCCATCAGCCCGGCATCGCCACCGCCGTGACCACTCCCGGCATCGGCCCCGCCCATCACCAGCGGGTCGTACCCGGTCTCGATGCCCGTGCGGAAGTCGAGCACCGAGAAGGTCGTACCGTCACCCGCAATGCGGCCCTGGCTACCGAAGATGTGCGTCATCCGGTGGTCGAGTTCGGTGAAGGCCGTCATGGTGAACGTGCCCGTCGCCCCGCCCTCGAATTCCATGGCCACCACCTGGTGGTCGACCACGTCGTTGTCACAGTGGTAGACGCACCTGCCGTACGGCCCGTCCCGCAGCGCCTCCCAGACGCTCGCCACACTCACCTCGGACGCCAGCACATCCACCGGCCAGCCGAACTCACCCGCCAGGGCCCGATCGAGGTAGATGCGCGTCGCCGAGTAGGCACAGGTCCGCTCCAGCGGACACTCCACGCACCGGAGCGCCGCACCCTCGGGCGCTTGATCGGCGCGAAAGTGCCCCAGGCTCCCGAAGCTGGCCTGCGCCACGATCGGACGTCCGACGATGTACTCCAACCAGTCAAGGTCATGGCAGCTCTTCGCCAGCAGCATGCTGCTCGACTCCGATTCCTTGCGCCAATTACCCCGGACGAAGCTGTGCGCCTGGTGGAACCACCCCACCCGCTCCAGGTGCTGGATGCTCATGACCTCACCGATGGCCCCCGCATCCAGCATCCCCTTCAGCGCCTTCGTGTACGGGGTGTAGCGCAGCACGTGGCACACCGCGAAGATCTGCCCGCTCGCCTGCGCCGCGGCAGCCACCACCCGGCACTCCTCCACCGTCGGCGCCATCGGCTTCTCCAGGAGCACGTCGTACCCCAGGGCCAGAAATGCGAGCGCCGGTTCGACGTGCATCTCGTCCTGGGTGCAGATCAGCACCGCATCAGCCAGACGAGGCACGGACGCCAACTCCTCCCAGCCGCGGAACACGTGATCAGGTTCGATCCCGTGCTCGGCAGCCACCCACCCCGCCCGCGTCGGGTCGGCCACCGCCACCACGCTCGCGCGGTCCGGGTGCTCCGCCACCCAGCCTGCGTAGCCGCGACCGCGACCCCCCGCGCCCACGATCGCCAACGTCACCTGTCTGGTCATGTCTCCTCCATGCCCCCATCCTGCCGCCCTCCGGACCACCCCGCGCGCACCCCTACACCCGCGTTGGGTGTATTTGGAGGAGCCGCGCGCAGCGCGTCAGAGGGCTCTGGTAGTCTCACCGCCATGGACGCACAGCTGATTGCACGATGGCAATTCGGCATCACCACCGTTTACCACTTCCTCTTCGTCCCCATCACCATCGGCCTGTCGATGTTGGTGGCCGTGCTGCAGACGATTTGGTACAAGACCGGCAACGAGGCCTTCCTCAGACTCACCAAGTTCTACGGCAAGTTGTTCCTCATCAACTTCGCCATCGGCGTGGTCACAGGCATCGTCCAGGAGTTCCAGTTCGGCATGAACTGGTCCGAGTACTCCCGCTTCGTCGGGGACGTGTTCGGCGCTCCGCTGGCCCTGGAGGCCCTCCTGGCCTTCTTCCTCGAATCAACCTTCATCGGCTTGTGGATCTTCGGCTGGGATCGTCTTCCCAAGAAGCTCCACCTGATGACGATCTACATGGCCGCCATCGGCACCATGCTCTCGGCCATCTTCATCCTGGCCGCCAACTCGTGGATGCAGAATCCCGTCGGATCGACTTTCCGCAATGGACGCGCAGAGCTCACCGACTTCGGTGCCCTCTTCACCAATCCCGTCTTCATCGCGACGTTCCCGCACGTCATCACGTCCGCCTACATGGCGGCGGGCGGTCTGGTCGCTGGCATCGCCGCCTGGCACCTCGCCAAGTTGAACCGCTTCGGGGACGCCGACAATGCCGACCGTGACGTCAGCACCTGGCGTTGGGCCGCGAAGTTCGGTGCCTACGTGTTGCTCGTGTCCGCCGTCCTCGTGGCCGTCAGTGGCGACGCCCAGGCCAAGGCCATGACGCACGCGCAGCCCATGAAGATGGCCGCCGCCGAGGCCCTGTGGGACACCAAGGAGGGCGCCGGCTTCTCGATCATCACCATCGGTTCTCTCGATGGGCAGAGTGAGGTGTTCTCGATCCGCGTCCCGAAGCTCCTGTCGTTCATGGGCACAGGCGACTTCAACGGAACCGTTCAGGGCATCAACGACCTCAAGGCCCAGTTCGAAGAGAAGGGCTTCCTGCGCGACGACGGTTCCCAGACCGAACTCCAGGCCACGTACGCCGACGAGTTGGCGCAGTATTCGGTGAAGGTCACGCCCAACATCGCCGTCACCTACTGGACGTTCCGCCTCATGATCGGCGTCGGAATGCTCGGCGCCCTCGCATCCCTGTGGCTCTTGTGGACGCTGCGCAAGGGACGTAATCCGCGTCCGAGCAAGCTGTGGACGTACGCCATGTTGAGCATGCCGTTCCTGCCCGTCGCGGGCATCTCGTTCGGGTGGATCATGGCCGAGATGGGACGCCAGCCCTGGCTGGTGGCCGGTGTCATGCCCACGTTCACGGGTGCGTCGCCCTCGGTCAGCACCTTCGAGGTGTTGACGTCGGTCATCCTCTACACGCTCCTCTATGGCCTGCTCGCCGTCATCGAGTTCGGCCTGATTATCAAGTACACGAAGAAGGGCCTGCCGGACGTGGCCCCCGTCAAGGTGCTCGAGGACGAGGACGCGCCCTTGTCCTTCGCCTACTGAGGGAGTGACTGACATGCTCACACTGGCTACTGATCCCACCGGACTGCAGATCGTCTGGTACCTGTTGATCGCCGTCCTGTGGACCGGCTTCTTCTTCCTCGAAGGCTTCGATTTCGGGGTGGCGATGCTGATCAAGGTCCTCGGACGCAACGACCGCGAACGCCGACTCATCATCAACACCATCGGCCCCACCTGGGACGGCAACGAGGTCTGGTTGCTCACCGCCGGTGGCGCCACCTTCGCGGCCTTCCCGGGCTGGTACGCCACGTTGTTCAGCGGCCTGTACCTGCCCCTGTTCCTCGTGCTCGTCGGCCTCATCCTGCGCGGGGTGAGCTTCGAGTACCGCTCGAAGAACCCCGAGACCGCGTGGCGCAACATGTTCGACTGGTTCGCCATCATCGGCTCGTTCCTCCCGGCCCTCGTGCTGGGCGTCGGGTTCGCGAACTTCCTCAAGGGCCTCAAGGTCGGCTCGGACGTCCTGATCTCCCAGAGCTTCTGGAGCCTCTTCAGCCCGTTCGGCCTGCTGGGCGGCCTGCTGTTCGTCGCGCTCTTCGTGACCCACGGCGCCGTGTTCATCTCACTGAAGACCAAGGGCGAGATGCACCAGCGCTCCCGCGCGTTCGCCGTCAAGGCCGGTGCGGTCTCGACCGTGCTGATGCTGGTGTTCGTCCTGTACCAGAACCTCGCCTGGCCGGCGAGTGAGAACCCCTGGTTCAACGGCGGCGCGATCACGTGGATCACCGGCCTCCTGGCCGTCGCTGCCCTCGCGGTCGCGACCTGGTTCGCCAGGCAGGACCGCGAAGGCATCGCCTTCCTCGCCACGGGCCTGTCGATCATCTTCCTGATGGTCAACATCTTCACCAAGATGTACGGCAACCTCGGGTTCATCTCGACCGACCCGAACAATCCGCTCGACATCATCACGGCGTCCTCCTCACCCATGACGCTGAAGATCATGACGTGGGCGGCGGTCATCTTCGTGCCGATCGTGCTCGGGTACCAGTCCTGGAGCTACTGGGTCTTCCGCAGGCGTCTCGGCGTCCGCAACATGCCCCAGGACCTGGAGCACGAGGCCCTCACCGGTCCCCAGACCAAGGCGGT
>CALKHV010000147.1 GCA_937988865.1 uncultured Propionibacteriaceae bacterium | reverse complement strand
ACCTTCTACAACTTGGTGTACCCGTTCTATCTCAGTGAAGGAGGTGGCCAGTGACCACCTCGGTCGACCCGCGTGGGGCCGCTGACTTCGAGGCCGTCCTGCATGCCCGGGTGCCCGGCTACCTGCCGGGCTGGGAACCCGTTCGGGGCGGTGCCGGGGCCGCACTGCTGGCGATCGCCGCCAGATTCGACGCCATCGTCGCCGAGCGGCTGAACCGCACCCCCGAGAAGAACCAGCTGGCTTTCCTGGACATGCTCGGGGTGTCGCTGCTGCCTGCCCAGGCAGCCCGCGCGCCGATCGCGTTCGCGATGCGTCCGGGCCTGGCCGATTCCCGCGCCCCGGCCGGCACGCAGGTGGGTGCGAGTGTCCCGGGGGTGAGCGGGCCGTTGGTCTTCGAGACCGAGGCCGACATCGCGCTGGTCGCTGCCCATCTGGTCCAGGTCGCCACCGTCTGGCCGGGGCAGGACAGCTGGGCCGACCACATCGCCGACTTCAACACCCGTGCGCCGTTCACGCTGTTCACCGGCCTGCAGCCGATCGGTCATGAGCTCTACCTCGGGCACGACGTGCTGCTGGCGCTGCAGGGACGCTGCGAGGTGCGGGTCCAACTCGACCTGGCCGCCACCGCCGGCCGGCCGCTGGAAAGCGTGTGGGAGTACTTCGACGGCGACAGCTGGCGGGCCTTCGCCGGCTTCGTGGCCCCGTCGGACGCGACCGATGCCGACAGCATCGACGGCACCGCGCGCTTCACCCGTTCCGGCACGGTGGTGTTGCGCACCGACGGCGCACAGTCGGCCCGAACCCGGGTCAACTGGACCGATTCGCACTGGATCCGCGCCCGGGTCACGACGCCCCTGACCCCCGACTGGTCGCCGCACCTGCCCAGCATCGCCCGCGTCCAGCTGGCCAGCGTGGTGGCACCACCGCTGGCAGCCCTGCGGATCAAACCGCACGGCCCGCTGACGGCCCTGAGGGACCTGGACGTAGCCCCCATGGACCTGATGGGGTTGTGCCCCGATCCCACCGAGGCGTTCGCGGCGATCAGTCGGCCCGCTGTGTCCGACCGCCCGGCCCAGGAGCTGCGGCGTCCGCTGGCGGCGGGCACCGCCGAGTTCGGACCGTTCGCCGCCGAACAGGACGGCCCCTGGACGCTTTCGGTGTCAATTCCGGGGTTCACCGGCACCCAGGTCCCGATCCGGCTGTCCTCCACCGGGTCATCGGCCACCGCGCTCGTACTCGATGATCCGTACCCCAACCTGCCGGACGCCGGGCTGGCCGACGGCCTGCCACTGGACTTCACTAAACCGTTCCTACCGTTCGGTGCCAACCCCAGGCCCGGCAGCGCCTTCTACCTGGCCAGCGCCGCGGCGTTCGGCAAGCCGGGCGCGGTCATCACCCTGGCCTTCGAGGACGCCTCCTCCGGGCTGACCAGTTCCTCCGGGACGGTCACCCAGCTCACGCCCACCCTCGACGCCCAGTACTTCGACGGCCAGGCCTGGCAGGAGCTGGACTGCCAGCCCACCGCCGACATGTTCACCGACGGCTCCTTCCTGCAGTTCACGGTGCCCGACGACCTCCGGCCGGTGGCCGTGAACGGCCAGGAGCGGCACTGGATCAGGATCCGGATCACCAACCAGACCTTCGGGCTCATCCGGGTCACCAAGATTTCCCCGACCCTCACCATCGAGACCCGTGAGGTCGATGCCCCGGTGCTGTCCGCCGTGCGGGTGGGCTACTACTCGCGCTCGCCGATGACCGCGCCCCAGGCCTGCCACACCTGCAACGACTTCGCCTGGGTGGACGCCGGCTCCCACCCGCCGGCCAGGGGTGAGGCCCTGCGCCCGTTCACGGTGTGCCCCGATCCGACCCCGGCGCTCTACCTCGGCTTCGACCAGCCCCTGCCCACCGACGTGCTGAGTCTGTACGCCGAGATCGAGGAGGTGCCCGGGCGGGACGCGGGGCCGGTGATGGTCTGGGAGGCCTTCGATCGGTCCGGATGGTTGCCGGTGAGCGTCGAGGACCAGACCGCGAGTCTTGCCCTGCCCGGCACCGTCCGGCTGGCCTACCCGGGGGTGGCGCCGTTGCCGTCCGGTCGAGGCATGCAGACCGGCCCCACAACAGTCCTGTTCGCCGACCCGCAGGTCGCCGGCCGGTTCCACGCCGGGGACGTGGCGTGGCTGGGGGACGAGAACGAGCAGGTGCCGGTGCAGGTGGCAGGCGTGGACGCGGGCGTGGTCACCCTGAGCACACCGACCGCCAAGCTCTACCCGCGCGCCACGATGACCCGCTGCGGCCCTGCCCGGTTCGGCACCCCGGCGGCGGCCTGGATCAGGGCGCGGTTGCGTTCGGACGGGACGCCGCCGACCAGCCGGGTACTGGGCCTGCACCCCAACACCACTTGGGCGGCCCAGGTCCAGACCAGGGCCGATGAGGTCCTGGGCACCTCTGACGGCAACCCGGGGCAGACCTTCTCCGTGAAGTATCCGCCGGTGCTGGCCGGCCAGCGGCTGGAGGTGCTGGAGCTGACCGGCGCCCGGGCGGCCGTCGACCTGGCCACCCTCACCGACGACCTGCTCGAGCACGGCGGCAGCCCCGAGGACCTCCGCGTGGTCACCGACCGACGCACCGGCGCGGTGACTCAGGTGTGGGTCCGTTGGCACGAGCAGCGCAACCTGACATTCTCCGGGTCGTCCGACCGGCACTACTCCATCGAACGCAGCCGGGGCCTGGTGCTGTTCGGCGATGACCTCCACGGCCGGATCCCGCCGGCACTCACCGACGGCCTGCTGCTGCGCTCCTACCGGTCCGGCGGCGGCCGGATCGGCAACGTCGAGTTGGGCGCGATCAACCAGTTGCTGTCCGGGGTCCCGGCCGAAGGCGTGGCCAATGTCCGGGCAGCCGAGGGCGGCGCCGACCAGGAACCGGCAACGGCCGTCCTGGTTCGCGGTCCGGCCAGCGTCGCCGCTCGTGGTCAGGCGCTCACCGCCGGTGACTACGAGGTGCTCGCAAAGGAGGCATCCCCGGCCGTTGCGGTGGCCCGCGCACTGCCCGCCACCGACGGATATGGGTTACCCGCCGCCGGCCAGGTGCGGGTGATCATCATGCCCGACAGCGCCGAGCCAAGACCGATGCCCTCCTTCGGTCTGCGTCGCGCCGTCGAGGCGCACCTGCGCCGCCGCAGCGCGGCGTCCATGGCCGGACGGGTGTTCGTCACGGGCCCGGAATATCACCCCGTCGGGGTGCAGGCTGAGCTCATGCCGGCCGATCTGGACAGCGGCGGACCGTTCGCCGCGGCGGCGGCGGCGGCCGTCCGGGCATTCCTGCACCCACTCACCGGCGGCCCTCAGGGGCAGGGCTGGGCGTTCGGGCGGGACGTGCACGCCTCGGATGTGGCGCGGGTGCTGACCGGTGTCGACGGCGTCGACTACGTGAGGACGCTGCTGCTGCTGGCCGATGACACGCCGGTCGGGGATGTCGTGCCGGTGCCGCCGGGGCGGATCGTGGTGGCCGGGGACATCCGGATCTCGCTGGCAGGTGGTGAGTGAGATGCCGCTGCCGCTGCCTGATCTTGACGATCGTCGCTGGGCCGACCTGGTGGACGAGGCCAGGACCCTGATCCCTCGGCTCGCGCCGGGGTGGACCGACGTGAACGTGTCCGACCCGGGTTTGACCCTGATCGACCTGCTGGCCGCGGTCACCGAGGCGGGCGTCTTCGCGCTCGACCGGGTCCCGCGGACGCACCGGGCACGCTTCGTCGAGTTGGCGGGGGTGCGGCTGCGGCCGATCGTGCCGGCTGTCACCGCATTGGCGTTCGGGACCCGCGGTGGGCCCTTGCGGCTGGGCACCGGGACCGTGTTCGCGGCCGAGACCGGCGGACGGCTGGTGCGTCACCGCCTGACTGTCCGGGATGGTTCGGCGGACCCAGGAACGGCCCTGACGGTGTGGGGATGCGGGGTGCGGGCCGTCCAGACCTGGTCGGGCAGTAGCTACGTCGACCGCAGCGCCGACGTCCAGCACGGCACCACCTTCGACGCACTTGGCCCCGACCCGAGCGGGCTGCCCGGCGCCGAAGCGGCCCTGCTGATGGGCTTCGGACCCACCCCTGCCTTCGATCCCGGCTCGCGGCTGTCTCTGTGGCTGGCGCTGGACGACGGTGCCATCGCCGGGCAACTCGACGACCCGCCCCAGCCGCTGCCGGCCGGGCAGCTGCCGGGCGTGGCGACGGTGTGGGAGTTCTTCGACGGCTCGTCCTGGGTGAGGTTCGACGCGGCGTCCGTCGTGGATGAGACCAGGGCCTTGACCGCGTCCGGGCGAGTGGTGCTGCCGGTGGGTGAGGCCGGCTGGGTGCCCGCCGTGCTGGGCGTGGTGTCGACGCCCCAGCGCTGGGTCCGGGTGCGGGTGCTGAGCGGGCGGCACGATGTCGCGCCGCGGGCGGCGGCGGTGGTGGCAGACGCCGGGCCGGTGGTCCAGGCGGTTCCCCTGACGCAGGAATGGCAGTGGGCGTCCGGACACGACCCGCTGCCGCCGACGGTGGTGTCGGGCGCCAGCGTCCCGGTGCTGCTGCGCACCACGCCCTCGGCCACGCTGGCCGGGGTGGCCGTGGGGTCGGGCGATGACCCGGTGGCGCTGGTCCTGCCGTCCGGGACACAGTCGCTGGGGCTCACCCTGGTTGCCGCCGGGGTCGCCGACGGCGCGCCGTCCTTCGCCACGGTTGTCCCGGGAGCCCCGCTACGCGACGTCGCGGTCTGGACGGCCGATGAGACCGGCTGCCTGTCATGGCAGGTCGTCGACACCCTGCTGCGCAGCGGGGCGCAGGACCGGCACGTCGTCCTGGACGCCGAGACCGGCGATCTGGTGTTCGGCGACGGTGAACGCGGGCGCTACCCCGATCGGGGCCAGACCGTGGTGGTGGCCGCCGAGTCGACCCTGGGCCCGGCGGGTACGCCCACCCAACTTGCCAGTTGGTCTGTGGCCGCCGCTGATCCCCTGACCGTGGCGGCACTCGGCCCGAGCCCCCTCGACCCGGCCGCCCTGACCGTTCGTGGCCTGCCCGCCCGTCACGGCCGGTCGGCCGACGATCTGGTGGCCGGGCAGGGACGGGCCGCCGAAGGGGCCTGGGTGCACGAGCGGCTGCTGGAGATCGCCCCCGAGGCCACCGAGCCGACGCTGGATCAGCTGGACCGGTCACTGGTGATGGGGCGGGCCCGCCCGCCGCGTGCCGCCACCCTGCTGGACTTCGAACGCATCGCGCTCGAGGTCCCCGGTACTGCCATCCGCCGGGCCCGGGCCTGGGCCGGCATCGATCCGGCGCTGCCCGGTGCGCTGGCCGAGGGGACGGTGACCGTCGTCATCGTCCCCGGCCTGCCCGCCGCGCGTCCCGTGCCGACCGGGGCAACCTTGGCTGCCGTCCGAGGGTGGTTGTGCGCCCGGCGCACCCTGGGCACCCGGCTGGTGGTGACCGGACCCGACTACCAACAGGTCACCGTGCGGACCGACCTGCAGGCACTCCCCGGGGTGGACGCGGACCGCGTCCGGGCCGATGCGCAGGCGGCGCTCGCCGCCTACCTGCATCCGTTGACCGGAGGTCCGGTCGGACGCGGCTGGCCGTTCGGCCGCGACGTGTTCCGGGCCGACGTCCTGGCCGAGCTCGACAGGGTGGCCGGGGTGGACCACGTGGTGACCCTGGAATTGTCGGTGGCCGGCCGCGATCCGGGCTGCGGCAACATCTGCGTCGGCCCCTTGCAACTGGTGGTATCCGGCGAGCACGAGGTGAGGGTGCGATGAGAACCAACCGGAGCAGGGTCGAGTACCGGGTGGGCCAGTGCCTGTCCGGGGCCGATCTGGCCGCGCAGTCGGCCACTGCCGACGAACTACTGGCACTGCACAACGCGCGACTGCACCAGGCGTGGGGGATCGTCACCGGGTACGAGTGCTCGCGGGACGCCGACGTGCTGGTCGTTGCCCCGGGACTGGGGCTGGACGCCCTCGGCCGGACCATCGTGTCGTCGCGGCCCGAGCGGGTGACGGTCCCGGCGGCCGGGAATGCCGTCCTGGTGGCCGCCTACAGCGAGCAACCAGCTGTCGGGGGGTGCGATCCTGGGGCGATGCCCCTCGAGGCGCCCCGGCTGCGCTGGCTGCGGCCCGCCGAGCCGGTCCGGGTCGGCCTGGAGTTGCCGATCGTCGCCCTTCGGCGCAGCGGGGATCGGGAGACGCTCGACCTCACCGTCCGCAAGGTGGCACACGCACTGGTCAGACCCAAGGTGGCGATGGGGCGGGTTCAGCGGTCCGCCAGCCCCGTTCAGGGGACCTATGCGAGCTGGACCATGCCGGTCTCGACAGCCGCCGGCGGCCTGACCTCGCCATCCCCGGCCTACTTCGTCACCCTGGATCAGCACCCCTGGGGCGAACTCGCCAACTTCGGCAGCAACCAGCCACCGCCGGTGACCCGGCGAGTGGCCGAGTGGTTCGGGCCGTTCGTGGCCGTCGAGAGCGTGGCCACGACCTCTTTCACCGTCCGGGTCAGTGGCCGGCTGGGGGACTGGCAACCGCAGGACCCCGACCCCCGGACCAACCCGGTCGGCCTGTCCTGGATCGGTATCGACACGACCTATCAGCCCTTCGATTTCTGGGCGTTCCTCGGCTTGGGGAATCTGCCAGCCTTCCTCTTCTTCGGCGGTGTCCAATGAGTGACGTTCCCACCCTGAACCGGCCGGCGTTCTTCGACGGCCAGCAGCTCACCGCGGCCGATCTGACTGCCGTGCAGAGCTACCACACCGAGTTGTTGTGGCTTCACCAGCGCTACCTGCACGACTGGGGCATCGTCTCCGGGCTGGCCGTTCGCGGTGCCAAGGGCGAGTCGACCGTGACCGTCGCGGCCGGGTACGCCATCGACAGCCGTGGCCGCTCGATCGTGCTGACCGCCCCGGTCACACTGACCGTTCCCGCTGTGGTGGGGGCACCGGCCGGCGGACCGATGAAGTACCACGTGAGCATCTCCTACGCCGACGACGCGAACCTGAGGCCGGTCGTCCGCGCCGGGGTCTGCGAGTCCGCCGGGGCCGTCCTGCGGCTGGACGCCCCACTGGTGCGCTGGCAGGAGCAGATCGCCGTGCGGTCCGGCCAGGACGTGGTGCTGGGTGCGGTCAGCGTCCTGAACTGCAAACTCGCCGCCGCCGTGGACCTGGCCCCGCGGCGCAGCGCCCTGCCCGAGCGCCAGCCCTACCTGTACGCCGGACGCACTCCGGCGACCGGCACCGGCTGGGAGCTGTGGGAAGTGGACGGTCACGGGCCCGGCGACCTGCCGTTGGGGGTCCAGGTGCGGGTCGACACGTCGGAGGCTGGGTTCGGCAACACGCCGCAGTACCAGGCCCAGGTGCTGGGGGAGCGGCAGTTCGCCGAAGGTGACCTCACAGGGGTGCTGGACGGCCACGTCCACGTCGAACAGGCCTCGGCGGCGGGCTTCCGGCTGCGGATGGCCCTGCCGGTCCTGGGTGCCGGGCTGGTCAATCCCGATTGGCTGCTGGCACCCGATCGGCTCGTCGAGCGGATCACCGGCCGGCAATGGTCGGTCGGCTGGCTGGGGGTCGAGTCCTGATGACGCGCGCCGAGACAGCCCGGGACCGCCTGCCTCGCTTCGCCCTGCTCGCGGGCGGCTGGTTGGGGCTTCGCGCCCGCGGCGTCGAGGTCGACGCGCGCTCGGAACTGACGCTGTCCCGGATCCCGGACGCCGGCGTCCCCGTCGGGCCCGCCGTCGCATTCGACCCGCGGGGGCCCGGTGGGCTTGCCGTCGGCACCGACGGCTTCGGGTTTGTCTGTGATCCGGTCCGGGCCAAGGTGCTCAGGTTCGATGAGTGCGCCCCCCTGGAGTCTGCGCCCGGGCTGCTGGGGATCGCCGCGGTGGATGCCGAGTTCTGCCCTGGGCGGTTCCTCACGCCCCGCGGGCTGGCGATCGGCCCTCGCCGACGGCTCTACGTCGCCGATGCCGGGGCCGATGCCGTCATCGTGGTCGACCTGCTCACCGGGGCCACCACCGGCAGTTGGCCGGCGGTGGGGCCGTGGCAGGTGGTCGCCGACGAGCAGCGGCTGCTGGTGCTGGACCGGTCGGGCCCGGCGGGCTCAGGCCGGATCCGGGCGCTGGACGCCGACGGCACCGAGGACTCGTCCTTCGCCCCCGACTCGCTGCTTGATCCCTTCCGGGTGGCCCCGATCCGGGTGGCCCCGGGCGCGGCGTCCCTCGTCGTGCTTGATCGTGGCCCCGCCGCCGACCGGGTGGTGGTGGTCGACGGGGCAACCGGTGCCGAACTGGTCGCCTGGACGCCCGTGCGGGGGGACCCGCTGATTCCCGGTTCGCTCGTCGATGTGGCTCGGGTCGCCGGCCTTGCGGTGCTGGGGGAGCGGGTCCATCTGGTGGACGCCGCACAGGGCGACCTGCTCACTTTCACCATCGGCGGTGATCTGGTCGGCATCGGCCGGGCAGCCACGGAGCTGGCGGACCTGCTGTGGGCCGGCGGTGCGCTGTGGGGGGAGCCGGTCGCCGGCGGGCCATGGCTGCGTCACGACCCGGTCGGCCGCAGCCTGACGGCCGGGGCGTTCGTCTGTGGCCCGATCGACACCGCCACCGAGACCGGACGCCGGGAGTTGCGGGCCCGCCTGACCCGATCGCCGGGCCAGCACGTCCGGCTCTGGACGGCCGTGGTGCGCGGCGGTGTGGTACCCGATCCCGCCACCCTGCCACTCGGCGCCGACCCCAGCCCCGGATGGGTGGGTTGGGCAGCCCTGCCGGCAGACGTCGAGGCGGCGCTGCTGCCGCAGCCCTCGGGGCCGCTGGTGTGCATCGGCGGCGAACTGAGTGGCGACGGTGCGTCCTCGCCGCGGGTGGGCCAGTTGGCTGTGGGCGGAGGAGGAGGCTGGCTTGACCTGTTGCCGGCCGTGTACCGCAAGGACGCCGACCGGGCCGACTTCCTCGACCGCCTGTTGCGCCTCCTGCAGAGTCTGGCCTCCGAGACCGACGCCGAGCGCCGCGACCTGGCGGCACGGTTCGACGCCTGGGCCGCCGCTGATGACGGCGGCGGCTCCGGAGCACTCGACGACCTGGCCGGCTGGCTGGCGGTCGGTCTCGACGAGCGCTGGGACGAGCAGCGCCGCCGGCGGACGGTCGCCGGGGCGCACGCTGCGCAGGCGGTTCGTGGCACTGCCCTGGGTCTGGGCGACGCGATCCAGGAAAGGTTCGGAACACGGCCGGTGATCACCTCGCCAGCGCAGCGGGCCACGGTGTGGAGCCTGGGCCCCGACGAGAGCGAATGCGGCTGCGTGGGGCAGCCCAGCGGGCTCGGGTTCAGCACGATGCTGGCCGCCGCGCCCCCGGAGGGGGCGGTGGTGGGCACCTCGGCGGCGGTCAACGGGTCCCATCTGCTCGGCGGGGAGCGGGCCGGTGCGCCGCTGTTCGCCGATCTGGCCCATCGCTTCCACGTCCAACTGTTGGCCGCGTCGGTCGCCGGCGGAGGCGGCGAGGCGGCACTGCGCGCCCTGATCGATGCCGAACGACCGGCGCACACCGCCTACACCCTATGCCTGATCGGCCCCGACGCCCGGGTCGGCGTCCAGTCGCGGGTGGGTGTGGACCTGATCGTCGGCGGCCCACCTCCCGCGTGGACCGTCGGGACCCCGACCGGGCTCGGCCACAGCGCTCTCACCGGACTTCAGGCCCGGGTGGGCAAGGAGCACATCGCATGACCACAACCAGGACCAATTGGAGGCGACCGTGACCGGATCGACCATTCCCGAAGAGCTGCTGCGTACGCTGCGCGCCGCCAAGCGCAACCAGTACTTCTATGGCAAGCCACTCGACGCTGCCGCCTTCCAGCTCGAACAGTGCTACGGGCTTGACCAGCGCTGGCTGGTCAATCGGCTGACGCTGGGCCACGGCGTCCTGTGTGGGCTGCAGGTGATCGCGGGCCAGGACGGCCGGGTCGCCCTCCAGTCGGGGGCGGCCGTGGACGGGTTGGGTCGGGAGATCCTCGTGCCCGCCCCCGTCCTGGTGGATCCGTTCCAGCCGTCCGATGCCCACGGCAGGCCGGACGGCGAACGGCTCGCTGCCGGACAACAGGTGACCCTGAGGCTGTGTTACACCGAGTGCGACGCGGACCCGACCGCGGTCGCGGTCTCCGACTGCGACGGCGGCACGACGACCCAGCCGGGCGCCACCATCGAGAGGTACTTGGTGCGGGTCACCGCCGGGTTGCCCGATGCCCGACCGCCGGCGCTGTCCCCCGAACAGCGGGACGCGATCTACCCGCCGGCGCCCGCGGCCGGCTTCGACCGGCGGGTGGCGACTCAGAGCACCCTGCAGATCGGCTGCGAACCGCCCGAACAGGCCTGCGTGGTGGTGGCCACCGTGACCCTGGGTGAGGCAGGCGCCCCCAGCACCGTCGACCAGTACACCTACCGGGCCGAGGTGTTCAGCAACTCGGTGCTGTTCGAACTGATCGTCGCGCTGGCCGAGCGGGTGGACGCCTGCTGCAACGCGGCCCATCCGGTGCCGACCCGCACCCTTCAGATCGTGTCCGGCGACGGGCAGTCGGCCGAACCGGGCCAGTTCCTCCCGGCGGCGGTGGAACTGCGGGTGGCCGACGAGAACGGCAACGGGGTCGACGGTGAGGCCGTGGAGTTCACGGCCGCCGACGACGCCTCCGTGGCGGACGCGGATGTCCCGGGCCAGCCCGGAACGCCGACACTCACGTTGACCAGCCATGACGGCGGTCTGGTCCGGGTGTCGTGGCAACTGCGCAGTGCTCCGGGCCCGCAGAGTCTGATCGCTCGGCTGGTCGCCACCGGCGCCGATACGGTGGTCGGCGCCACCGGCGTCCCCGCACCCCAGCCGGACCCTCCGCGGGTCACCGCGATCAGGCCCGGCAACGCCACCACCGAACCGGACTCGTGGGCGAACGAACCCACCATCACCATCGCCTTCGACCAGCCGATCCGCGAGGAGTGCCTGGCGAACCCGGACGGGTGGCTCGGGCTGTGGTGGTTCCAGAACTTCGGCGAGGGTGAGTTCGGGACGTTGCGCAGGATCAAGCTGGGTCTGGCCGACCCCGGCGGCGGCACCACGGCCATGTTCCGGGGCGAGCAGGTCGACGCCGAACGGTTCACCGTCCTGGTGGTGATGCTGGGCAGCGCACCGGAGGTGGTCGCCGACGCCACCGGGATCGCCCTGGACGCCGAGTTCGCCGGCACGAAACTGGCCGCCGACCAGATCTCCGAGCTCTGGGGCAACGAGGAGTTCCAGCCGGACCAGGACTTCGTCGACGCCGTCACCGACGGTGGCGGCGTCCTGCCCTCGGGTGATGGTCAGCCCGGTGGCAAGTTCTTCAGCTCCTTCTTCCGGCTCGGCCCGGTCAACTGACTTCACGTGAGGAGATCTTCATGACAACGACGACAGTCACTGGCACTGGGACGACAGGGTGCGGATGCGGCTCGGCGTCCGGGACGCTGGACTGGCCGGCGGGTACCAGCACGGCCGAACGGACCCACTTCTATCCGCGGCAGATCGTGCAGGCCCCGGACCTCACCCAGGACCAGATCTACTTCCGGGAGAAGCTGCGGCGGCACAATCGGCTGCTGCACGGCTGGGGGATCGTGTGCGGTGCCAGGGTCAGGGTGGGCGACAAGCCGGGGACTGTGCTCGTCGAGCCCGGCTACGTCCTGGGGCCGTTCGGTGACGAGATCGTCATCGGCGACCTGGTCGAGGTCGATGTGACGACGCAGAACCTGGCAGGTGACGCGGTCAGCGGCTGCGCGGCGCCGGACCCCTGGTGTGCCGACGTCACGATCGCCCGTCCCGATGGCCGGCCGGTGTACCTGGCGATCGCCTACGCGGAGTACTCCTGCCGCCCGGTCAACGTGTCCGCGTCGGGCTGCGGCTGCGGCTGCGAGGCCGACAGCTGCGAATACAGCCGGATCCGGGACTCGTGGCGGATCCGGGTGCTGGACGAGTTGCCGCCCAGTTACCCGGAGGTCCTGGAGCCGCCGTCGCTGCGGACTGCCGTGGCCTGCCCGCCGCGTCCGGTGAAGCTCAACGCCGACGGTCAGCCGATTCCGGCCGCCCCGACCGACTGCAACTGCCCCACCTGCGCCCCGTGCGTGAGCGAACCCTGGGTGATCCTTGCCGACGTCACGGTCAAGGGTGGGGTCGTCAGTCGACTCGACTGCGACTCCCACCGCCGTTACGCCGCGTCCTTCCGGGACTTCTTCTACACCTGCGAGGGCGGTGTTCGGCTCAATCCCGGGCTGCTCGGGTTGTTCCGCGACGAGGTTGCCCTCCGGCTGGGGGCCGCGCCCGTGCTGCCCGAAGTGGTGGCCGCCGAACCCGTGACCGGCCTGATCCTCGACCAGGCGTGGACGGCCAAGCTGACCGAAAGGGTGCAGAACCTGACCATCGATCAGGTGCGTACCCAGTCCAGGGAGGAGTTCGTGGCCGGTCTGACCGCCGACCTGCACGGCGCCGCCGCAGAGCCGATAGTCGCCCGCCTGCAGGATCTGTGGGACAAGGCGAGCAACGCATGGAGCCTGGCCAACCGGTAACTATTTACGCAACGAGACGGTTGCCGAATGCGGTGCTCTGGTCTACGGGTCGGCAGCGAGGCCCGGCGTCCGGGCCCCGTGGGCTCACCTCCGAGGCCCAGCAACTTATCGGGGGACTGCTGTCACCTGGATGACCTTCTGGATGGCCCGCACCGCTTACGCCCTGTCGGGCGAACTCCGCTCCCGCGTGGACGCCGCCGGCTCGGCCTGGACGCTCGCCTTGGTCGGCGCGCTGGCCGTCAGTAGGGAAGGACTGGAGACAGCCCTGTTCGTGTTTGGCCGCCACCCACGCGGCGGCATCCAGTTCGACCTCTGCCACCGACCCGCTGCTGGTGCCCTGATCGGTATCGCCCCGGCCGTGGCGCTGGGCTACCTGATCCATCGGGGTGCGCTACGGATCAGCCTGTCGAAGTCCTTCACTTGGACCGGCGCCTTCCTGATTCTGATCGCCGCGGGCGTGCTGCCCTACGGCATTCACGACCTGCAGGAGGCCCGCGTCCTGCAGGGAGGGGGCGTGGTCGCCAACAATCTCTCGCACCTCATCGGCCTAGTGGCTTCATGGCCACGCTGCTCAGGGGCATCTCCGGCCTCCCCGGTCGCCACGATCGGCCAGGTTCTGGCCTGGTGGACCCACCTCATCCGGGTCTGACCTGTTCTGGCGGACATCACCGACCCTCCCCCGTCCGCCTGGACGCGCTGTTGCGGTCGAGTGAACCACCCCGGGTTTGGTGGAGGGTCTTGACCTCTACAGGAGAGTGGAGTCATGCCTGCACCAAGGAAGTACAACGACGAGTTGCGTGAGCGTGCGGTCCGCACTGTGCACGAGACGATCAAGGAGAACCCGGGGATCCCAGTCAAGCGGGCCTGCAACCAGGTCGGCGAGCAGTTGGGCATCCCAGGATCTACCTTGCGGAACTGGTTGCGTGCCCCTGGTCCCGTGCCCGGGTCGTCGGCGACGGCGGCCGACCCGCATGAGAGGCTCGTGCAGCTGGAGAGGGAGAACCGGGAACTGCGCCGCGCGAACGCGATCCTGAGGTCGGCCTCGGCTTATGTGGGTGATCGGTGTCAAGCGGTGGCTTGATCCAGGCGTTCGAGTAGGCCGGTGTAGACCTCGGCGCGTCGGGTTTGGCCTTTGGCGCAGGCGTCGTCTCGTTGGGCTTGCAGGAGGGGGCGGTGCTCGTGGGTGGTGAAGAACATGGGACAGGTCTCGCAGATGGTTTCGTAGCGGCAATCGAGCTCGACGGGCCGGCGGCAGTAGCCGTTGCCGAGTAGGCGTTTGGCTACTTCGGCGTGGAGGGCGGTCATGGCGGGACCAGCGGCGTCGGCGGGTAGCACGGGTGTGGCGGGCGTGGGTTGGGCCTGGCGGTAGAGGGCTTCGATCTTGCTGGTGACCTGGAAGTACTGGTCGGCGACGGTGCGGTCGCCGATGCGGGCATAGACCATGGTCATGGACAGGTCGGTGTGTCCGAGCAGCGCGGCGATGGCTTCGAGGCTCATGCCGCGGTTGATGGCTTGGGTGGCAAGGGTGTGTCGCAGTTGGTGGGGGTGGACGTGCCCGATCCCGGCCGTGGTGGCTGCTTTCTGGACGGCTTTGTCGACGCGTGTGGGAGGGATCGGCCGGCCGCGTTCGAGCAGGAGCAGGTCGCTGGCCTGCCAGGACGGGCGTTTGGCGATCCAGCCGTCGATGAGGGTCTTCAGGGCGGGGTCGAGGGGGATGTAGCGGTCGGTGTGAAGTTTCCCGACTGGGGTGCGTAGCCAAGAGCCGGTGCCGATCTGGACAACGGCGTCGATGCGCAGGCCGAGAAGTTCGCCGCGACGCATGCCGGTGCGGGCCAGGATCTGGACCATCAACCGATCCAGTTCGTCGGGCAACCGGGCGGCTGCGGTCATGAACGCTGCGGCGGCGGCGTCGTCGAGGAACTTCGGCAATGGCCTGTCCAGCCGTGGGCGGTCTTCGCGGAAGACCAGGCCCGTGCGGGGCTGGTCTGGGTAGTCCCACTCGGTGATGCGCGTGAAGAAGGTGTGGAGGTCTCGAGGTTGAGGGGTTATGAGGGGGTCGGACGGGTTCATCGGTGGTGTTGCAGTTGTGCGGGCAGGGTGTCGAAC
>CALKHV010000146.1 GCA_937988865.1 uncultured Propionibacteriaceae bacterium | reverse complement strand
TCCGGTCCCGGGACGCGCGATACGCCCCGATCGGACGCCAGAACCCGCTCGCGGGCCCAGATTCGGCCAACCGCAGCCAAGGCCCGAGGCGAGTCGCCGCAGTCGCACGCCCATCCCGTCAGCGGCGGCGGTTCAGTCTCCAGATGGACGCCGTCAGCGCCGTCGCAAAGGTCGTCCACGCCGCGTACGGCGCGAGGGCCGCACCCTTGCCGACACCGGCCGCGAAACCACGCCGCGACAGGTCCGCCGAGGACGCCGCCAGCGCCGCCGCCGTCACCGTGGACGCCGCCAGCGCATGGCCGCGGAAGAACACCCCGCTCCAGGCCGCGTTCAGCACCAGGTTCACCCCCAGCGCCTTCGCGAAGTCCGACGCCTCTTCGTCGCGTCCCGATTCACCCAGATCAGCGATCGCGGACGCCGACGCCACGGCGATCAGTCCGTACAGCGTCGTCCACGCGATCGGGAACGCCGCTGCCGGCGGCTGCCAGGTCGGCTTGCGCAGCACCCGGTACCAGGACGAGTCCGGGCTGGTCAGCAGTGACCCCACCACCGCCGTCGCGACGACGGCCCCCGCCACGCGCCGCGTCACCCGGCGCCAGCGCAGCGGGTCGACGTCCGCCAGCGCCCGCCGCACCGCCTCGTCGAACCCCGTCACCCCACCCTCGGGCACGCCCAACACGTCGGCCGCGTCATCCGAATGCTTCACCGCGTCGTTGATCAGGCTCCCCACCAGCGGACGCGCGATCCCCGACGACACCGGCGTCACCAGCCCCACCCAGTGGCTCGCGAGCCCCGGCGTGAGCACCGGCACCGTGCCGACGAAGCGTCCACCCAGCCCCGCGACGCGGGCGTAACGGTCCATCATCTCGGCGTAGGTGAGCACCTCGTCCATGCCGAGGTCGAAGGCCCGATTCACTTCGGACGGCAGACTCGCCGCCCTGACAAGGTAGAACACCACGTCGTCGACGGCGATCGGTTGAATCCGGTTCCGCAACCACTTGGGTCCGAACGCGGCCGGCAGCCGCTCCGCCAGGTGCCGCAACATGTCGAACGACGCCGACCCGTCACCCAGCACGACCCCCGCCTGCAGCACCGCCGTCGGCACCCCGGACGCCAGCAGGATCTCCCCCACCTCCACCCGCGACCCCAAGTGGTCCGACAGCGGGGTGTTCTCTGGGTGCAACCCGCTCAGGTAGACGATGCGTCCGACCTCGGCCTCGCGGGCTGCGGACGCGAAGGCGTGCGCCAACTCCCGGTCCCGCGCGACGTAGTCGCCCTGACCGTCCATCGAGTGCAGCAGGAAGTAGGCGACGTCGACCCCCGCCAGCGCCCGAGCCAGGTCGGCGGGGACGGTCGCGTCCCCCTGCACCACTTCGACGCGGTCGCGCCACGACGCGTCGAGTTTGCCCGGCGTCCGGGCGAGGACCCGCACCTCCCACCCGGCCTCGAGGAGTGCCGGCACGAGTTGGGCACCGATGTAGCCGGACGCGCCGGTGACGAGGGCAAGGGACATGTCAACCTCCGAGGGTGAGGGCCGTGGGGAGCAGGAAGAGCATCCCCAACGACCAGGTGAGGTGGGTCACGATGGGGCCGAGGACGCCGCCGGTCACGCGACGCTGGGCCGCGGCGAGCAGCCCGACGGCCACCGCCGCGAAGGTCAGGAGGGGCACTCCCGCGAACACGGTCGACAGCGCGTAGAGGGCCGTCGACCCGATGACGTTCCACCGCCGGTCGAGCGCGGCGTAGACGGCGCCGCGGAAGAACAGTTCCTCGGCGACACCGTTGATCGCCGTGATCAACGCCACCACGAGCAGCGATCCGTAGCGGGCGTGGTCGAGCAGGTCGTCGACGGGACGCCGGAGCACGGGGACGCGTCCGACCACGACCGCCCCCGCCAGGAAGACCGCCAACAACCCCGCCCCGAGCAGGAAACCCTGCAGCACTGCGTGGCTCTGCCGACCGCCGCGGGTGTGGGCGCGTCCGAGGTAGAGGCGTCCGGACGCGAGCGCACCGGCCGTCCAGACCGCAGCCACGCCGAGGGTGGCGGGGTAGAAGAGAGGGTCGCCGGGCTGGATGGCCAGGGCGAGACCCAGCGCGATCGTGCCGAGCACCAGGGTCACCGCGACGACGATCCGACGACGTCGCCACACCGGGGCAGCCTCGAGGTGGTCACGCTCGACGGGCGTGAAGAGTGCCGCCGCGAGGAACGCCCGCACCTCGGACGCCGCGCGCGCCGCAGGGCTCCGAGGGGTGCTGGGCTGGGACATGATCCTCCGTGGGTGCGCTCGTGCGTCACCTCCCACAGTAGAGCCTAGACAAACCTTGGACAAGTCTCCACGTGACCCTCTACGCTAGGACCACCGAGAGGAGGGTGATGAACACCTACCAGTACCTGCTGCTCATGGCCGTGTGCGTGGCGATCACGCTCCCGCTGGAGTTCGTGCTGCACGCGCGCGTCTACCGCCGCCTGCGCCTGGCCCTGATGGCCCTGATCCCCACGGTCATCGTGTTCTCGATCTGGGACATCGTCGGCATCGTCCGCGACCACTGGACGTACAACCCCCGCTTCGTCACCGGCATCCACCTCGGCGTCATGCCGCTGGAAGAGCTGGTCTTCTTCATCGTGGTCCCGCTGTGCGGCCTGCTCACGTATGAGGCCGTGGGTGACGTCCTGGGCCGCGTCCGTCGATCGCCCGCAGCGAGCGAACCGAGGGAGGCCCGCGATGCCTGAGTACACCGTCCTGACCGTCATCTCGATCATCGCCGTCGTCGCCCTCGAACTCGCCTGGCTGCGCACCGGCATCTTCCGCCAGGCCCAGTACTGGATCTCGATGGCCATCGTCTTCTTCTTCCAGATCATCATCGACGGCTGGCTCACCAAACTCAGCGACCCGATCGTCATCTACAACCCCGACGAGATGCTCGGCGTCCGCGCCCCGTGGGACATCCCCATCGAAGACTTCGGCTTCGGCTTCTCGATGGTCACCCTCACCCTGCTCATCTGGGTGCGCGTCACGCGCCGCGACGATTCCACACGTTCCGCCCACCAGGAGGCCTCATGACCACTCGCCCCGGACGCGACCGTCGCGCCGTCCACCACGCCGCCCCCACCGGTTTCCCCGCGGTGCGCGAACCCCGCCACGTCGTCGTCGTCGGCGGCGGGATCGCCGGCATCGCCGCCGCCGCCGTCCTGGCTGAGCGCGGCGTGAAGGTCACGCTCCTGGAGTCCAACAACCGCCTCGGCGGACGCGTCGCCGCCTGGCCCCTCGACGACGGACGCACGATGAGCCGCGGCTTCCACGCCTTCTTCCGCCAGTACTACAACCTGCGCGCCCTGTTGAAGCGCGTCGATCCCGACCTCTCGGGCCTCGTGCCGGTCGCCGACTACCCATTGCAGCGTCCGGGTGGACTGCGCGACTCGTTCACCAACATCCCCCGGACGCCGCCGTGGAGCGTCCTCGGTTTCGTCCTCGCCAGCCCGGCCTTCACGGCCAGGTCACTCGCGAAGGTGAACGTCCCGGCGGCGATGGGCCTGGTCAGGATGCGTTTCCCCCAGACCTACAGCGACCACGACGGTGAGTCGGCGGCCGACTTCCTCGACCGCCTCAACTTCCCCGAGGCCGCCCGCGACCTCGCCCTCGAGGTCTTCGCGCGCTCGTTCTTCGCCGACCCGCACGACTTCGCGGCCGGTGAACTGGTCGCGATGTTCCACGCCTACTTCACCGGCTCGGCCGAGGGGCTGCTGTTCGACGTGCCCAACGACGACTACGACACCGTCTGGTGGGCCCCCCTCGGACGCTACCTCGCCGTGCGGGGGGCCGACGTCCGCACGGGGGTGAGGGTGACGCAGGTGCATCGGGACGCGTCCTCGGTCGAGGTTCGGACGTCCGACGGGACGATCACCGCCGACGCCGTCGTCATCGCGACCGACCCGCGCGTCGCGCGCGAACTCGTCGCCGGACTCGACCTCGCGGACGACCTGGTCACCCCCGACGTCACCACCTGGCAGTCGCGCGTCGCCCGCACCCGCAACGCGCCCCCGTTCGTCGTGCTGCGCCTGTGGTTCGACGGCTTGGTCGACGCCGACCGCACCGCGTTCCTCGGCACCAGCGGCTACGGCCCGCTCGACAACGTCACGGTCCTGGAACGCTTCGAGGCCGGCGCCCGCGCCTGGTCGGACGCCCATGGCGGTTCGGTCGTCGAGTTGCACGCCTACGCCGCGTCCCCCGATGTACACCCGGGGACGCCCGAGGCCGAGGCGGTCGCCGACGAGCTCATCCACCAGCTCCACGAGGTCTTCCCCGAGACCGCGCACCTCGCAGAGGTGCACCGCGAACTCCTCGTCGCGGACGACTGCACGCTCATCGACCCGTCCCCGTGGCTGGAGCGTCCCGGAGTCGACACGCCCGTCCCGGGCGTCGTGCTGGCGGGCGACTGGGTGCGTGCCGACTACCCGGTGGCCCTCATGGAACGGGCCACGACCACGGGTTTCCTCGCCGCGAACGAACTCCTGAAGACCTGGGGCGTCGCGGGTCAGGCGATCTGGACCGTCCCGATGACCGGCGTCGCCACCCTGCCTCAGGCCTTGACCGACCGGCTCTCGCGCGCCTCAAGCAAGGGCTGAGGGACGCCGACGGTCAGCGTCCGCACCAGGACGTCGACCTTCTCGCGGCCCGGCACGCGGTGACGTCCGGAGAAGACGTCGTAGTCGGCGTCCTCGATGCGGTCGAGGATGCGCGAGTACAGCACCAGCGCGGCACCGACACAGCGTCGGGACGCGGGGGGCAGCAGGTCAAGGCCGGGCAGTGCGTCCCGGTAGAGCTGGCGGTTGAGTTCGATCTGTTCGGCGAACATGGCGCGCCATTCAGGGGTGACCCGCCTCAGCGACGGGTCTGCACCGTGCCGGGCGAGGGCGTCCTGGGGGAGGTAGACGCGTCCACGATCGAGGTCTTCACCGACGTCGCGCAGGAAGTTGGTGAGCTGAAATGCCAGGCCGAGGCTGCGGGCCGGGGCCTTGGCGTCGGGCGACAACGGCTCCAGCACCGGCAGCATCATCTCGCCGATCACCGCCGCCGACCCCTCCATGTAGCCGTCGCGCAACTCCTCCCACGTCGCCCACGTGGTGCGCGTGTGGTCGAGCGCCATGGCGTCGAAGAAGCGGTCGAAGCACTCCAGATCGGTGCCGCGGCGTCGCAGGCTGTCGCCCACGGCCGCCATCACCGGGTCGTCCGAGCTGTGCTCGACGGCGTCCACGAAGACCTGACGGAACGCAGCCAACCGTTCGATGGGCGTCCCCCCGATCGGGACGCCGACATGCTCGCGGTCGGGTTCGTCGACGATGTCGTCGGCCAACCGGCACAGCGCATACACCGCATACACGTCGCGGCGCTGCCTTCGCGGGAGCAGCAGCGTCCCCCAGTAGTAGGTCGTGCCGTACTCGCGCGTGAGGCGCGCGCACTCCCGGTACCCCTGCCGCAGCAGGTCGGTCACCGCAGACCCTCCCGGACGCGCTGGGCGGCCAGGCGTCCAGAGATCAACACCATCGGGACGCCCACCCCGGGCACCGTGCCCGACCCGGCGAACACCAGGCCGGGGACGCGGCGGTCGACGTTCGAGGGACGGAACGGTCCGGTCTGCGGGAAGGTGTGCGCGAGGGCGAACGGCGTCCCCTCGGCCATGCCCTGGTCGCGCCAGTCCACGGGGGTGACGAGTTCTTCGGTGACGATGTCGAGGGGGTAGCCCTCGTCGGAGAGGAAGCGATGGAGGCGGTCGCGCAGGCGCGGCCCCTCGGACGCCCAGTCGAGCTTGCCGACCTGAAGGTTCGGGACGGGCTCCAGGACGTACAGCGTGGACGACCCCTCCGGCGCCGCCGTCGTGTCGTGCAACGACGGGACGCAGACGAACCGCGACGGGTCGGCCATCGCCGTGCCGCGCTGGAGCAGGTCGACGAACGCCTCCGACCATTGCTGCCCGAAGTGGATGTTGTGGTGCGCCACCTCAGGGCCGGGCGTGCCGCGGACGCCGAGGTGCCAGACCAGCGCGGACGGTGAGTACTTCCCGCCACGCAACGCCCGAGGGGGCGTGAGGTCGGGCAGCAGCTTGGAGTACGCGGTCGGCAGGTCGAGGGTGACGACGGCGGCGTCCGCGCGGATCTGTTCGCCGCCGACGAGGGTGACGCCCGTGACGCGTCCGGCGGAGGTGCGGTCGATTGCGGCGACCGACTCCCCGAACCGGAAGGTGACCCCGGCGTTCTCTGCGGCCGTGGTGATCGCCTGCGGGACGGCCCGCATGCCGCCGGCGGGGAAGTAGACGCCCTCGACGCTGTCCATGTAGGTGATGACGGCGTAGAGCGCGAGGGCCTGGTCGGGGGCGAGGCCGGCGTACATGGCCTGGAACGAGAACAGGCGGTGGAGCCGCTCGTCGGTGAAGCGGCGACGGATCTCGGGGCCGAGGCGTCCGAAACCGCGAAGACGGAGCAGTTCGGCGGCGGCGCGGGGGCTGCGCAGCAGGTCGAGCGGCGAGTCGAAGTTGGTCTCGATGAAGTGGGGCATCTCGACGTCGTAGAGCTTGCGGAGCCAGATGACGAAGTCGTCGAAGGCAGCGGCGTCCGCGGGGCCGGAGTTGCGTTCGATCTCGCCGCGCATGGCGTCGTGGCCGTGGCGGACGTGCAGCGTCGAGCCGTCGGCGTAGCGCGCCCGGTAGGCCGGGTCGAGGATCTGCAGGTCAAGATGGTCCTCCAGGGACGCCCCGAGCGCTGTGAACGGCTCCCTGACAAGGTCGATCATCGTGAGGACGCTCGGTCCGGTGTCGAAGGTGAAGCCGTCACGTTCGAGGCGACCGCTGCGTCCGCCCGGGTTTGCCTCGCGCTCGACGACGATCACGTCGTGACCGTCCTGGCGCAGGTGGGCGGCGGCGGAGAGTCCGGCGAGGCCGGCTCCGAGTACGACGACGGTGCTCATGCGTCCCTCCAGGCGATGCGGGCGATCATGGATCGGAGTCCTTCGACCCCGGACGCTGACAGGGAGTGGCAGCTGTCGAGGCGTGCGTCAGCGGCACGGACCTCGGCCTCGATCATGGTTTCGATCTCGGACCGGACGCCGTTGTCGGTGAGCGTCCGCTGGAGCAGTTCGATGTCGCTGCGGCGGGCGCGCTGGGTGCCGACGCGCTCGAGGGCGCGGGCGGCGCCGTTGGTGAGGCGCTCGGCGGCGAGGGCGAGGATCATCGTGGCCTTGCCCTCGACGAGGTCGTCGCCGGCGGGCTTGCCGGTGAGTTGCGGGTCGCCCCAGACGCCCAGGTAGTCGTCGCGCAGGGCGAAGGCCTGGCCGATGTGGTGACCGCAGTCGTTGAGTGCCGAACGGATCTCACCGGACGCACCGGCGGCCGCCGCGCCGATTTCGAGCGGACGCACGATCGTGTAGCAGCCCGACTTGAGCCGGGCGACGGCACGCGCGTGGGCGGCGTCCCGGCGTCCGCCTGCGGCACCGGTCAGGTCGGCTCGCTGGCCGACGATCAGTTCGACGCACAGGTCGTACCAGATGGTGCGCAACTCGTCGGGCAGCCGGGACGCCATCTTGTCGGCCTGCAGGTGCGCGAGGTCGCCGAGGAGGATCGCGAGGTTGCGTCCGAAGACGGTGGCGTCGCCGAGGGCGTCGGCGTCCTGGTGGCGGGCCTCGGCCTGGATGTGGGCGGCGGGACGTCCGCGGCGTGAGAGGGACTCGTCCATCACGTCGTCGTGGACGAGCGCGAAGTAGTGGAGGGTCTCGAGGGCGGCGGCGGCAGTGACGAGGTGGCCGTAGCCGGGGCTGGCGATCTGGCCGCCGGCGGCGATGAAGCCCCAGTACGCCATGGCGACGCGGAAACGCTTGCCGCCGACGCTCATCTGGTCGTGCATCCACTTGGGGAGGTCGCGGTCCATCACGTCGAGACCCATGTCGCCGAGGAAGCTCGACCAGGTCGCCGCGAGGCGCGCGTATTCGAGGTGGAGCAGCGCGTCGACGTCGTCGATGCAGGCCTGGGCGTCCGAGGTGGGGAGCGGGAGTTCGGCCATCATGCGGGCCATGCGGGGGTCGAGCTGGGGCACCTGCAGGACCGACCACGGGGAGTAGACCTGCGGGGTCGCGCGGATGGCGGCGACGAAGTCAGACCACGGCACCCACGCGTGGTCGCCGACCTCGTCGGGGTCGAGGTGGACGCTGTCGGAGGTGACGAAACCGAGGTAGACGGGGCAGATCTCGTTCTCGACGATGCCGCTGGCGTCGACGGCGCGGTACCGGAAATTGGGGAGGGCTGCGACGACGTCGGTGACCTCGAGCCCGAGTTCTTCGCGGACGCGGCGGCGGACGGCGTCCTCGATGGGTTCGTCGGGGCGCGGGTGGCCGCAGCAGGAGTTGGTCCAGACGCCGGGCCAGGTCTTCTTGGTGACGGCGCGGCGGGTGATCAGCACCTCGCCGCGGCGGTTGAAGAGGTGGACGGAGAAGGCGAGGTGGAGGGGCGTGTCGCCGGTGTGGACGGCGACGCGATCGTGCGTGCCGATGGGGGTGCCGTCGTCGGCGAGCAGGACGACCTCGTCAGGCACGACGAGTGCGCTGGGGTTGAGGGTCAGTGTCACGGTGCCTCCTTCGTCTTCTGGGGTATGGGTGATGTGAATCTGAGTGAGAGAGGCGCCCGGGGGGTGACCCTGGTGGGTGTGTCTCGATGGACACATCGTAGGTGATCGAGGCCAATTGCACAAGGTTTGTCCAAGGTTGGCTCTCTTTGCCAATTGGGCTACGCGGCGGGGACGGCGTCCACGAAGGCCTGGCACGCGGCCGCGTACGTGGGGGGGAGCTTTCGTGCGGACGCAGGGATCTCCCCGACGTACGGGCCGCCGATGAAGGCGGGGACGTCGGGATGGATCTCGGCGAGGGCACGCAAGGTCTGTGACGCGGATTCGTCCTCGCCACGGAGGACGGAGAGGACGATGGCGTCCGGTTCATAGGAGGCCACGGCA
>CALKHV010000145.1 GCA_937988865.1 uncultured Propionibacteriaceae bacterium | reverse complement strand
GCAGTAATCTGCTGGTGGGGCGGGTGGGGCTCGAACCCACGACCCAGGGATTATGAGTCCCCTGCTCTGACCTGCTGAGCTACCGCCCCGAAGCAAACCTGCTTGCCGGGTGGGCTCAATTCGCAAACAGCACCCTGACCAGCACGAGCTAGGCTACCCAATAGGCGTCCACCCCGGACGCGGCCTCCCCGGAGCGTGAGATCGAACATGACCACCGTGATCGGACTGAACGGCAGCGTGAGCTTCGACGGTAGAACCGTCACGCTCTCGCGGGAGCACGCCCGAAGCGACGTCGTGCGGGGCGCGGGCGACCAGCGCATCCCCATCGGGAAGCTGACATCGGTCGAACTCAAGCGAGCCGGGTTCCTCACCAACGGCTTCATCCGCTTCGAGTCGGCTGACCACACCCCGGCAACCTCGCACCTCGGACGTTCCGTGGCCGCCGCCGGCGACGAGAACGCCATCATGTTCAGCCGCCGACAGCGGCACGAGTTCGAGGAGCTTCACGCCGAGATCAAACTCGCCATGGGGCCGGGACGCGCCTGATCGGGTGAGCAGGCGTCCGACTCAGAGCGCGTCGAGAATCGCGCTGATCGTGCGTCCGACGGCACCGTCAAGATTCGACCCGATGACCGACATGCCCAGGGCGTGCATCGACGGGTGACCGTTCGCCATGACATGACCACGTCCGACGCACCGCAACATCTCGAGGTCGTTGGGCATGTCGCCGAAGGCGATGGCATCCGCGAGGTCAACCCCGAGATCGGACGCGACCTTCGCCAGCGCGCTCGCCTTGCTCACCCCGGGTGCGCTGACTTCGAGCAGTCCCATGGGCGAGATGAAGGACCACGTGACGGTCAGCCGATCGCCCACCACGGGAGTGACGATCTCGGCGAGTGCTTCGGTGTCCAGGTCGTCGTGACTGACGAGGAGTTTGACGGTGGGGGTGCCCACGAGGGATTCGAGGGCTGCCACCGTCACGTCGACGTGCATCTCGCCTGGACGCCGGAAGTCGGGCTCGCAGGCCCATCCCAGAGGACGCTCGAGGGCGAACACCGCACCGGGCACCGCCGCCCTCACGTCGCGCGTCACCTCGAGCAGGACGTCGTCGTCGATCGCCCAGAAGTGTTCGACCTCACCGGCAGCGAAGTCAAGGATCACGCCGCCGTTGCTCGTGACCACGATCGGGTGGGCTGCCTTGATCGGCTCCAGCGCCTCGAGCCAGCGCGCCGGACGTCCTGTGGCGATCACGATCGGGATGCCCACCGCCGCTGCCCGCAGCACTGCCTCGACGTTCAGCGGGTGTGCCTCGTGATGCGAGACGAGGAACGTCCCGTCCAGATCTGTGGCGATCAACGACGGACGCATGGTCACAGCCTCGGGTTGATGGAGGGCGATCCACCGGCCGAGCCCGACTGACCCGGACTGGGCGAACCGGAGCTCGGCGACGGCGAGCCGGACGACGGGCTGGGCGAGCCGGACGACGGTGTGGGCGAGCCCGACGACGGCGAGGGTGACCCGGACGACGGGCTCGGCGAACCACTCGAGGGGCTCGGCGACCCGCTCGACGGGGGGGCCGAACTGGGCGACTGGGAACTGGGAGGCGGGGATTCGCTCTGCGAGGGTGGCGGGCTCTGGGAACTCGGCGGCGGGGACGTCGGGACCGGCGGCGGTGGCTGCTGGGGTGGGGAGTTCTGGAAGAGGAGCACGGCGATCAACAGGGCGAGGGCGGCGATCAGGATCATCAACAGCCAGCTGACCAGCATCGTCATCCACCCGGCCCGGTCGTGGCGCCCCGGCCAGGGGAGCGGCCACAGGCGGGACGTGCCCGGTGCGGTGTTCTCGATCCAGTGCAGGCGGTAGTCGGGCCCCGACGGGCTGCCGAGCAGTGTGCTGGTCGTCAGGTCGACACTCGCCAGGAGGCGGTTCGCCTCGGCGATCGCGGCTGGTGATCCGTCGTAGGCGAGGGCCACCCAGGGTGCCAGCGCCACGTCGTCGGGACCAACCGGGTCGTCAGCCTCGCTGCGGTAGCGGTGCCCGAGCCGCCCCTCGGACTGACCCTGTCCACCGCGGGCGACGACGGTGTCGATGTGGAGCTTGTTGACCTCACCTGCGAGCCGGTCGCGGGCCGCCGCGTCCCCGGCTGCACCCCGACTCAACATGATGAGCATGACGGGGGTGTTGTCGGGTCCGTGGCCCAGGTACGTGATGCCACTCGAGGACGCGGACAGTCGCGCGTCCAGCCAGAAGTCGCCGACCCGCGGCGGATCGTCCACGAGGAGGGGGGACGGGTGCACGCCGGACGGCACCCCCCACGGGGGTGCGGCGGGGCCCTCAGGGGGCGGGAATGGCGTGGACATTGCCCCCAATGACACCACAGATCACCAAGTGACGGGCAGCTGTCGGGGCCGTGCGGACGTCCCGGTCGGGGGCTGCGGCGCCGCGTCCGCTGGGATGGGCGCGGTATCGTGGCACGAAATACGCATCTGCATGACGAGCACGCGCGGCCTCGGTGGCCGGCCGGTACAGGAGACCCGAGTGACCACACCCAGCCACCCGATGCCCATGGAGTCCCAGACCCAGGTTCCGCAGGCGAACCAGGGGCCGTCGGTGGCGGACGCCGCCAAGCTCCTCGGCGAGGCCATCGCCCAGGTTCAGCGGGTCATCGTGGGCCAGGAACACATGGTGGAGCAGTTGATGGTCGGTCTGCTGGCCAAGGGCCACATCCTCCTTGAGGGTGTGCCCGGCGTGGCCAAGACGCTGGCTGTCCGCAGCTTCGCAACCGTCGTCGGCGGTGAGTTCGCCCGCATCCAGTTCACGCCCGACCTGGTTCCGTCCGACATCGTCGGCACCCGCATCTACTCGGCGTCCAGGGAGAAGTTCGACATCGAACTCGGCCCGGTGTTCGTCAACTTCGTCCTCGCCGACGAGATCAACCGCGCTCCGGCGAAGGTGCAGTCGGCCATGCTCGAACTGATGGCCGAACAGCAGGTCTCGATCGCGGGCACGACCTACCCGGCGAAGAAGCCGTTCATCGTCATCGCCACCCAGAACCCCATCGAGTCCGAGGGCGTGTACCCGCTGCCCGAGGCGCAGCGCGACCGCTTCCTGCTCAAGGTCGACGTGCCGTACCCCCGAGGGAACGAGGAGTTCGAGATCCTGCGCCGCATGTCGGTCAAGGCGCCGGCGCCCAACCCCGTCCTCAACCCCGAGGCGACTCTGCGCCTGCAGGACATGGCCACCAACGTCTTCGTCCACAATCTGGTGGCCGAGTACATCGTGCGACTCGTCCTCGCGACCAGGAACCCCGCAGACTTCGGCATGCCCGACCTCGTGCCGGTCATCCAGATCGGTTGTTCACCCCGCGCGACGCTGGGCCTCGTGGCCGCCGCTCGTGCGCTGGCCCTCATCCATGGACGCGACTACGTGCTCCCCACCGACGTCCAGGCCGTGGCCAAGGACGTCATGGGTCATCGCATCGTCCTCGGCTTCGACGCCATGGCCGACAACATTTCGTCCGCCCAGGTCGTGGAGCGGATCCTCGCCATGGTCCCGCCGCCCACCCCGGTGTGGAATGCCCAGCAGCGCCAACAGGCACACGCCCAACACCGTCACCAGCCCGAGTTCAAGAACTGACGGACGCCATGAGCAGCTTCCCCAACTTCGCCCCACCCACCGGTCCACCGGCGCAGGTGGCGAAGAACGACGTGGGGGCGGCCGCCACCATCCTGGCGCCACCCACGGGCCCCAGCCTGCCCCTGTCGAAGCTTGCACCCGAGGCTGCGCTGCGACGCCTGGAACTGACGATCGTCAGGCGCCTTGAAGGCTTCCTGCACGGCGACCACATGGGACTGCTGCCCGGGCCAGGCTCGGACACGAACGACGCACGCCTGTACCAACCGGGCCAGGACGACGTCCGCCGCATGGACTGGGCGGTGACCGCGCGCACGACGCAACCGCACGTCCGCGACACGATCGCCGACCGCGAGCTTGAGGTCTGGGCGCTGCTGGACGTCACGCCCTCGATGAACTGGGGCACGGAAGGCGTCACCAAGCGAGACCTGGGCATCGCCGGGATCGCCACGATCGGCTTCCTCTCCCAGCGGATGGGTGACCGGTTCGGCGGCATGATCATGCGTCAGGACTCCATCAAGCGACTGCCCGCCCGCTCCGGACGCATGGCCCTGTACGGACTCCTCCGGACGATGCTGACCGAGCCGATCGTGCCCGACCACGCGTCCGGGTCGATGACGTTGGCTGCAGGGATCGAACAGATGGTTCGGACGCAGCGACGCCGCGGCATGCGCGTGGTCGTCTCGGATTTCCTCACCCCGGGTGATCACGAACTCGACCCCAACATCGAACCTGACTGGGAACGTTCGCTGCGGCGCCTGGCCGTGCGCAACCAGGTGCTCTGCATCGAGGTCGTCGACTCCCATGAGATCGATTTCCCCGACGTCGGCGACATGTTGATCCGCGACCCGGAGTCTGACTTCTCGCGCTATGTGAACACGAGCGATCCGGGCGCCCGGGCGCGGATGAACGCAGCGTCCGCAGCACAGCGTGAACGCGTCAAGATCGCGATGCGTCGCGCCGGGGTCGGCCACATCCAGCTGCGCACCGACCGCGACTGGGTCGAGGACATCGCGCGGTTCGTGCTCACCTATCGTCGGGTTGCCAGCATGCTGCACGCCCCGCCACAAGGGGTGGCGCGATGATGTGGACGCCGATGCTCGGCCTGCCCGAGTTCATGAACCCCGGACGCCTTGTCGTCCTCCTGGTGCTGCCCGCGCTGATCGTGCTGTACGTCGTCTTGTTGCGTCTCAAGCGCAATGTGGGGATCCGGTTCACGAACACGGGCATCCTTGCCGCGATCCTGCCGAAGCAGTCGCGCTGGCGGCGACATCTCGCCGTCGCATTGTCTCTGTGCTCGCTGATCGCGCTGTCGCTCGCCTGGGCGCGTCCGCTCGGGGTGGAGAAGGTGCCGCGCGAACGCGCGACGATCGTGGTGGTCGTCGACGTGTCGCAGTCGATGCTGGCCGTCGATGTGAAACCCAACCGACTGGACGCCGCCAAGTCCGCCGCGCGGGCGTTCGTGAAGGCCCTGCCCAGCAAGTACAACGTGGCGGTCGTGTCGTTGTCGGCGTCCCCGAGCATCCTGTTGCCCCCGTCCACCGATCGTTCCGCTGCTGATCGCGCCATCTCGACGCTCGAACCCGAGGACGGGACGGCATTGGGCGACTCGATCCAGGTGGCCCTGGACGCGGTCGCGCTCGCCCCCAAGTCGGCGGACGACACCGTCGCGCCCGGCCTCGTCGTCCTGCTCTCGGACGGCCAGTCGACCACGGGGCAGTCCGCCTTGCAGATGGCCGACCGCGCGAAGCAGAAGAAGATCCCCATCTACACCATTGCCTACGGGACGGACACTGGGTACGTGGACCTCGACGGGAAACGGGAGCGCGTCCCACCAGACCATGACACCCTGGCCGCGATCGCGGCCGACACGGGTGCCAAGAGCTTCGACGCCGAGTCGGCGTCCGAACTGAATGACGTGTACGGCAACATCGGCTCGGAGGTGGGCTTCGAAGAGGTCCGCCGCGAGGTCACCGCGCGCTGGGCGATGTACGCCCTGGCGTTCGCCGTGGTGGCTGCGCTGGGCGCGGTGTCGATGGCGGCGAGGTGGCCGTGATGATCCCGATGCTCGAATTCCTCGCCCCGCAACGGTTGTGGTGGCTGCTGCTCATTCCCGCGATCGGGTTGGGCTACTGGCTGCTCAACGGACGGTTCCGCCCGTCGCGGAAGCCCCGCACCCGGCTCGACCTCGTGATACCTCGCGACCAGTCGTGGAAGCGTCACACCGCGGTCGCTCTCGCATTGGCGTCACTTGCGTCCCTGGTGGTGGCGTTCGCGATGCCGAAGGACTTCACGACCGTGCCGCGGGATCGGGCGACGGTGGTGGTCGCGATCGACGTGTCGCGCTCGATGCTGGCCGAGGACGTCGATCCCAATCGGATGGCCGCTGCACAGTCGGCTGCGAGCGAATTCGTGCAGATGTTGCCCCCGCGCTTCAACGTGGCGCTCGTCTCGTTCGCAGGGACGGCGGCCCTCGTCGTGCCGCCGACGACCGACCGCGGTCTGGTGATGCGGGCCATCGACAACCTGGCCGTGGCCCCGTCAACGGCGATCGGCGACGGGATCTACGCATCGCTGCGGTCGCTGCGGCTCGTGGCACCTGATCCGGAGAACCCCGACGACGTTGCCCCGTCCGCGATCGTGCTGCTGA
>CALKHV010000144.1 GCA_937988865.1 uncultured Propionibacteriaceae bacterium | reverse complement strand
AAGGATCAGTGGACGATCGCCCACTACGTCGGGACGCTCAATCAGCGCATCGTCGATCCCGCCGTGACCGCGAAGGACTACGAACCCACCACAGGTGAGTTCACCGATCCAGGCTACGTTGACGCACTCCAGCGTTTCGCCGACCTGCTCCCCTTCATGACGCCCACCCCCAACGCGGTCGGACACCAGCAGGCACGTGACGCCTTCATCGCCGGCAAGGCCGCCATGATGTACCTGGAGGGTGCCGAATACGACTACTTCAAGGACACCAACCTCGAGTGGGGCACCTTCAACTTCCCGAGCGTCCCGGCGGGCAAGGGCGACCAGTCGCAGCTGACCGGTGCGCCCGAGGGGTTCATGATCGCCAAGAACTCCAAACATCCCGATGAGGCGCTGAAGCTGGTCAAGTTCCTGTTCAGCGAGACCATGGGCGTGGAATGGACGAATCAAACCGGGGAACTCAGCGCGATCACCGGTGCGGTTGCCAAGTCGGACGCCCCCGACGCTGTCAAGGAGATGGCCACCAACATCGCCGAATCCAGCGACATGACGCCGTGGCTCGACAATGCACTGGACCAGCGCCTCGTCGCCACCTATCTCACCGAGACCCAGCTCCTGCTGGGTGGTGAGAAGACGCCCGAGCAGGTCATGCAGCAGGTTCAGGCAACCGCCAAGCAGGTTCGCGGCTGATCGTCTCGGCCGGGCCCACCGGGCCCGGCCGAGCATCCCGCCGTCAGGTGAGGGGAGACCATGAGAAGCAAGACCGAACGCGTGCTCGACCACCTATTCCTACTGCCCGCGCTGATCTTCCTGGGCGTGTTCATCCTCTACCCGCTCGTCGCCAACGTCGGGTTCAGCTTCAGCGAGTTCACCCTCGGGAGCGCGGAAAAGTCGTTCGTCGGGTTGGCCAACTACAAGCAGTTGGTCACCGATCCCATCGTTCGCATCGCCCTGACCAACAACGTGCTCTATGCGGTGATCTCCGTCGTGATGCAGGTGCTCTTCTCCCACGCCCTCGCAGCGACAGTCCTCGTCGTGCTGCCGAATCGGTTGGCAACCGCGGCCCGCAGCTTCTTCTTCGTCCCCGTGTTGATCTCGATGACAGCGGTCGCCATCCTCTTCACCTTCGTGTTCGACGCAACCGACGGGCTTCTCAACGGTCTCCTGGAGGCCGTGGGTCTGGGCAACCTCGCCCAACCCTGGCTGGGTGACACCACCACGGCCATCTATGCGGTGATCAGCGTGTCGCAATGGCAGAGCGTCGGCTACACCATGTTGTTGTTCATCGTGTCGATGCAGAACATCCCCACGGACCTCTACGAGGCCGCGGCGTTGGACGGCGCAGGGCTGCTGCGCCAGTACTTCAGTGTCACGCTGCCGCAGACCCGCGAGATGATCTTCGTCGTCATGGTGCTGACCGTCAGCGGTGCGTTCACGGTGTTCTCCGAGCCCTACATCCTGACGGGCGGGGGTCCCGGCAATTCCAGCCAGGTGCTGGCCACCTACATGTACCGGGTCGGGTTCTTCCAGAATCAGATGGGCTACGCGTCCGCTGTGGCAACGCTGATCTTCGTCATCACCCTGGCGCTGTCCCTGGGCCAGGCGCGCCTCTTCCGCACAGGCAGGGAGTGACCATGTCGCAGTCGCACATCTCCGGTGTACGTCTCCTGCCCGGGAGACTCGTCCTGACCGTGTACGCCCTCATTCTGGCGCTGCCGCTGTTGTGGATGGTGATCAGTTCGTTCAAGCCGTCCGTCGAGGTCTACGGGCGTCCCTGGAGCCTGCCCACCGCCTGGAAGTTCGAGAACTACTCACAGGCCTGGGAGATGGGTGTCTCCCAGTACTTCGTGAACAGCCTCGTTGTCACCTCGGTCACGACTGCGCTGGTGCTGGTGGTGGCCGCTCTTGCGGCCTACTCACTCGTGCGTATGCACAACTGGGTGGCGCGGCTGACTCTGATGGCGGTCATGGGGTCGTTGGTCATCTCACCCCAGGTGAGCATCGTTCCCCTGTACGACCTGCTCGGACGCGTGGGGATCATCGACACCTACGAAGCGATGGTCCTGCCCTACGTGGCGTACCGGTTGCCCATGGCGATCCTGCTCATCCGGGCCGTCTTCCTCGAGGTCCCCAGGGAACTGGAGGAGGCGAGTCGGTTGGACGGGTGTGGATCCTTCCGTACCTTCGTCAATGTGTACTGGCCAGTCAGTTCAGGTGTGCTCGCCACGGCAGCCATCCTCACCATCTACTACACCTGGAACGAGTTCCTGTTCGCTCTGATCTTCGTCAACAGTGACGAACTGCGAACCATCCCCGCCGGCCTGATGGCGTTCCGGGACGCGCTTGCGACTGACTGGGGCGTCCTTCTGGCGGGCTTGACCATCGCCGCTGTCCCCATCGTCGTTGTGTTCCTGCTGGGGCAACGGTTCCTCATTGCCGGCATCACCGCCGGAAGCGTGAAGGGCTGACATGACAACTCTGCGTCCAATCGCCTGCGTGGGAGACAACGTCGTCGACGTGTTTCGGGACCGCAGACAGGCCTATCCAGGCGGAAACGCCTACAACGTCGCCGCCTACGCCGTGCTCCTGCACCAGGCGGACGCCAGCTTCACCGGAATCGTCGGCGACGACGAGTTCGGAGATCACATCGTCGCCACGCTCGAGCGGTTGGGGGTGGGCACTGATGGGGTGCGCCGCGCGCATGGTGCGTCCGGACAGGCACTGGTCGACGTCACCGACGACGGCGATCGGGTGTTTGTGGGGTCGAACCGTGGTGGCGTCCAGCGTTCACTCGCCCTGCGACTGACCCCTGACGACGAGGCCCGCTTCGCGGCCTCTCGGCTGATCCACACGTCCGTGTACTCAGGGATCGACCACCTGTTGCCACGACTCGCCGCCCTGGCGCCGGTCAGCTACGACTTCTCAGAAGTGGGGGAGGCCCCACACATCAACGACCTCCTCCCGCACATCACGGTCGCCTGCTTCTCCGGCGCACATCTGGCGCCAGCACAGCGCACCGAGTTCGCGCACTCGGTCCTGGCCCACGGCCCTCAGGTTGTCCTCATCACGGCTGGGGCCGGTGGGGCGTTCGGTTACACAGCCGACGGCGAGTTTCACGAACCGATTGTTCCGACACCGGTGGTGGACGCGCTCGGCGCCGGCGACTCCTTCATCACGGGGTTCCTCCACCACTGGACACAGAGTCACGACCCACGCGCAGCCATGGTGAAGGGCACCCTCGCCGGGGCAGCGGCGTGCCGATTCGAGGGCGCGTTCGGACACCCGGTACCCGTGACCGAGGATCAGATCGCGGCCATCGAGCGCAGGACGTTCACGCGCTAGGGTGCAGGGAGGACCGGGCGGGAAGGAGGGGTCAGTGTCAAACACGACGCAGGACGCCGTCTCTCGTGAGGTTCCGCTTTTCAAAGTGGTGCGTGATGCCCTGCGGATGTCCATCGAGGAAGGGCAGTACGAAGACGGAGACCTGATTCCCCCGGAGCCGGCCCTATGTCAGCAATTCGCTGTCTCCAGGATCACGGTGCGACGGGCTGTCACCGAGTTGGCCGACGAAGGTTTGCTCGAGAAGGTACCCGGCAAGGGCACCTTCGTGAGATCGGGACTGTTCTCCTCGCCCTCGCTCGTCTCGCTGGCCGGTTTCGGGCGAGGGGGCGAACGATTCCGGGTGGGGCCCCGGCGGCGCGTGCTGGGACGCTCGGAGGAACCTGCCAATGAACGCCTCGCCCAACTCCTCGGAGTCAAGCGGGGAGCGACGCTGTACAGCCTCGAGCGACTCATGCTGGATGGGACGCGTCCCATCGCCATCGATACGACGCACTACGTGGCCGAGTTGGTGCCCGGGTTCTTGACCCACATCGATGATGACGTCTCAACCTTCGAGGTGCTGGAGCGCATCTACGGCATCCATCTCGGCGGATCCCAAGGCCGGTTGAGGGTCGGTTTCGCGACTGCGCGGCAAGCCGAATTGATGGGAATCGCGACCAATGACCCACTCCTTCTGGTCGACAAGGTGATCTCCACCCAGGCCCACGTCCCCTTGATCCGATCCGAAATCGCCTACAACCCCAGGGGCGTCAGCCTGCGCTTCCAAGCTGACGAAGGAACCACGACGGTCGGTTGACCGGCTGCACCTCCAGGCTCAGACTGGGTCGCGGCTCGCAGCCAAGATCACCACAAGTTGCTGGCTTGCCAGCGGCACCCTTCGACGCCGAGTGTCAGGTCGCCAACCTCGTGGCGGTGGAGGTCTTGGTGCCGGGTGCCGTAGCGACGAGATCTGGAGGCCCAGACCAACCTCTGATCGGTTCCCTTCGGACGGCTGGGCGTCCGTGCGAACTCGTCGAGGTGGTGTGGTCGGCCTCCACCGCGCTCATCACCGCCCCGCTTCGGCTGCCCTGGCTCATGGGCGATCTGCGTCATCCCGAACATCGGACGCCGACCTTGGGCGGTTGTGTGATGTCAACGCCCATGCCGTCGTTGATACCCGACCCCGGAGGAGACCCTGATGCCTGACACCTCCGCGACGCACGACTCTGGGTAGTGGAGGGCGTCCGGCACGGTCGTGGGCATCGACGGCGACGGCGACGGACAAGCCACGATCACCAACGACGCCGACAGCGTGTTCAGCGCCGCGAACTACCTGGTCGCCAGCGGAGCCACGCGAGGCCCTGACGGTGTTGGCCGTGCGCTGCTCGCGTACAACCACGCCTCTTGGTACGTCGGGGACGTCCTGTACTACGCCCATGTTTACGGCGGGGGCGTGATCCTGGGCGTGACTGCGCATGAACCCGGCTTGGGTAGCAGTGAGAGGAGAAACGAACAAGCCGAATGTGACTGTGCAGTCAACGGCCCGGCCGGCAGTTAGTTAGTCCACGCCGAGCTCTTTGGTGTAGAACGAATGCTCACCCATGTCGTCGCGCCAGTAGACGAAGGTGGGCGCGGAGTTGGCTAGTGGCTTGGGGTTCTCCAATACGGTCAGCGTGTCCCGTGCCGAGTGGATGAGGGCGTCGAAGTCCTTCATTATCTCCAGTTCGCTCTCCATTGTCGACATGTAGCCGAGCCGAAGAGCCTTAAGTATCCTCTCGGCTGCAGCTCCGCGCCCTCCGGCAAACTCAGGGAGATTACGCTCGGCCCAGTTCATGTCTTTCAGGCGTGCCTCTCGGTCCTCGATCGCTGCCCTGAGCTCAACCGATCGATTGACAAGATGCTGCCAGAAGTTGGTGATGGACGTGCGGACGTGAGCGCACCCGACCCGTCGGAACCTGTGGGCGAGGTCAACGTCGGAATGCTGCTCCGCATGCTTCCGGTCCGTGAGCGGCAAGCCTTGGAGTTGGTGTACGGGTTGGGCGTCCAAGCGCGAGGCCATGTCGACGCCAGCGTCGAGATGGGCTGCTCCCCATCCACCGTCCGCAGACTGGTCGACTCGGGGATGTCCCACCTGCGGACGCTGGCCACGCGACTCGGGGACGCTCCAGGATCGGTGAGCCGGACGCCTGCGGTCGTGACCCTGCGTCCCGAGCAGAAGACCCCCGCAGCGTCTCCGTTCCCCCGTCCTCGCGCCGCGTCGCATCGGTAGTCGGCACCTGCGTCTTCCAGGAATGTCTACGCGGCCGTTCAGCATGGTCACAGGTAGATTGACCCCGAAGGAGGCGATGTGACGACTGAGCTCGCTGGCGACACTGCTGAGCTGCGCAAAGCTCGTGGCGCGTTTTTCACGCCGCCCGCCGTCACGGCCTTCCTGTCTGAGTGGTCCATGAGGTCCTCGTCGGACCGGGTGCTGGAACCCAGCTGCGGCGATGGCGCGATCCTGCAGGCCGTCGTCAACCGGTTGCGTCAGCTGGGCGGAGCGGTCCCGGTCCATGGTTACGAGTTGCATGGGGAGTCCGCCGCGGCGGCTCGCCGGCTGTTGGCCGACCTGCGACATCCAGGCACGATCGAAGTGGGCGACTTCCTGGCGACGACTGCTGCACCCCGGTTCGATGCGGTGGTGGGCAACCCTCCCTACATTCGCTACCAGGGTTTCACGGGTGACGCGCGGGCGCGGGGGCTGGCCGCCGCGCTGGCTCAGGGTGTGCGGATGAGCAAGTTGGCCAGTTCATGGGCGCCTTTCGTTGTTCACGCGTCCGGCTACCTGGCCCCCGAGGGACGACTGGCTCTGGTGCTTCCGGCCGAATTGCTGGGGTCGAATTACGCCCAAGAGGTGCGCGACTTCCTGCTGCGCAGGTTCGCCACGGTCAAGGTCGTGCTGTTCGGACGCCAGGTGTTTCCCGGCGTCCAGACCGAAGCGCTGCTACTGCTCGCTGAAGGCTCGGGGGGAACCGATCGCGTCCACTTCTCCTCAGTGGATGACGCCGACCAGCTTCACGGAACCATGGTTGAGACGGTCCTGGACGTTCAGCCGGGGGAGCGGTGGACGAGTGCCCTGGTCTCCCAAGAGGCGCAGCGCCACCTGCAGGAGTTGGTTGCCGCCGAGGCGATGGCCCCCTTGGCGGCGTGGGGGCGGCTCAGCTTGGGTGCGGTCACCGGCAACAATCGCTACTTCACGATGTCACCGGAGAAGGCGGAGCAGCTGGGTCTGAGTGTGTCTGATGTGGTGGCGATCTCGCCCCCTGGGTCAACCCATCTCAGGGAGCTCACCCTCACAGCGTCCATGCACGAAACGTTGGGACGCGAGGGAGCGCGGACTCTACTGTTCAGACCCGAGGAACCTTCGCGCGCGGCCCTGCGCTACATCAGTGAGGGCGAAGCCCTCGGCGTTCCGGACGCTTACAAGTGCCGGGTGCGGACGCCGTGGTGGCGTACGCCCCTGCCTGCGCCGCCGGATCTCTTCTTCACTTACATGAACGAGGCCACCCCTCAACTCGCGGCGAACCCGGGCGGTCTGTATTACCTGAACTCGGTGCACGGCGTGTACCTCAGCGAAGACACTGTCGGACTTGGCCCTCTGCTCGCTTTGGCGGCGCTCAACAGCGCCACCGCCCTGGATGCGGAGACCACCGGCCGTGCCTACGGTGGGGGAATCCTCAAGCTCGAGCCCCGCGAGGCGGCCAGGCTCCTTGTTCCGTCACCGGATCTCGTCCGCAGTCGCGCGATTCACCTTCACGAGGCGCTGCCACAGGCAAGGGAGCTGCTGTCGAACGGCCGCTTGGGTGAGGCCCGCAAGATCGTGGACGACATCCTGTTTGGCCAAGGTGGAGCCACCGATCCGCGAGACCTCCTTGCGATCAGCGAGGCCCACCAGGTGCTCAGCGCCCGTCGTCGGGTTCGCGCGAAGAGTCGTTCCACCGACACCCGGAGATCCTCTTGAGCACGCGCGAACGGGCATGGGCATTGTTCGACCGCATCGTCGACACCGCACCCCTTCGGGATGTGAACCCTTGGCGGAGAAACGATGACGGTGGCGCCGAATTCGAGCCCGACTACGACACGCTGCGCCGCCTGCTCGGAGTGCCGGCCCTCCTCCAAGCCAACAGCCAATCAGGCGTCCCGGCACTGGCGCTCGACGTGTGGGTCGCCTACGAGTTGCGCCGCGCCGGGTTCGACCCTGACCGCGTCTGGCCCCGGGCGGTCGGCCCACGCGTGCTGCCGCGTGAGGTCCTCGACTTCGTCCGGGCCCTCCCGTCCAAGCTGCGTCGCGACCTGGAGGACCGCATCAGCGTCAAGGGTGTCGGCGGGGCAACCTCGGCGAACATCCTCGGCAAGAACTACGTCAAGCAGGTCGACGTCGTGATGAGTTCGTGGGCCACCGGACCCGAGTTGATGATCTCCACCAAGAGGATGGACTCCTCGTTCGGCAAGAACGCCGCCAACCGGGTGGAGGAGAGCTACGGGGACGCCAAGAACCTCAGGTCGCGCCATCCTCAGGCGGCCTTGGGTTTCCTCTACGCGCTGGGTGCCAGCGCCCTCGAAACAGAGCCTGACATTGCACGCTGGCTGGTTGACCTGCTCGGAAAGTTGGGCCGTGAGGCGGACGCCTACGACTCCGTCGGCCTGATCATCCCCTACATCCCGTCCGCTCCGGACGCCACGTCCGATGAGGAGCCTGCCGGTCCGCTCGAGGCCGGTGTCTCAGAAGTGCCCATCGCCGATCCAGAAGAAGCGGTGACCGCTGATGATGCCGACCTGGCGGCCCTCCCACTGGTCGAGCTCCAGCGAGGTGCCGTACCCAAGGAGCTCGACCCGGGACGCTTCTTCGCCACCATGTGCAATCTCGTCCTCGACCGGACGCCGATCAACTTCCACCAAGAGGCCCGAGCCCGCCGAAGGTCTGCGGCCGGCTGAGGTGGGTGTCACCGGCGCTCTGCCCGCTGGGGGTCGATCGTGTTCGAGTGTGTAGCCGCGGGGACAACACGGCGCGCAAGGCTTGAAGGGGCTCCGGTGTCGTGATGGCCAAAGGCGGACGTGAGTCGCGCTCTCAGCTCCGTTGCCGGGTTGCCGCTCACCTTGGTGGGTGTGGCCAACTGCCGGACTGCCTGCTCGACATCGTGGCCGGCCTCGTGCGCTCGCTGCATGGCGGCTTCAAGGGCTGGCCAGTCGGGTTGTGAGGTGAGGCGCGGGTCGACCTGCATGGCCAGGCGGCTCCACCGCGTCAGCTGGGACGCAGCTTGGATCCGCCGCCGGACCTCGGTGTCGTGGACAAGGGCGTCCGATGCAGCCTCTCGCGGTGAGCGGTTCCAGTTCTGGGCATGCTTGGCCAAGCGTTCTCGCACGTCCTGGTGGGGCAGGAGAAGCTGGTCGGTGACGTGCTGGCTGTCGGCGTCCCATTGGTCTGCGGGGCGCGCGGCGGTGATCCGCGCGGCTTCGTCGAGGGCGTGGGGGACGGGCAGATTGGCGATCCGTTCGTCGATCATGAGTCGTGCGAGGGGAACAGCTGCGTCCAGGCTGGCGGCCAAAGCGTTCGGTCCTTGGCCTGTGAGCAGGCTGGAGGGGTCAACGCCGTCGGCGAACTGGGCCCGGCGAGGGTCGAGGCCGTACGGGGTGAGCTGCCAGTAGTCGCGTTCGGCCGCGGTGTCCCCGGCAGGGTCGGCGTCCG
>CALKHV010000143.1 GCA_937988865.1 uncultured Propionibacteriaceae bacterium | reverse complement strand
CGTCGAGGGCCGCGCCGAGGGCACCCTGGACGCGGAGTGACGCTGCGTCCACATGGGCGTAAACGCCCGAGTCAGCGAGTCGGAGGGTGGCGATTCCGGCGGCGGTCGCGAGGGGGTTTCCCGAGAGCGTGCCGGCCTGGTAGACGGGGCCGAGGGGGGCCAGCAGGTTCATCAGGGACGCCGGCCCGCCGAGCGCTGCGAGCGGCATGCCGCCGCCGACGACCTTGCCGAAGGTGACGAGGTCGGGGGTCGGGCCCTGCTCGAGGCCCCACCAGCCGGAGGGCCCCACCCGGAAGCCGGTGAGCACCTCGTCGGAGATCATGAGTGCACCGTTTGCACTTGTCAGGCGACGGATGGCCTCGTTGAAGCCCGGCGCCGGCGGCACCACGCCCATGTTGGACGCAGCCGCCTCGGTGATGACGCAGGCGATCTCGGCGCCGCGCTCGGCGAAGACCTGCTCCAGTGCCGCAACGTCGTTGTACGGAAGCACGAGGGTGTCGGCCGCCGAAGCCCTGGTCACCCCCGCCGACCCGGGAAGACCTGCCGTGGCGAGGCCGGAACCAGCGGCGGCGAGGAGGGCGTCCGAATGGCCGTGGTAGCAGCCGGCGAACTTCACGATGACGTCGCGTCCGGTGGCGCCACGCGCCACGCGGATCGCGGTCATGGTCGCCTCGGTGCCGGTCGACACGAAGCGGACCTTCTCGCAGAAGGGCACGCGTCCACGGATCAGTTCGGCCAGGTCGACCTCGGCGGTGGTCGGGGCTCCGAACGAGAGGCCGCGGCCGGCGGCCTGGGTCACGGCCGCGACGACGTCCGGGTGCGCATGCCCGAGCAGCGCCGGACCCCACGAACACACCAGGTCGACGTAGCGCCGCCCTTCGATGTCGACGACGTACGGTCCCGAGGCGGACGCCAGGAAGACCGGCGTCCCCCCGACCGCACCGAACGCCCGCACCGGGGAACTCACCCCGCCCGGGATCACGTCACACGCGTGGCGGTACACCTCATCCATGGTCTGCACGGCGAGCAGTCTACGGAGCTTCGTCGAGGCGGACGTCGAGGGCCGCGTAGGTGAGGACGATGTCGGCCCCCGCCCGGACGATACCGGTGATCGCCTCGGCCATCGCGGCGTCCCCGTCGATCCAGCCGCGCTCTGCGGCGGCCCGGATCATGGCGTACTCCCCCGACACCTGATAGGCGGCAACCGGAACCTCGGACGCTGAGGCGACGTCAGCGAGCACGTCCAGGTAGGAGCCGGCGGGTTTCACCATGACGATGTCGGCCCCCTCGGCGAGGTCGAGCCGCGCCTCGCGCAGGCCCTCTCGACGGTTGGCCGGGTCCTGTTGGTAGGTCCGCCGGTCGCCTCGCAGCGACGACCCGACAGCCTCACGGAACGGGCCGTAGAAGGCGGACGCGTACTTGGCCGCGTAGGCCAGGATCGCGACGTCCGCGTGGCCGGCGGCGTCCAACCCGGTGCGGATCGCCCGGACCTGGCCGTCCATCATCCCTGACGGCCCGACGACGTGCGCTCCCGCCTCTGCCTGGCTGACGGCCAGGCGGACGTAGGCGTCGACGGTGGCGTCGTTGTCGACGCGTCCGTCGTCGGTGAGCAGCCCGCAGTGCCCGTGGTCGGTGAACTCGTCGAGGCAGGTGTCGGCCATGACGACCAACGCGTCCCCGACCTCGGCCCGGAGGGCGGCGAGGCCGCGGTTGAGGATCCCGTCGGCCCGCTCCCCCGCCGAGCCCGTGCCGTCCTTGTCGTCGGGACGCGGGACGCCGAAGAGCATGAGTCCGCCGATGCCGGCGTCGGCCGCGCGAACGGCCTCCGCGCGGAGAGAGTCGAGCGTGTGCTGCCGGACGCCCGGGAGCGACGAGATGTCGAGCGGGGTGTCGATCCCGTCCCGGACGAACACCGGCAGGACGAGTTGTCGACGGTGGACGCGCGTCTCACGAACGAGGGCGCGCATCGCCGGGGTGGTGCGCAGACGGCGCGGTCGGATCATCGTCATCGGGTCTCCTCCAGGGCAGCGACAAGGGCCGCGAGGACGCCGGGACCGTCCGGGGTGGCGGCGGTGGCGTGGACGGGCAATCCGACCTCCCGCGCGACGTGGGCGCTGGGCCGGCCGAGCGCGACGATCCGGGTGGCCGGTGCGGGCGTCCCGACCAGGGCGACGAGCGCCCGCGCGACCGACCCGGAGGTCAGGAGCACCGCGTCATAGGTGGGCCAGACGTCCGGGAGCCCGGTCGGGGCGACGGGCAGCGTGTCGGTCGTGTAGGTCGACACGGTGGTGACGTCCCAGCCCCGGGCGCGGAGACCGTCGGCGAGGGCAGGGCGGGCGAGCGCCGACCCGGCGCACACGACAGATCCGGGACCATCGGGGAAGACGGCCACCAGCTCTTCCACTGCGCTGGGACGTCCGGGGACGAGGTCAACGGTCGCACCCGCGGCGCGTACGGCGTCAGCGGTGGCCGGTCCGACGCAGGCGATGTGGTCGGCCACCTGCGACAGGTCGATCCCGGCGTCCGTGAGCGCGCGGACGCCGGCGGGTGCGGTGAGCACGAGCCAGTCGGAGCCCTTCGCCAGGGTGAACTCGAGGGGACGCAGGCTCGTGACAGGGATGGCGTCCACCTCGGCGCCAGCGGCGCGCAGGGCGTGGGCGAGCGGACCGTCGGCGCGAGGAACCAGGACGCGGCGCCCGACGAGAGACGCGTGCGTGCCCGGCGCCCAGAGCGCCTGGCCGTGGAACTCCCCCAGACGGCTGGCGCGCGACGCGCCGAGTGGGGTGATGTCGGCCGCGCCGCGAGCGAGCAGATCGGACGCGGCCGTGCGTCCGAGTGTCTCGGGGTTCTCACCAAGAGGCGTAGTCAGGTGCACCTCGAGCGTCGCAGCGCCCTCGACGCTCAGGACGACCGCGCTGAGGGCGAGGACCCCGTCCGCGACCACGGCCAGCGCGCCGACCGGGGCTGCGCACCCGGCCTCGAGCTCGGCGAGGAGTCCACGCTCGGCCGTGACCGCAGCCCGACTGCCGGCATGGTCGAGGGCGGCGAGCGCTGCCCTGGTGGCCACGTCGGACGCACGGCACTCGAGGGCGAGTGCCCCCTGCCCCGGGGCGGGAAGGAGATCGAGGTGGTCGGTCGCGGCGTGGAGGCGTCCGAGTCGGGCGAGTCCGGCGTGGGCGAGGACGACGGCGTCCAGATCAGCGTCTGTTGTGGTCGACCCGAGGACGCGTGCCAGCCGCGTGCCCACGTTCCCGCGGATCTCGACCACGACGAGGTCGGGGCGACGGGCCCGAAGTTGGGCGGCCCGACGCGGCGATCCGGTGCCCACGCGAGCGCCGCTGGGCAGGGAGGCGAGGGTGTGACCGTCGCGGGCACACAGGACGTCCGAGGGGTCCTCCCGCGGCGGGATCGCGGCCAGGACGAGCCCGGGGACCTCGGACGTGGGCAGGTCCTTCAGCGAGTGGACGGCGAAGTCGACGTCGCCCGCGAGGATGGCGCACCGCAGGGCGGCAGCGAACACGCCGAGGCCCCCGGCGTCCCTCAGCGACCCGGCGCACACGTCGCCCTCGGAGCGGATCAGCACCAGTTCCACCTCATGTCCGAGCGCCACCAGGGCGTCCGCCACGTGGCCGGACTGCGCCCGCGCCAGTTCAGACCCTCGGGTACCCAGGCGGAGCCTCACAGCGCGTGGACCCGCTCGACCAGGCGCGTCAGCACGTCCGGATCGGTGGTGGGTGGCACGCCATGGCCCAGGTTGACGATGTGGGCGGGCGCGCTGCGTCCACGCTCGACGACGTCGGCGAGGTGGGCGAAGAGCGCCTCGTCCCCTGCCGCGAGCAACGCAGGGTCGAGGTTCCCCTGCAGGGGGACGCCGGGCAGCCGCGCGGCCGCCTCATCGAGCGGGGTGCGGTAGTCGATGCCGACCGCGTCGGCACCGACGGCGAGCTCCTCGAGCAGGTGCCCGGTGCCCGTGCCGAAGTGGATGCGGGGTACGCGTCCCTCGACCGACGCCAGCGCCCGGCGTGAGTGCGGCGCGACCCGCGATGCGTAGTCGGCCCGGGTCAGTGAACCCGCCCAGGAGTCGAACAGCTGGACGGCCGAGGCGCCGGCGTCCACCTGGGCGACCAGGAACTGTCCGGAGATGTCGGCACACCAGGCCATCAACCGGCCCCAGGCGTCCGGGTCGGCGTGCATCATGGCGCGGGCGGCCAGGTGGTCGCGGCTCGGGCGACCCTCGACCAGGTAGGCGGCCAGCGTGAAGGGTGCACCGGCGAAGCCGATCAGGGGCGTCCAGGATGCGTCGCCCGACGGAGTGGTCGAGAGTTCGGACGTGATGACCGCGATGGCCTCGGCGATGGGGGTCGTGTCACCGGGCCCGTGGGTGACCAGGCGTGTCACATCGGACGCCGTCCGCACCGGCTCCGCGACAACAGGGCCCACGTCGGGGACGATCTCGACGCCGACGTCGGCGAGCTTGAGCGGCACCATGATGTCGGAGAAGAAGATGGCCGCGTCCACCCGGTGACGTCGCACGGGCTGGAGTGTGATCTCGGCCGCCAGGGCGGGCATCAGGCAGGATTCGAGCATTCCGGTGCCACGGCGCGCCTCGCGATACTCGGGCAGCGACCGCCCCGCCTGGCGCATGAACCAGACCGGCAGGCGCTCGCCGCGCACACCCGCCAACGCGCTGAGGAGGGGTGGGACAGACGAAGCAAGATCGGGCACCTGCCGATTCTAGGCGCGCGGTGGCGGGTTCCCCATTTCCGGGACCGGGGTGGTTCAATGGCGGGGTTGTGGGAATCCAGTTGATCGCGGTCCACCACGCCGACCACGGGCTCGGCGCTGTCGAGACCATTGCGCAGGGCGTGCCCGGCCTCGGGCAGCGCCTCCTCGACCAGTCCCCGGACGCCGTGGGCACATTGGTGCTCTCGACCTGCAATCGCGTCGAGGTCTACGTCGAGTCGGACGCCCCTGAACGCGACCTCTCGCAGCAGGTGTGCAGGGCCGCCGGCGTGAGCTGGCCGGGGTCCGGGATCCCGCTCACCCACCTCGAGGGAGTCGACGCGATCGATCACCTCTTCCGCGTCACCGCGGGCCTTGACTCCATGGTCGTCGGTGACCGTGAGGTCGCGGCACAGGTCCGGCTGGCACTCCGGGACGCGCAGAACGAGGGCACGGCGTCCGGGCTCCTCGTGTCGGTGGCGGAACAGGCACTGCGGACCGCCCGCCAGGTGACCCACCTGACGCACCTCGCGAGCCGTGGCCGATCGGTCGTGAGCGTCGCACTCGACCTGCTCCGCCGTGACTGGACGCGGACGCGCGTCCTTCTCGTCGGAACGGGGGCGTACGCGGGCGCCGTCGTCGCCGACCTGGGCACGCGCGACTGCCGCGACATCGTCGTCCACTCGGGCAACGGTCGGGCCGAGTTCTTCGCCGAGACGCACGCGGGCGTGCGTCCGGCGTCCACCCTGGACGCGGAACTCACCGTGGCCGACGTCGTCATCACGTGTCGCGGGTCGGGGGTGCTCGCCCTGACCGTCGGGGACGTCGAGGCCGCGATGGTCCAGCGTCATGGACGCGACCTCGTGCTCGTCGACCTGGCCGTCACGCGCGACGTCGACCCGGCCTGCGCCGACCTGCCGGGAGTCCTGCACCTCGATCTCGACACCGTCTCGCGCCACGTGCCGGAGGCGTCTCGACGCGACGTCGTGCACGCCGATGAACTCGTCAACGCCGGGGTGGCCGAGACCCTTGAGCGCCTGCGCGGCCGCGAGATGGACCCGGCGGTCATTGCCCTCCGCGACACGGTGCACGACATGGTCGCCGACGAGGTCGACCGGCTCCCCCTGGGCCGACCCCTCACACGCGACGAGGCCGCCCATGCGTTGCGCCGTCTGGCGGCCCGCCTCGTGCACGTGCCGAGCGTCCGGGCCCGCAAGGCGGCCGTCGAGGGACGCACGGACGAGTACCTGACCGCGCTCAGCGAGCTCTGGGGGCTGGAGCCGCAGCGGCGTCCCGTGCTCGACAGGCTCGACCTGGACGTTGCTGCACTCGTCGGCGAAGGGCCACCTGAGAACCTCGACGATGACTCGTGCCCCGTCACCGGCCTGACGCTCGGTGACCTGGGCGACCCACCACTCCGGGAGGCGATGTGACCATCGACGCAGTGCTGGTGCTCTCCTACGGCGGGCCACGCGGCCCCGAGGACGTCCTGCCCTTCATGCGGAACGCCACGCGCGGCCGTGGCATCCCGGACGAACGGCTCGTCGAGGTGTCGGGCCACTACCAGCGGTTCGGTGGCGTCTCGCCGATCAACGAGCGCAACGACGAACTTCTTGCAGCCGTTCGCGGGGCCCTGGCAGACCGGGGCCTGGACGTCCCGGTCGTGATCGGCAACCGCAACTGGACGCCCTACGTGCACGAGGCCCTCGCCGAGCTCATCTCCGCTGGTCACCGTGACATCGCCGTGCTCCTGACCGCGGCGTACTCGTCCTATTCCAGCTGCCGGCAGTACCGCGAAGACCTCGCCGCCGCGCTCGATCGACTGGGCCCGGACGCTGACGGATTGCGGTTCACGAAGGTCGGCCCCTATGCCGAGACCGATGGGTTCGTCACGGCTAACGCCACCGCACTGGTCGACGCGGTGCGCAGCGCCGGTGGCCCCGACGACATGCCGGCGATCCTCTTCGTCACCCACTCGATCCCAACCGCCATGGACGCGGCGTCCGGTCCCGGAGGTGAGGACGCGACCTACCATGCCCAGCACCTGCGGGTCGCCGCGCGTGTGGCGGCCGCGGCTGCGTCCCGGCTCGGGGTCGCGATCGAGTGGGAACTCGTCTTCTGCTCCCGCTCGGGTGCCCCGCACATCCCCTGGCTCGAACCTGACGTCAACGACCGGCTCGTGGAGTTGTCGGCCCGGGGCGTCCGCACTGTCGTGACCGAGCCGATCGGGTTCATCACCGACCACATGGAGGTCGTGTTCGACCTCGACACCCAGGCACGCGAGACGGCCGATCGGTTGGGGATGGCGTACGTCCGCGCGGCAACCGCAGGGATCGACCCCGCGTTCGTCGCGATGCTGGCGGACGCTGTCGTGGCCGGGGAGCCCGGGCAGGTCGCCGGACGTCCGACGTGCCACGCGACGTGCTGCCTCTCCGGACGTCCGGGACCATCCCTGCCCGCTGCACTGGGCACCGACGAGTTGACCACAGACGAAGGAAAAAGTTGATGAGCGAGCACTCCGCCGCGAAGGCGCTCGGCGCCCCGTTCACCGGCGACCCCCGCGACACCTATGTGTCGCCGGAGGAGGTCAATGCCGGCATCCACTACGTCATGTACTCGGTGTTCAAGCTGGACGCGACGTTGACCGACTCGGCAGGGGCGATCGACCTCGCCGGAGAGGTGTCGGCCGCGATCCGGACCACCGGCGTCACCGTCCGGGGCTGGTACGACATCGCAGGTTTCCGGGCGGACGCCGACCTCATGGTCTGGTTCCTGGGTGACGACCCCCGCGCCCTGCAGGCGGCCTACCACGCGCTGCGCGCCTCGGCACTGGGATCGGCGCTCACTCCGGTCTGGAGTGCTGTCGGCGTCCACCGACCGGCCGAGTTCAACAACGCGCACACGCCGGCATGCTTCAGCGGCATCGCCCCGCGTCCGTGGCTCACCGTGTACCCGTTCGTCCGCAGTTACGAGTGGTACTACCTCGAAGCGTCCAAGCGCTCACACATGTTGCGGACGCACGGCATGGCCGCCCGCGACTTCCCCGACGTGCTGGGCTCGACGACGGCAGCCTTCGCCCTCGGCGACTACGAGTGGCTGCTGGCCTTCGAGGCCGACGAACTCCACCGGCTCGCGGACGCCATGCGCGCCCAGCGAGCCGTCGAGGCGCGACTTCACGTACGCGAGGAGACCCCGTTCTTCACGGGGCCCCGCGTCGAGTTGTCGGACTGGGTCACGAGACAGCTGGCTTGACCGCACGCACGATCGCGCCGTGCATTTCGGGTGCGACCTCGTGGGTGAACCGCACCTCGACATCGGTGAACCCCGCCGCGAGCAGCCCGTCGACGTACTCGGCCCGGGAGAATGCTCCGGCGATGCAGCCGACAAGGCTCCCGCGGGCGGCCCTGGCGTCCGGGGTGAGGTGGTCCTCCGCGACCACGTCCGAGACACCCACCCTGCCGCCCGGCGCGAGCACGCGGAACATCTCGGACAGCACCCTGGGCTTGTCCAGTGAGAGGTTGATCACGCAGTTCGAGATCACCACGTCGACGGCCCCGTCCGGCAGCGGCACCTGCTCGATGGTCCCCTTCAGGAACTCGACATTGGTGGCTCCCGCGGACGCCGCGTTGTCGCGAGCCAGCGAGAGCATCTCGTCGGTCATGTCCACGCCGTACGCGAAGCCCTCAGGCCCGACCCTGCTGGCTGACAGGAGCACGTCGAGCCCACCTCCCGAGCCCAGGTCGAGCACGCGCTCGCCCGGGTTCAGGTCGGCCACGGCCGTCGGATTGCCGCACCCAAGACTGGCGAGCAGGGCGGCGTCCGGCACACCGCCGGTGTGCTGTACGTCGTAGAGGGCAGCGCCCCAGACGTCGGGGGCGGTCGACGGCGCATCGCAGCAGCTCGAATCGGTGGGGCCGCAGCAGCTCACGTCCATGAGGTCGAGTGCCCTGCCTCCGGCGATTGCCGTCGACCGCGCGGCAGCCGCATAGTTGGCCCGGATCTGTTCCAGGAGGTCAATATCGGTCATGTCAGTCCTCTCGCAGCGGCCATCGGCCTGCCCTCCAGTATCTTCCATCGTCGGCAGCAAGGCATGGGGGCGAGAATGGAGGGGACCGCTACCACCTGAAGGGCCCTGCGCATGGCCACGGACATCTCCCCCGACACAGCCCCGACCCCCTCCGTCCCACCCTGGACGGCCAATTACCAGCCGGGCGTCCGCGCCACCATCGACCTTCCGACGACGTCGCTCGTCGAGATGTGCGAGCGGGCCGTCGCCGAAGGCGCGGACTCGGTGGCCCTGCAATTCTTCGGACGCACGACCACGTACGCCGACCTCGGCGAACAGATCGGACGCGCTGCCGAAGGGCTGCGGCGGCTCGGCGTCCAGGCGGGCGACCGGGTCGCGCTGATCCTGCCCAACTGCCCCCAGCACGTGGTCGCCTTCTACGCCGTCCTGCGGCTCGGCGCGGTCGTCGTCGAACACAACCCGCTCTACACGGCCCGCGAACTGCGCCACCTCTTCGAGGACCACGGCGCTCGCGTCGTCATCACGTGGGACGCCGCTGCCGCCAAGCTGCGCGACCAACCCGCCGACATCGAGTTCGATCACGTCGTCTCCGTCAACCTGTTGAACGCGTTCCCCCTTGCCAAGCGGCTTGCGCTGCGCCTTCCCCTGCCGAAGTTGCGGGCGACTCGGGCGAAGCTGCACCAACCAGCGCCCGACACGATGAGTTGGGAGGACCTTCTTGAGGGCCCCACCCTGGACGCCGGACATCCGCGTCCGGGCCTGCATGACGTAGCCGTGATCCAGTACACGAGCGGCACCACCGGACGCGCCAAAGGCGCCGTGCTCACCCATCTGAACCTCTACGCCAACGCCCTTCAGGGTGCGGAGTGGATGTGCGACGCCGCCACCGGCCGCGAAGTGATCTACGCAGTGCTCCCGATGTTCCACGCGTTCGGGATGACGCTCTATCTGACGTTCGGCGTCCTCAAGCAGGCGCGAATCGTCCTGTTCCCGTCGTTCGACCCCGACCTGATCCTCGACGCGGCGCGCACGATCCCGCCCACCGTGTACTGCGCGGTCCCACCGATCTACGAACGCACGGCGCGTCGGGCCATCGAGCGGGGTGTCAGCCTGGCGTCCGCGAAGTTCTGCATCTCGGGCGCGATGAACCTGACCGACGAGATCGTCGCGCTGTGGGAGGGGGTCGCAGGTGGACTGCTGGTCGAGGGGTACGGCCTGACCGAGGCGTCGCCGGTCGCGCTCGGCAACCCGTTCCACCCCACCCGCCGCACCGGGACGATCGGGGTCCCCTTCCCCAGCACGCTGATGCGGGTGGTCGATCCCCGGGATCCGTCCCGCGACGTCGAACCGGGCGCGACGGGTGAGCTGCTCCTCAAGGGACCGCAGGTGTTCCAGGGCTACTGGAACGCTCCCGACGAGACCGCACAGTCACTCACGTCCGACGGGTGGCTGCGCACCGGCGACCTCGTCACCGTCGA
>CALKHV010000142.1 GCA_937988865.1 uncultured Propionibacteriaceae bacterium | reverse complement strand
CACGACCAGGTCGAGGCCATGACGATGGGTGACCGCGTCGCGGTCATGAAGGACGGCGTCCTGCAGCAGGTCGACACCCCGCTCGCCCTGTACGACACCCCCACCAACCTGTTCGTCGCCGGCTTCATCGGCTCGCCCGCCATGAACCTGATGGAAGGCCGCATCGTCGAGGGTGGCGTCCAGCTCGGTGACTACACCGTGCCGGTCCCCCGCGCGACGCTGGCGAAGGCCAAGGCCGACGAGAAGACGCTGACCCTGGGCATCCGTCCCGAGGTCTTCAGCCTCTCCGAGGACGGCCAGGGCCTGGGCATCGAAGTGGCCGTCGTCGAAGAGACCGGCGCCGACGCCTACCTGTACGGCACGGTGTCGGGCATCGCCGACGACCAGAAGCTGACCGCCCCGCAGATCGTGGCCCGCATCTCGAGCCGCACGCCTCCGCAGCGCGGAACCACGGTGCGTCTGACGGTCGATCCGTCGCACGTGCACGTGTTCAGCAACGCAAGCCTGGAACGCCTTTCCTGATCTGCAGTCGACGAAGGGCCCCGCTCCGGCGGGGCCCTTCGTGTGCGTCCGGCGAGCTTGGGACCGCTGGGAAGCCCACATGTGCGAATCTGTGGGAATGAGTACACCTGAGGGCGTCCCGACCGCCACGCGCGGTCTCGTCGAGACGCAGGGCATCGACATCATCGCCGAGTCGGAGCGCACGGCCGAGCCGAAGGATCTGTTCTGGCCGTGGTTCGCGGCCAATGTGAGCGTCTTCGGCATGAGCTACGGATCGTTCATCCTCGGCTTCGGCATCTCGTTCTGGCAGGCGACGATCGTAGCCCTGATCGGCATCGTCGTCAGCTTCGGGCTCTGCGGCATCATCGCGATCGCCGGCAAGCGCGGATCAGCACCCACCATGGTGCTGTCGCGGGCGGCGTTCGGCGTCCAGGGCCAGAAGCTTCCGGGAGTCCTGAGCTGGCTGGTCTCGATCGGCTGGGAGACGGTGCTCGCCATCCTCGCGACGCTCGCCACCGCCACCGTCTTCAACCAGCTCGGCTGGAGCAGCGGTACCGCCACGAAACTGATCGCCATCGCGGTGATCGCGGCGATGATCGTCGCCGCGTCCGTCGCCGGCTACCACACCATCATGAAGATGCAGTCGATCCTCACCTGGATCACCGGCGCCGTGACCGTGCTCTACATGATCCTCACGGTCTCTGACATCGACTGGGCGACGGTCTCGGCCATGCCGTCCGGCACCGGCCAGCAGGTCACCGGCGCACTCGTCATGGTGATGACCGGGTTCGGGCTCGGCTGGATCAACATCGCCGCAGACTGGTCGCGCTACCAGCGCAGGGACGCGTCCGGGGGGCAGATCGTCTTCTGGAACACGTTCGGTGGATCGGTCGCACCGATGATCCTCGTGATCTTCGGCCTGCTGCTGGCAGGGTCGTCGGAGGATCTCTTCAACGGCATCCAGAACGATCCGATCGGAACCCTCGCCACCCTCCTCCCCATCTGGGTGCTGATCCCCTTCCTCATCACCGCAGTCCTGGCCCTCGTCTCGGGGGCCGTGCTCGGCATCTACTCCTCAGGCCTCACCCTCCTCAGCCTCGGGTTCAGGATCCCCCGCTGGTCGGCCGCCTTCATCGACGGCATCATCCTGACCGCCGGCACGATCTACGTCGTCTTCTTCGCGACCTCGTTCCTCAACCCGTTCCAGTCGTTCCTCATCACCCTGGGCGTCCCCCTGGCGAGTTGGGCGGGCATCCTCATCGCCGACATCCTCACCCGCAAGCGCGACTACGACGAGGTCGCGCTCTTCGACGCGACCGGACGCTACGGGGCCTTCGACTGGGTCTCCATCGCCACGATGATCGGCGCCACCGTCATCGGTTGGGGCCTGGTCATCAACACGTTCAACTGGGACGAATCGACGTCGTTCATGAACTGGCAGGGTTACCTGCTCGGCCCCCTGGGACTCGGTGGACGCGACGGCACCTGGGCATACGCCAATCTCGGCGTCCTGCTGTCCCTCGTCCTGAGCTTCCTCGTGACGTTGGTCGCGCGTCGCGGCCGCATCCGCCGGCAGGAGGAAGGCACCTACGCGCAGGTGGAGGCGGGGCGGTGACCAGCCCGTGGCTCGTCATCGTCGATCCCCAGCGGATCTTCGCCGACCCTGCGTCCGAGTGGTGCGCGCCGACGTTCGCGTCCATCATCGACCCGATCAACCGCCTCGTCGACCACTTCGGTGACCGGGTGCTGGTGACACGCTGGATCCCCGGAACCGATCGGACCGGCTCATGGCGCGCCTACTTCGACAAGTGGACGTTCGCCGACCGCCCCGATGACGACCCCAACTTCGACCTCGTGGACGCCGCTCGCCCGTGGGCGGTGCGTCCCACCGTGGACGTCTCGACTTTCGGCAAGTGGGGACCCGCGCTCGCTGCGATCACCGGGGATCAGGCCCACCTCGTGCTCACCGGGGTGGCCACCGACTGTTGCGTCATCTCGACCGCCCTCGCCGCCGCGGACGCCGGCTGCACCGTCGAGATCGTCACGGACGCCTGCGCAGGGTCGACCGACGAGAACCATGCTGCCGCGATCCAGGTCATGGGCCTCTACGCCCCCCAGATCACGCCGCTCACCGTGGCCGAGCTGCTGGGCCGCTGATTCGGACGCTGCTCCTGAGACGGACGCGGCCTTTCGCGGTCGTCCGACCTAGAGTGGGGCCCCAAAGACCCGCCCGTCCCTCCAGGCTGGAGATTCCATGACCGACGCCACACCCCCGCAACCCTCCCGCCTGACCCGCGGGTTGCGCACCGGTCTGGGACGCGACACCTCCCAGGGGGCCGTCGTCCCCCCGATCTACCTGTCGACGAACTACACGTTCACCAGCCTCGGCACCCCCCGGACGTACGACTACTCGCGGTCGGGCAACCCCACCCGCGACCTCCTGGGTGAGGCCCTCGCCACGCTCGAGGGCGGGGCCGGCGGCACCATCACGGCCACCGGGCTAGCGGCCGTGACCCTCGTCGTGACGGCCATGGCCCCGGTCGGCTCGCGAGTCCTCGTGGCCCACGACGCCTACGGCGGCACGTGGCGCCTCTTCACCCGACTCGCCGAGCGGGGCCACATCACCGTCGAGTTCGTCGACTTCACCGACCCGGACGCCTGGGGTCCCGCCCTGGCCACAGCCGCCGATCTGGTCTGGCTGGAGACCCCGTCGAACCCCCTGCTGCGCATCACCGACCTGGCAGCCGTGAGTGGGGCGTCCCACGCCGCCGGGGCCGTCGTGGCCGTCGACAACACCTTCTGTTCGCCGTTGCTGCAACGTCCGATCGAGTTCGGCGCCGACATCGTCGTCCACTCGGCCACCAAGTTCATCAACGGCCACTCCGACGTGGTCTCCGGAGCCGCGATCGCCGCGACCGACGACCTCCACGAGCAACTGCGGACGTGGGCGAACGTCCTCGGGCTGACCGCGTCCCCCTTCGATTCGTACCTCGCCCTGCGCGGCCTCCGGACGCTGGACGCCCGACTCCGCGTCCACCAGGAGAACGCCGCCGCCCTCGTCGACCTGCTGGTCGGCCACCCGGCGGTCACCCGCGTCCACTACCCCGGGCTGCCCGACCACCCCGGCCACGCCCTCGCGGCCCGCCAACAGGACGGCTTCGGGTCGCTCGTCAGCTTCGACCTCGTGGGCGGACGCGCGGCCGCCGAGCGGCTCGTCACCGGTCTGACGTGCTTCGACCTCGCCGAATCCCTCGGCGGCACCGAATCGCTCGTCGCCCACCCTGCGTCCATGACCCACGCGTCGATGACCGGCGAGGCCCTGGCCACGGCCGGGATCGGCGACGGGCTGCTGCGGTTGTCCGTCGGTATCGAGGGACGCGACGACCTCGTGGCCGACCTCAAGGCGGGCCTCGACCGGGCCCTCTGATCGGGCTTCGGCCCTGTGAATGGGCTTGTCGTTCCGATCCTGCGTCCGTTCTGTCAGACTTGGCGGGTGCCCCGATTCCTGTCAGCGCAGCCGGACGCCAGGCTGATCCCCCTGCCATGGAACGTGCCCCTCGCCGAATGGCCCCACGAGCACCTGGTCGCCCTCCCACGAGGCATCTCCAGACACGTCGTCCGGTTCATCAAGGTCGGCGACTCGGTCTACGCGGCGAAGGAAGTCATCGAACACCTCGCCATCCACGAGTACCGGATGCTCCACGATCTGATGCGCCTCGACACCCCGTCCGTCGAACCCATCGGTGTCGTCAGCGGACGCGTCAGCGCAACCGGTGAACTCCTCGATCCGGTGCTCATCACCCGGCACCTGCAGTTCTCCCTGCCGTACCGGTCGCTGTTCAGTTCCGGCGTCCGCAAGGACACGGTGATGCGCCTGCTGGATGCGCTCGTCGTGCTCCTGGCGCGACTCCACCTGCTGGGCTTCCTGTGGGGGGATGTGTCGTTGTCGAACGTCCTCTTCCGCCGGGACGCCGGCGCTTTCGCCGCCTACCTGGTGGACGCCGAGACCGGCGAACTCCACGACGCCCTGACGACCGGGCAGCGCGAGCACGACCTGCAGATCGCCCGCACCAATCTGTTCGGCGAGTTCTGCGATCTTGAGGCAGGCGGCCTGCTCGACGAGGCCCTCGACCCGGTGGTGCTCGTCGACGTCATCGAGAACCGTTACCGCGAGCTGTGGGGCGAGTTGACCGGCGCCGAGGAGTTCGCAGGATCGGAACTGCACCGCATCGAGTCGCGCGTCCGCCGCCTCAACGCGCTCGGGTTCGACGTGGCCGAACTCGACATCGCCACCTCGGCCGAGGGTGACCAGATCAGGATCCAGCCCAAGGTCGTGGACGCGGGCCACCACTCCCGCCGCCTCATGCGCCTCACCGGACTCGACACCGAGGAGAATCAGGCGCGGCGCCTGCTGAACGACCTCGACACCTTCCGCGCCCGCACCAATCAGCAACACGTCGACGAGGCCGTGGTGGCGCACCAGTGGCTGCTGCAGACTTTCGAACCCGTCGTCAACGCCATCCCCCACGAGTTGCGTGGCAAGCGTGATGGCGCGCAGTTCTTCCACGAGGTGCTCGACTACCGCTGGTACGCGGGGCAACGCGAGTTCCGCGAGGTGCCGATCGTCGAGGCCGCCCAGCGCTACATCGACGAGATCCTCAAGGACCTGCCCGACGAGGCCCTCGCCGAGAGCGCCCTCGTGCAGCTGTCGGAGGGTGAGCGTCCGCTGGTCAACCCGTACGATCCGTCGTTGGGCGTCGCGGGTGAGGACGACGAGGCCCCGCCCTACGACCCCTGGGAGGACGACGCGGAGGACGTCGACCTGAGTCAGGCGTCCGTGCTCGACATCGCGGCGCTTCGAGCGAAAGCGGCCACTGACCTGTGACGACCCGGCTCGCGGACGGCCCCGTCGGGCGGTGAGTCGCGCGGCGACGCCCCGGTAGACTGCCCGGGTGACCTTCAGACTCCACGACTCCCTGACCGGCAGGACGCGCGACCTCGTGCCGCTCGTCCCTGGCAAGGTGTCGATCTACCACTGTGGGCTCACCGTGCAGAGCGCCCCGCACATCGGTCACATTCGCAAGGAGGTTGTCTTCGACGTCCTTCGACGCTGGTTGACGGCGTCCGGCTACGAGGTGACGGTCGTCGCGAACGTCACCGACATCGACGACAAGATCCTGTCGAAGTCGGCCGAGGCCGGCGTGGAGTGGTTCGCGCACGCCTACCGCTTCGAACGTGAACTGCACGACGCCTACGCGGCGCTCGGCTGCCTCATGCCAACCTACGAGCCGCGCGCGACGGGTCACATCCCCGAAATGGTCGAACTCATCGGGACGCTCGTTGAGCGTGGGCACGCGTACCCGGCGTCCGATGGTTCGGGTGACGTGTACTTCGACGTCCAGAGCTGGCCCTCCTACGGCAGGCTCAGCCACCAGGCCATCGCCGACATGGAACCCGCCGCGGACGCCGACCCCCGTGGCAAGCGCGACCCACGCGACTTCGCCCTCTGGAAGGGCCACAAGGCCGACGAGCCGATCACGGCGTCGTGGCCGTCGCCCTGGGGCCGCGGACGTCCGGGGTGGCACATCGAGTGCTCGGCGATGGCCGGCAAGTACCTCGGGGACGCCTTCGACATCCACGGCGGCGGCCTCGACCTTCGCTTCCCCCACCACGAGAACGAACTGGCCCAGTCGAGTGCTGCGGGGCGTCCGTTCGCGCAGTACTGGATGCACAACGCCTGGGTGACCGCGGCGGGCGAGAAGATGAGCAAGTCGCTCGGCAACGGCGCACTGGTCAGCGAAGTCACGAAGGCCTACCCCGCGCGCGCGGTGCGGTTCTACCTGATGGCCCCGCACTATCGCAGCGCCATCGAGTTCAGCGACACCAGCCTCGTCGAGGCCACTGCGTCCCTGTCGAGGATCGACACGTTCGTCCGGCGGGCGTCCGAGGTGGTGGGGACCGTCGACATCGTGGACGTTCCTGACGCGTTCCGGACGTCCATGGACGACGATCTCGGCACCCCCGGTGCCGTGGCCACCCTCTACAGGGGCGTCAGCGAGGGCAATCGCGCGCTTGACGCCGGCGACATCGACGCCGTGGCCCGGACGCTGGCGTCCGTCGTGGCGATGCTGCGCGTCCTCGGACTGGACGCCGACGACGAGGTGTGGGCGTCCGCGAAGGGCGACGAACACCTGCGCCCGGTGGTGGACGGGCTCGTCAGGGCACTTCTCGACCAACGCGGCGAGGCGCGCGCCCGCAAGGACTGGGCCGCCGCAGACAGCATTCGAGACCGGCTCGCCGAGCTGGGACTCACGATCACTGACACACCCGGCGGACCGCGCTGGAGCCTGGAGGGCACCCACTGATGGCTGGAAACTCGACGCGACGTGGCGCGACCACGAAGGGCAAGGGACGCACGGCCGGCTCGGGCGGACGCAACAAGCGTGGCCTTGAGGGACGTGGACCGACCCCCAAGGCCGAGGACCGTACGTACCACAAGGCACACAAGGCGCAGCAGTCGCAGGACGGTTCGCGTCCGACGCAGCGGCGCGAGCCGCAGCAGCGCTCCGGACGTCCGGGGACCGGCCCCGAGTGGGTCATCGGACGCAATCCCGTGCTGGAGGCCCTGACGGCGGGGCTGCCGGTGAAGGCCGCCTACGTGGCCGAGGGTGCCGAGCGGGACGACCGGCTGCGGGAGATCCTGAAACTGGCGGCCGAGCGCTCGATGCCGATGCTGCTGGTCACTCGTCGCGAGATGGACAGGCTGACCCACGACGCCGTCCACCAGGGCGTGGCGATCCAGCTCCCGGCCTATGAATACGCCCACCCCGATGACCTGTTGGCGGCTGCGCTGGAATCCGACACGGAGGCACTCGTCGTCGCGCTGGACTCGATCCAGGACCCGCGGAACCTCGGCGCCATCATCCGTTCTGCGGCGGCCTTCGGGGCACACGGCGTGATCATCCCCGAGAGGCGCTCGGCCGGCATGACGGCGTCGGCCTGGAAGACGTCCGCAGGCGCGGCCGCGCGCATCCCGGTGGCCCGTGCCACCAATCTGAATCGTGCGCTCGAGTCGTACTCGAAGGCGGGCTTCACCATCGTGGGATTGGCAGGTGAAGGTGACACCGACATCGCCGGCATCCCCGGGGTGGACGGCCCGATGGTCGTCGTGGTGGGATCCGAGGGCGACGGGTTGGCGCGACTGGTGCGCGAACACTGCGACCACCTCGTGTCGATCCCGATCGCGTCCAAGGTCGAGAGCCTCAACGCGGGGGTCGCAGCGTCCATCGCGCTCTACGAGATTTCGCGCTGTCGTGGCTGACGTCGCACCCGATTCCGTCCGTGCGTCGTCGTTCGGGGCCGCGGCCGAGGCCTACGACGCCTACCGCCCGGCCTATCCGGACGCGGTGGTCGACTGGCTGCTCCCGGGGGCGCCACGAACCGTGCTCGATCTCGGCGCCGGCACCGGCAAACTGACCGACTCGTTGGTCGCCCGTGGGCTCGACGTGATTGCGATCGAACCGGACGCGAGCATGCTGGCGCTGCTGCGATCACGCCACCCCGAGGTCTGCGCGATGCAGGGTGCAGCCGAGCAGATCGACCTCCTGGACGCGTCGGTCGACGCGGTCGTCATCGGCCAGGCGTGGCACTGGATGGACGCCGACCGCGCGAGTGCCGAGATCGCGAGGGTGCTGCGTCCGGGTGGGACGCTGGCCGCCGCCTGGAACGAGGAGGACCCGTCGAGGGCCTCGTGGCTCCCGGAGTTCGACTCGCTCGACCTCGCACCGCGGGGACGCCTGGTGGACGCACGATTCCCGCTGTCTCCGTTCGAGCCGGTCGAGGAACTCCGGCACACGTGGACGCGCTCCGTTCGAGTTGCGGACTACCTCGGCGAGCAGCGCAGCCGCTCATCGTGGATCACCGCGACCCCCGCGCAACGGGACGAGCGGATCGGGCACTGGAATCACCTGTTGGCCACCCACGCCGACCTCGTCGGACGCGGTGTCCTCGAGATTCCGTACCTGACCTACGCCTGGCGGACCCGCGCCGTCTAGGGTGTGCAGTTATCGCTGGTACGCCAACGGTAACTGCACCCAGTGGATCGACGTCATGCTGCGAGGGCTCGGCAGCTGCGGCACGTCTGGGGTAAGTGAGGAGAGCCGAGGCTGATCAAGGTCGACGACACCTCTCTCGCCACGAGGCACGGACTGTGGGTGCACTCATCCCATCCGTAGCGGAGAGTCGGTGTTCCCCGGCGCATGTGGAAGTTGTCCCGCTGCATGTCCCGGAAGCGCCCACGCCCCTCGTGGCCCCGCCTGCCGTCGAGCTCGACCACGAGCCCCTCGTCGTAGTAGACGTCCGACAGCCCTGCGCCGCGGCGGGCCTGACGATGGCCGGAGGGCAGTCCGTGAGCGCGCTCGACATCCCGCAGATAGATCACCTCCAGCGGACTGTGTGCCCCCATGCCGACATCAGCCAGCAGGAGCTCCATCGTCGCACGGTGCGGGAACCGATAGAAGGTGCCAAGTTCCCGTCGAAGCTTCGCGATCGTCGTGTGGCGGCCGCCGACGGCCTCGGTGACCCAGTGCACCTGCAGATCCGGATGACGTCGGCAAAGGTCGAGGACCGTGCGCGTCGGCATGGTCCGCGTCGGCATCCCCGAGCCCCGGGGCACCTCGTCCAGCCGGTGGAAGCGCCAGCTTCCAGTGGACCGATGGCCCGACGTCGCCGGCACGTGGATGTCGATCTCGCCCGGCTCAGGCGCAAAGCCAATCAGGTGGGCTGCCGACTCAAGGCTCAGAACCGCTCGATCACCACCCGTCAGCGCTCCAGCCCAGGCAAGCGCGAGCCACGGAGGAGGCGTGTCATGAGTGAAGTAGACGCCGCGCATCAGCCGTTGCCACCGGCCCTCGCCGACCACCCTTCGAACCTGGGTCTCGTGGAAACCGAGGGCGTCCGCCTGCTCGGTCGTGAGGACGCCGGCCTGCGCCTCCGCGAGCCGGATCAGGGCGGCAGAAGGGTTCGTTCTGGGGATCACCCGACCAGCCTCGCCGCCAAGACCATCGCAGCTACAGGGGGTCGCCCAGATCTGTGGACAACTCCGCCAAGGTCGAACCGCCCGTGAGGTGCGCAATCTCCGTTGGTCTACCAGCGCCAACTGCACACCGAGGCTACCGACGGCGGGACGATGCGACCCCGGCCAGTGCGCACCGGTAGATTTGTTCGTGAACCCCATCGATTCGCAAGGAGCACCTGTGACCGACGTCGCCGCACAAGCCAGCAGCGCCTACCAGACCATGCTGGGCGTGATCGAGTCCGTCGAGCCGCGCATCGCCGCAGCCACCCGCCAGGAGTTGACCGATCAGCGGAACTCGCTGAAGCTCATCGCGTCCGAGAACTACGCCAGCCTGCCGGTGCTGATGACCATGGGCACCTGGTTCAGCGACAAGTACGCCGAGGGCACGGTGGGGCACCGCTTCTACGCCGGGTGCCAGAACGTCGACACCGTCGAGTCGGTCGCCGCCGAGCACGCCCGCGAACTGTTCGGCGCCGAGTACGCCTACGTGCAGCCCCACTCGGGCATCGACGCCAACCTCGTGGCCTACTGGTCGATCCTCGCGCACCGCGTCGAATCCCCCGCGCTGGCCAGGCTGGGCGCCAAGACCGTCAACGACCTCACGGAGGCCGACTGGGAGACACTGCGCCACACCTTCGGCGAGCAGCGCGTCATGGGGATGAGCCTGGACGCCGGCGGTCACCTGACCCACGGCTTCCGCCACAACATCTCGGGCAAGATGTTCCACCAGCGCTCCTACGGCACGAACCCCGAGACGCAGCTCATCGACTACGACTTGCTCGCCGCCGACGTCGCCGAGTTCAAGCCGCTCATCCTCATCGCCGGCTACTCGGCCTATCCCCGCCGCGTGAACTTCGCCACGATGCGCGAGATCGCCGACTCCGTGGGCGCGACGCTGATGGTCGACATGGCCCACTTCGCCGGCCTCGTGGCCGGCAAGGTCTTCACCGGCGAGGAGGACCCGGTTCCCCACGCCCACATCGTCACCACCACCACGCACAAGTCGCTGCGCGGCCCGCGTGGTGGCATGGTGCTCGCGACCGCCGAGTACGCGTCCGCCGTCGATCGTGGCTGCCCGATGGTGCTGGGCGGTCCGCTGGCACACATGATGGCCGCCAAGGCCGTCGCACTCGCCGAGGCACGCACCGACGCCTTCCGGACTTATGCCCAGCAGGTCGCCGACAACGCCAAGACCCTCGCCGAGGGCCTCCTGTCGCGTGGCGCCAAGCTGGTCACCGGGGGCACCGACAACCACCTCGTGCTCATCGACACCACGTCGTTCGGCCTCACCGGACGCCAGGCCGAGTCGGCCCTGCTCGACTCGGGCATCGTCACCAACCGCAATTCGGTGCCCGCCGACCCGAACGGCGCCTGGTACACCTCGGGCGTCCGGATCGGCACGCCGGCGCTCACCAGCCGCGGATTCGGCGCGTCCGAGTTCGACGCGGTCGCCGGGCTGATCGTGGACGTCCTGTCGAACACGACCCCCGTCACCACCGCCCAGGGGACGCCGGGCAAGGCGAAGTACACCTTGGCGGACGGCGTCGCCGACCGGGTCAAAGCTGCGGCGGCCGAGATCCTGGACGCCAATCCGCTGTACCCGGGCCTCGAACTCTGACAACACGAGACCGGCCTCCCCTCGTCACGAGGGGAGGCCGGTTTTCGTGTTGAGTGGTGCGTCAGAGGTCGAGCATGTGCCCGAGGTCGTCGCTGAGGAGTGCGGCTGCCGCGTCCCTCGCCTCGGTCGGTGAGCCGGCCGCCAAGGCGGCCCGCGCCATCGCCTGACAGGTGTCGAGGCTCGTGTGACGCAACGCGTAGCGAACCTCACCCAGCGCCGAGGTCGACATCGAGAGGCTCGTCACACCCAGTCCCGTGAGCACGAGCGCCATCAGCGGGTCGGACGCCGACTCGCCGCACACTCCCACCGGACGTCCGGATGCAATCCCCGCCGACGCGGTCATCGCGACGAGGTCGAGCACCGCGGGCTGCCACATGTCGAGGATGTCGGACAATTCGCCGGCCATCCGGTCGGCCGCCATCGTGTACTGCCCCAGATCGTTGGTGCCGAGCGACACGAAGTCGACGACCTCCAGCAACTGGGACGCCCGCAGTGCCGCCGAAGGCACCTCGATCATGACGCCCACCTTGTCGAGGCCCGCCCCCCGCGCCAGGGCAGCGAAGTCGGCCGCCTCCTGAAGGGTCGCAATCATCGGTGCCATGACCCACAGCTCGGTGCCGGGCACGGCGGCGGACGCGCGTCCGAGGGCCTCGAGTTGGTTGGCGATGAGATTGGGCAGGGTCCGGACGAGCCGGTAGCCGCGGACGCCCAGTGCGGGGTTCTCCTCACCGGGCATCGTGGCGAAGGCCAGGGGCTTGTCGGCGCCGGCGTCCAGGGTGCGGACGACCACCTTTCGTCCGACGAAGGCCTGCAGCACTTCGGCGTACGCGGACGCCTGCACTTCGATGCTCGGTTCGAGGCTCGCGCCCAGGAACAGCACCTCGGTGCGCAACAACCCCACCCCCTCGACCGCCGCCACTCCCGCCGACAGCCCGTCAGCGACGGTGCCCACGTTCGCGAGGAGTGGGATGCGATGCCCGTCGGACGTTGTCGCGGGCTCGAGGTCGGCATCGAAGATGGTGTTGCGCGCCGCGCGCTCGCTGATCCGAGCCTGGACGCTGATGTCGGGTTCGATCGTGACCGTGCCGCTGGACGACTCGACGGCCAGCAGCGTCCCCTCGGGGATCTCCATCAGACCTGCGACCTGCACGACGCACGGTAGTCCCAGTTGCCGGGCGATGATGGCCGTGTGCGCGGTCGGGCCGCCCGCCTCGGTGCAGATGGCGAGGATCTTCGCCAGGTCGAGGGTGGACGTGTCGGCGGGCGTCAGATCATGGGCGATGAGTACGGCGGGCTCGGCCAAGTCGGTCAGGCCGGGATCCGGCTGGCCGGTCAGTCGGGCGACCACCCTGTCGCGGACGGAGTTCAGGTCACTGACGCGCTCGGCCAGGTAGCCACCGGCTGCGACGAAGAGGTCGGCGAACTGCCCCGCGACCTGCGTGATCGCGTGGGCCGGACCCATGCCGGCCTCGACGAGGGCGATCGACTCCGACAACAGGGCGGGGTCCTCAGCCATCTGGGACGTCGCGAGCAGGACGTCCCCGAGGGTCTCGCCTTCGTGCAGGGCCGCTGCAGCGTCGAGATCACGCGTGACCGACGTCAGCGCCGCCTCAAGGCGTGCGACATCACGGGCACGGTCGTCGGCGGACGCCGGCCGGGGCTCGTCGGCAGGCACGCCGGGGGCCGGGTTCACACGCACCGCGGGCCCGACCGCGCCGCGGGATCCGACGCCCACGCCCCGAAGTTCGCGCAGGTGGCGGCTCATTCGACGTGGGAGACCAGGTCGACCAGCGCATCGAGCTTGGCGTCCGCATCGTCGCCCTCTGCGGTCAACGTGACAGTCGCACCCTGGCCGGCCCCCAGTCCCATCACGGACAGGATCGACGTGGCGTCAACCGCAGGCCCGTCATCCTTGCTGATCGTGACCTTCAGGCCGGTTGCCTTGGCCGCCTTCACGAACTCGGACGCGGGGCGCGCATGCAGGCCCTCCGGTGCAGCGACAGTGGTGGTGCGTGAAGGCATGATGGCTCCTGGGGATCGGGTCTGTCTGGGGTGGTCTGTGCTGGACGTAGTTCACATTCGTGCACATGACGTCACTGCATGTGTCCATTGTGCCGCACTTACGCTGAAAAGTGGAATGCCTGCGCCTGGGAATATGTGCACACGCGCGATCGGCGACGCTACCCGACCTCTGTCAGGACCGCATGGGCCAGTGCCTCGTCGATCACGAGCACGTCCAGGACACCTGTCCTGAGGGCGCCGGCGACGCCGGGCGCCTTCTCCTTGCCGGACGCCATGCCGACCAGTGTCTCGATGCCCGCCAGTTGTTCCATGGTCAGTCCGATGACCCGCTCGGACGTCGGCGGTCCGAGCACCCGCCCCTGGACGTCGTAGAAGCGTCCACAGATGTCACCGACCGGCTCATCGGCCATGAGCTCTGCCTCCTCGGCCGCGCTCAACCGCATGGCCGCGATCACGCGCCGTGAGTTGTGGATGCCGAATGATCCGATACCGACGAAGGCAAGGTCGCAATTGGCGGCGTACTCGAGTGAATCGACGATGCTCGACTCGTGCATCATCGCGTCGTGCGTCAGTTTCGACTCGACCACCGCCGGCGCCTGCATCCACCGGGGCGACGCGCCGACCTTGCGGGCGAGCGTGAGGATCGAGAGATTGCCGGCTCGTCCGGTCTCACCGGTGGGCAGCCCACCGACGAGCGGCATGACCTCGAGCACCCGCTTGGCCGTCTGCGGCTGCAGTTCGTCCACGAAGTGTGCGATGGTGGCGCCCCAACTGAGTCCGATGCGGGTGGCGTCCACCGCCCGTTCCTCGAAGATGCGGGCAGCGAGTTGGGTCACCTGGTCGAGCGGGGTGATGCCGGACGCCACCCCACCCACGTGGACGTCACGAATGCCGAAGCGCTCGACGAGTGCCAGTTCAAGTTCGGGGACGCGGCGGGTCTCGCGATTGTCGTCGTGAATCCGTACCTCGACGATGCCCTGCTCACGCGCCGCCGCGAGGATGCGCGACACGTTCGACCGCGAGACACCCAAACGGCGGGAGATCTCGCCCTGCCCGAGCCCATCCACGTAGTAGAGGCGGGCAGCGTCGATCAGGAGGCTGCGTGAGCGGCTGGCAGGCACGGCGTCCCCCTTGTCGGTCCCCCGGGTGGTGTCCCGGACCCATGTTAGGGGCCCGGGACGTCACCCTGCGCAGGGGGTGCGAACCTTCCTAGAGCGTCCCGTTGGCGATGAGGGCGTCCTGCAGGCGGCGCATGGCCACCAAGGGACGCGTCTCGTCGACCTCGACGTCGTCGTAGGTGAGGATCGTCCCGGCGGGGATGTCGCGCTTCAGCGTGCACCCGGCGACCAGACCGATCGGGATGGCGTTCAGGTTGCGGGCGTCGCCGGCGTCCAGCGTCCATCCATGGACGTGGTGGCCGCCGATGCCTTCAAGCTTGAGGCCTGCCGTCAGGTCGGACTTCGACTTGGCGGTCACCTCGGCCGTCCAGTACTTCGACTGGAAGCTAGCCTGACGATCGAGGATCGCCTCGCCGATCGACAGCGACGCCTCGATGGACGCCAGGTGGAACGGGCGGTAGATGGCGAAGTAGGGGCCCTTGCCCATCTTGAGGTATTCGAGTTCGTGCGTGACGACCTCGTTCTCGGACTCGACGACGACGAAGACGCCGGGCGCGACGTTACCGGTCACGTACTCGACGATGGGCGCCGTGCCTTCGACGATGCCGCCGGTGGCGGTGGGCTGCATGGCGGCCTGGAGACCGTCGACGTCACAGGCGATGCCGTGCATGCCGGGAACCTCGACCTTGAAGCCGGTCGCGTTGGCCAGGGCGGCCATCTCGAGCTGGGTCTTCGTGCCGTCGGTGAACGAGCAGAGCATCTTGGGGTTCATGCCCTTGGCGAGCGCCTCGGCCATGATGTCGTCGGGAGTGTCGGTCGGACGATTGGGGTTGTTCTTGCCCTTGCCGGCCACGACGACCTTCAGGCCGAGATCCTCGGCGTACTCCACGAGCTTCACGCACTCGACCGGCTCGTCGCCACGACAGATCGTGTAGACGTTGTTGCCGGCGTTGGCCACGGTCGACAGCAACAGTCCGACGGTGATGTCGGCCTCGACCGTCATCAGGGCGACATCCTTCTTGGCCATCAGGCTCGACCAGGCGATCTGTGCCGCGATGTCGGGCATGCCCGACACCTCGAGCACGATGTCGACTGGCAGGTTGGGCACCTGCAGACCATCGGTGAGGGCGACAGCCTTGCCCTCTTCGATCAGAGCGCTCGCCTTGGCGATGTCGTTCTCCACGACGACGTCGGCGCGTCCGGCATTCTTCAGCGCGGTCTCTGCGCGTTCGATCGCGATGTCGGCGACCGCGACGACGTCCATGCCGACGGCGCGGTGAACCTGGGCGACGAGGCCGGAGCCCATCTGTCCTGCCCCGATGATGCCGACGCGAACCGGTCGGCCGAGTTCCTTCTCACGAGCTGCGAGACGGGCGGTGTATCCCATTGCTGGTCCTTTCGAGTTCTTCTTCTCAGTGGAGGCGCCGGGATGTGACTCGACGTCTGTGATCAACTACTGCGCTCCTCAGAAAGACGGCGCAGTATCAACTGCTGCGCACCTTGAGTTGCGCGATGGCTTCAGCGGCCGCCTCGGCGACCTTCTTCGAACTCGCACGTTCGGCGACGCCCTGGACAGACCCGAGGAGTTCGGGGGCGTCCTTGAATCGGGCGAAGCTGGTGGCGCCGGTCATCGTGCGCGCCGCGACGATCTTGCGGGTCGTCCGGTCGACGACGAGGATGACGACCGCGCCCCTCACACGGCCCTTGCTGCGTCCGGAGACCAACGACTTGCTGGGGCTGTTGTTCGCCAGCGCGAGCCGACCGATCTCTCCGGAGTAGTGACGCTGCTGGAAGTAGGCCAGGACCAACCCCAGCAGCATCGCTGCGACCAGGTAGGCCGCGAACTCCCACCCCACGAGGGGTCAGTCCGCTTCGGCGAAGGCGACCGTGTCACCGACGGCGGGGGTGGGGATTGCGCCGCCGGTGGCCTTGATCGCACCGGGCAGGAGGTTCTGCCCGGGTTGATTGACATACACCACGGCATGTCCCAGCTCGGCAAGGTTGGCCTGTGCCCGCTCCCCCACCTCATCGATGGTGAAGACGGCCGTGCCGAGCTGGAACAGATCCCCGGGCTTGATCTCGCGGGCCAGCCCTTCGGCCCCCGCATGCACGAGGCTGATGTCGGCCAGTGCGCTCGGGACAGGCTCGCCGAACAAGATGATGACGCCGCCTTCAAGCATCATCCCGGCGTCCTCGCCGATGAGGGTGAGGGCTGCGGACCAAATCGTGGATCCCATGGTTTTCTCCTGAGTGGTGAGTCGCCGACTAGATGAGGAAGCTGGCTAAGTAGGCGATGATGACGGCGATGGGTGAGGTGATCAGGCGCGAGAACAGCACGGCCGGCACACCTACAGCGATCGTCTCAGGCTTGGCCTCCCCGAGGGACAATCCCACGGGAACAAAGTCACAACCGACCTGGCCGTTGATGGCGAACAGGGTGGGAAGCGCGTACTGGACGGGCAACGTTCCCTGGGCGATCTGCGTACCCATGAGGACGCCGACGACCTGCGCGATGGCAGCTCCCGGCCCGAGGATGGGCGACAACACGGGGATCGCGGTGATGATGCCGAGCAGGATCAGGCCGAGCGGGTTGTCGACCAGCGGCGAGACGCCCTTGGCGATCCACTCCGAGACGCCGGTGTAGGTCACGATGCCGATCAGCAACGAGACGTACGCCATGAACGGGATGATCGTCTGCATGACCAGCTGGAGCGCCTGACGGCCCGACGACAGCAGCGTGTTGATGAAGTAGCCGATCCAGCCGCCGAACTTGACGACGAAACCGGAGAACCCTCCACCGGCGGCAGCGGCTGCTGCAGCCTTCTTCGCGGAGGCCTCAGCCGCGGCCTCAGCAGCCGTGGGAGCGGTCGCGGACGAGTCGTTGACGATGGGGGCCTCGGCTCCCAGGTCGTCGCCGGCCGCGAGGGAGACCTCGTTGGGGGTGACGGCCGACACGAAGATGTCGGACGTGATGAACTGCGCCAACGGGCCGCTGGGCTCCCCCGGGTAGACGTCGACCGTGGGAATCCGCTTCTTGGGGTAGACCCCGATCCGGGCGGTGCCACCGCAGTTGATGACGGCAGCCAGGACCTTGGAGTCCTCGCAGTGGGTCGTGAAGCCGTCGACGGCCGTGGCCCCGGAGAGTTCGGCGATCTTGGCGGCGACCGGATGGATGCCACCGTTCGTCACCGAGAGGACGATGTTGTTCTCATCCGTGGGCGTCAGGATGAGGCCATCGCCCCAGCCGCCGCGTCCCTTGACGATCTTGATTGTGCGGTATGCCATGATCACTCAACCCCCTGCAGGTGACCTGCGGCGTAGTCGTCGTCGAACTTCTTGAAGGTGTCCTGGTGACCGCCACGGGCGATCAACAGCGTGGTGATGTATTGCGTCACGACGCCCCTGATGAGGATCACGACGATGCCGACGATGAAGTACAGGGCTGCGAGAGTGGCATAGGCCCCCTTGTCCACGGCCAGCACACCCGCCGAGACGCCTGCCCAGACGAAGATCTCACCTGCGTTGGCATGGGGGAAGAACGCGGTCACCGGGTGCACGAACGACACCGCGGAGTCGTAGAAGGCCGGCTTGTACTTCTCGGGCAGGAAGCGTCCGAAGGAGTAGGCCATGGGGTTGGTCAGCACGATCACGGCGATGATCGGCATGATCGTGTAGCGGGTGAGGGCGTACTTGCCGGCCCACTGCGCAGCGCGGGTGACCCGATCTTCGCCGATCCAGGTGGTGATGGCGTACATGGCGGTCAGCAGGACGATGAGCAGGGGAAGGATTCCCGTGACCAAGCCCTTGAAGCTGTCGGCCGAAGCGTTGAACAGGCCGATGAAGTGCGTGGCGAACCACGTGATCCATCGCATGATGAAGTTGTCCAGTGGCAACAGCAACGGTGCCAGGAGGACTCCGAGATGTGGCATCTAGTGCTCCCTAGGTCCTTGGGGGATGGCGCACACTGACTGTGTGCACTTTTGTGCATATAAGCGTCCTTGATATGCACCCTTGTGAATAGTGTCATGCTTCGGTATCGACTGCAAGGCCTATCCAAGGAAAACCGTAGGTGTGTTCACGCTGGCGGGCGCGGCACCGCGCCGCAGCTGGCGAAGGTGCGCGGACGCCGGCTGCAGGAAGCGTCCGGTTCCGCCGATCAGGCAGGGAAACATCCGGTCAACGAGCCCGGGGACGGCCGTTTCCGCTGCAGACGCACGCAACGAGCGACGAGCGCAGGATCAGGGACGCATGACGAGCGCGGTGGCCATGGCCGACAACCCGTCGCCCGAGCCCATGAAACCCAGACCGTCCGTGGTCGTGCCTGCGACGCTGACAGGCGCCCCGAGTGCACTCGACAGGACGGTCTCGGCCTCGACCCTGCGTCCGGCCAGTCTCGGACGATTGCCGACCACCTGGACCGCCGCATTGCAGATCTCGAAGCCCGCCTCGCGCACGAGGCGTCCCACTTCGGTGACGAAGGCCACGCCGGACGCGCCGGCCCACTCGGGACGCGACGTGCCGAAGTTGGATCCGAGATCGCCCAGCCCGGCGGCCGACAGCAGGGCATCGCACAGGGCGTGGGCAGCGACGTCACCATCGGAGTGACCCGCCAATCCTGCCGGCTCGTCGGGGAAGGAGAGCCCGGCGCAGAACATGGGCGTCCCGGCCTGGAGCCGATGGACGTCGACCCCGATGCCGGTGCGGAGGATCACCGCACCTTCCGCCCGTGGCGCCACAGCTTGAGCAGGGTCTGGGCCAGCATCATGTCGAGCGGCTCGGTGATCTTCATGGCGTCGCGGGAACCGGCGACCAACTCGACCGTGTGACCCATCAACTCACAGGCGGACGCGTCGTCGGTGACGTCGAGACCCTGATCAGTGAGGTAGTGGTGAGCTTCGAGCAGGGTCGCGCGGTCGAAACCCTGCGGTGTCTGGACGGCGCGCAATGACGCCCGGTCGACCATCTTCGACTTGCCGTCCACGAGCATGCGGATCGAATCGGCCATGGGGATGGTGGGGACGACCGCCTTGGCGCCTGCGCGAACGGTGCGGATGACTTCGGCGACCACCTCGGCGGGCACCAGTGGACGCACGGCATCGTGCACGAGCACGACCTTGCACCCATCCATGTCGGGGTGCCGTGAGATCTCGTCCAGACCGTTGTAGACCGAGTCCTGACGACGCGGACCGCCGTGCACGATGTGAACCGGGATGGGGGCCCCGGCGAGCGCGGGGGGGAACCCGCCCCGGACGTCCCGGGCCACGACGACGACGGCATGGGTGCATCCGCCGGCCGCGAGTGCTTCAACCGAGAGGGCGACGAGCGCCTTCCCCTCGAGTTCACGCAGTGCCTTGGGGCCTGAACCCCCCATGCGGACGCCAGAACCCGCCGCTACCACTACGGCAACGACGGGCTCGGGCATGTTCGACAGCATACGACGGTGTTGTGTACCTCCGTGGTGACCGCGCGGGTCAGGAGGCGAGAACCTCGTCGAGCAGAACCTCGGCGCGATCTTCCTCGACCTTTTCAGCCAGGGCCAGTTCGGACACGAGGATCTGACGTGCCTTGGCCAGCATGCGCTTCTCGCCGGCGGACAGGCCGCGTTCCTTCTCACGGCGCCAGAGGTCACGGACGACCTCAGCCACCTTCATGACATTGCCGCTGTGCAACTTCTCGAGGTTCGCCTTGTAGCGACGCGACCAGTTGGTCGGCTCCTCGGTGTGTGGTGCCCGGAGTACCGTGAAGACCTTCTCAAGCCCTGCGGCGTCCACCACGTCGCGCACGCCCACCAGGTCAAGATTGCAGGCAGGGACCCTCACGATCAGGTCGGTCTGGCCAATGATGCGGAGGACCAGATACAGCTTGTCCTCGCCCTTGATCTGTCGGGTCTCGATGTCTTCAATGACGGCCGCCCCGTGATTCGGGTAGACCACCGTTTCGCCGACTGTAAAGCTCATAGTGTGCAGCCCCTCTCGTCGTTCTATGTTACCAGAAGGTCCAAGCCAAGTCGAATGCATCACGCCTAGTCAGAGGGCTTTTGCCAGCGGTTGAAAGTCTTGACAACGCGGCGCCTTTGTGCCTGTGAGATGTCTGTGCGACCTCCATCCAGAACTCAGGGAGTGACCCCGGCGCCACCCATTCGCTACGCTGTCAGCACTGGAGCCGACACCGGCGTCGACGAGATCTGGAGTGAACCCATGACCGCACCGCTGTTCCGTGGACGCGTCGCCCGCACCGCTGCCGTCCTCGTCGCTGCCGCATCGCTCGGCCTGTCCGGCTGCTCCTTCGCCACTCTCCAGACCTATACCCCCGCGGTGGGCGTGAACGTCGACGCACCGACGGTCAAGATCCGCAACCTCCTCATCATCGCCGACGGGTCGGGGCAGGGCATGCTCAGCGGCGCGCTCGTCGGGAGCGCCGCCGACACTCTGACCGGGATCACCGGCTTCCCCGTCAAGATCGACGCCACCGAGGGCGAGGCCCTCACCTTCGGCGCAGTCAGCGTCCCGGTGGTGGCGGAGCGACTGTCGAAGCTCGACGAGGCGAAGATCACCGTCTCCAGCCCCGATCTGAGGGCTGGGCTGACCGCGCACCTCGTCCTCACGTTCACCAACATCGGCGACGTGGCCGTGACCGTGCCGGTGGTCAGTTCCGAGAACCCCGACTTCGCGTCCGAGGGCTGACGCCCCGGGGTCGTGACCCGTTCGACCGCAAGTCCGGTTCACAACTCGAACTTGTACCCCAGCCCTCGAACTGTGACGAGCAGGACCGGGTTGGCCGGATCCTTCTCGATCTTCGAGCGGACGCGCTTCACGTGCACGTCCAGGGTCTTGGTGTCACCCACGTAGTCAGATCCCCAGACCCGATCGATCAGTTGCCCGCGCGTCATCACGCGTCCGGCGTTGCGGAGCAGCAGCTCGAGCAGGTCGAACTCCTTCAGCGCCAGGTGCACAAAGGTTCCGTCCACGCTCACCTCGTGACGCTCGACGTCCACCCGGACGCCTCCCTGTTCCAGCACCGGCGATGAGACGTCCGCGTCCCCTCCACGACGCAGCACGGCGCGAATCCGGGCCACGAGTTCGCGGTGGCTGAAGGGCTTGGTGACGTAGTCGTCGGCCCCCAGTTCGAGCCCGACGATCTTGTCGACCTCGGAGTCCCGGGCGGTCACCATGATGATCGCCACGTTGCCGCGCGTCCGCAGGTGTCGACAGACCTCGGTGCCCGGCATGCCCGGCATCATGAGGTCGAGCAGCACGACATCGGCGCCGGTGCGGTCGTACTCGGCCAGCCCGCCGGCCCCGTCAGCCGCTTCCGCCACCTCGAAGCCCTCGCGGCGCAGCATGTAGGCGGTGGCCTCGCGGTAGGACGCCTCGTCCTCGATGATCAACACTCGCGTCACGTGGGCTCCTGAACGGTTGTCGGGTCGTGCGTGGGACGGTGTGAGGGCAGACGGAGGGTGAAGGTGGAGCCTTCGCCGGGCTTGCTCCAGACACTGATGGTGCCGCCGTGCGCCAGCGCGACGTGCTTGACGATCGACAGCCCCAGACCAGTGCCGCCGTTGTCCCGGCTGCGCGAGTACGAGACGCGGAAGAACCGCTCGAAGATGCGCTCCTGGTCGTCGGGACTGATGCCGATGCCGTGGTCGCTGACGCGAATCTCGGCGACCTCGAAGGGCTCCTCATCCTCGTACTCCTCGACACCCCGCGCGCTGGAGACCACGACGGGGGTGCCCTCGTCGGAATAGGAGATGGCGTTCGAGACCAGATTGGTCAGGGCGTCCACGAGCTGATTCTGATCGCCCAGCACCACCAGGGAGTCGTCACTGGCGACCGTGAGGGTGATCCCTCGCCGGGCCGCCATTGGCGCACAACGGTCGACGGACGCCCGGATGACGTCGTCGACGGATACCGCGTGGGCGTCCAGCAGGGGGTCTGCGGCCTGCAGTCGGGACAGGTCGATGAGCTGGGTGACGAGCTCGGACAGGCGGCGTGACTCGGTGGACATCCGGTCGGCGAAGTGCCGGACGGCCTCCGGGTCGTCGGCCGCCTCGTGCACCGCCTCGGACAGCAACGACATGGCACCGATGGGTGTCTTGAGTTCGTGGCTGACGTTGGCGACGAAGTCACGCCTGGTCTCGGCGGCCCGCAACATCGGGCTCATGTCTTCGCCGACCAGCAGAACCACGCCGGACGCCATCGGCGTGACGCGGAAGGTCATGGTGTCGACGGGCCCTGCCGGACCTCGGGAGACCTCGAGTTGGGAACTGTAGGGGGCTCCCGCCCGCCGGGACTTTCTGACGAGGTCGAGGACGCCGGGCGCCACCACGCGCGACCCCCGGGACACGCCTGCGGTCCTTGCCGCCGACGTGGAGTGGAGGACCTCGTCGTGGGGGCCGACGATCAGGCCGGGCTGGTGCAGGAGGCCGAGCAGTCGCACGGCCTCGTCGGGCACGCTCACCGGGGCCGCAGCCACGATGACGGTGGCTGGTTCTGGCAGTCGGGGGCGCCGCAACAGCGCGACGCCCAGGCCTCCGGCGGCCATCCCGACGGCGCAGGACGCCAGGGCGATCACCAGTGAGCTCACGGAGCGATCCTAGTTGGCCGGGTGCGGTCGTCGGGCCCTGCTGCCTCGCTACGCTGGTTCTGCCCCGGGGATTCAGCGACTGTTCACCTCTCGTTCAGGCGATCGGCAACGGGCGCTCGCCACGGCTCAGTAACGTCCGAACGACGAGGGGGACCAACCCCCCCGACAAGGCATGGGGAATCAATGCGCGAGAGCTACCACGGCGAACTGGCAGCCGTCATCGACGAACTGGTCGGCATGACCGCCAGCGTCCGCATCGCTGTGCAGGATGCCACGACGTCCCTGCTGGGAGCCGACCTCGCGGCCGCCGAACGGGTCATCGCGAACGACGCCAGACTGGACGCGAAGCACGACGAACTCGAGGAGCGCTGCTTCAACCTCCTCGCCCGTCAGGCGCCCGTCGCGGGCGAGTTGAGGACAGTTCTCGCTGCGCTGCGCATGGTGACCGAACTCGGACGCATGGGCGACCTGGCCGCCCACATCGCGAAGATCGCACGCCTGCGCTTCCCCGAACACGCCGTGCCCGACCGGCTGGTGCCCTCGTTCTCGCGCATGGCAACCGTCGCCGAAGGCATGGTTGCGATCGCGGGGCGGGTCCTGGCCGAACGCAACGTCGAGGACGCCACCAAGCTGGCCGACAACGACGACGAGATGGACCGCCTGCGCAGCGAACAGTTCCGCGTCCTGCTCGGGCAGGACTGGACCGACGGTGTCGAGGCCGCCGTGGACGCCGCCCTCCTGGGTCGGTACTACGAGCGCATCGCCGACCATGCGGTCGCCATGGGCGGACGCATCATCTACATCATCACGGGCGAGGCTCCCGCGGGCGAGAACTGGCCCACCACCTGAGCAGGCACGAAGGCGCCCTCCCCTGCGGGAGGGCGCCTTCGTCGCGTCGTGGGACTACTTCTTGCCCTGGTTCTTGACGGCCTCGATGGACGCCTTGGCGGCCTCGGGATCCAGGTAGCGTCCGGCACTGGCCGGCATCATGTCGTCGTTGAGCTCGTAGTACAGCGGGATGCCTGTCGGGATGTTGAGCCCGGCGATGTCTTCGTCACTGATGCCGTCGAGGTGCTTGACGAGGGCGCGCAGCGAGTTGCCGTGGGCCGTCACGAGCACGGTCCTGCCCGCCTCGAGATCAGGGATGATGTCGGAGTACCAGTACGGCAGCATGCGCGCGACGACGTCCTTCAGGCACTCCGTCTGGGGACGCTGGTCCTCGGGGATGTCGGCGTACTGGGGATCGTTCCACTGGCTGAACTCGGAATCCTTGTCGAGAACGGGCGGCGGGGTGTCGTAGCTGCGACGCCAGAGCATGAACTGCTCCTCGCCGTACTTCGCGAGGGTCTCGGACTTGTTGAGGCCTTGCAGCCCACCGTAGTGGCGCTCGTTGAGGCGCCATGAGCGCTTGACCGGGATCCAGTGCCGGTCGCAGCCGTCGAGGGTCAGGTAGGCGGTGTGGATGGCGCGGCGCATCAGTGACGTGTGCAGGATGTCGGGGAGCAGGCCCTCGGCGGAGAGCAGCTCGGCGCCGCGCTTCGCCTCGGCGATGCCCTTCTCGTTGATGTCGACGTCCACCCAGCCGGTGAACAGGTTCTTGGCGTTCCATTCGCTCTCGCCGTGGCGGAGCAGGATCAACTTCGAGGTCATGCGGCACAGCCTATCGAGCGGGACGCCCCGGCGATCCGAGTGGGACCTGATTGGGTTGGCGATCGCCGTTCCGTGATGGGATGGACGCGTGCGGGCGACGCGCCGCCGGAAAGGGAGAGCACATCATGGACAGGGGCATCGCGGTCGTCACGGGGGCCGGCTCGGGCATCGGGGCGGCCACGGCGAGGACGCTGGCCGCCGAGGGTTACGAGGTCGTCTGCGCCGGACGTCGGCTCGACCGGCTCGAGGCGGTGGCCGCCGGGATCGGGGGACGCGCAGTCCGCTGTGACGTGACCGACCAGGCGTCCGTGGACGCGCTCCTCGCTGCGGTCGGCGACCGCTGCGACCTGCTCGTCAACAACGCAGGCGGTGCGATCGGCCTGGAGCCCGTCGCCGAGGCCGACCTGACAGCCTGGGACGCGATGTTCGCCACCAACGTGACCGGGGCGGCCCGCGTCACCCAGGCCTTCCTGCCGCTGCTGGAGGCCGGGGAGGGCACGGTCATCTTCGTCACGTCCACGGCGGCCGAGGCCGGGTACGAGGGTGGTGCAGGCTATTGCGCGGCCAAGGCCGCCGAACGCTTCCTCGTGAACACCCTCAGACTTGAGCTCTGCGGCAAGCCCGTGCGCGTGTGCGAAGTGTCCCCCGGCATGGTGCACACGGCCGAATTCGCCCTCGTCCGCTTCGGCGGCGACCAGGTCAGGGCGGACGCGGTGTACGACGGCGTCCCCGAGCCCCTGGAGGCGGAGGACATCGCGGACGCGATCGGGTGGATGGCCACGCGTCCGGCGCACGTCAACATCGACCGGATGGTCGTGCGTCCGAGGGCACAGGCGGCCAACCACAAGCTCTATCGCGTGGGCTGAGGCTGCACCAACCAGTCGATCGCGGACGCCAGTGTGGGGTGCGTGAACGTGTAGCCCGTTTCGAGCAGCCGGGTGGGAACGACGTGCTGGCTGCCGAGGATGTCGTCGGCGAAGCCGCCCAGCACCGCCTTCAACGCGAACCCGGGCGCCTTGACCACTGCCGGACGCTTGAGCTTCGCCGCGAGCGCCCTGACGATCTCGCCCTGCGTCCGCGCGTCGGGGGCTGCGAGGTTGACCGGCCCCTCCACCTCGTGGTCGATCAGGTGGACCAGCGCACCGACCTCGTCGGTCAGGGTGATCCACGGCCAGGTCTGGTCACCGCCGCCCATCGGCCCGCCGAGCCCGACGCGGGTCAGGAGCTCCAACGGCTTGAGCGCGCCCTCGCCGTGGGCGAGCACGATGCCCGTCCTCGCGAGGGCGACGCGGCATCCGGCCTCGCGGGCCGCGGCCGTCGCGGCCTCCCACTGGCGCACGACGTCGGCCAGGAACGAGTCGCCCGATGACGACGCCTCGGTGAGCACCTCGGCGCCGCGATCGGATCCGTAATAGCCCACGGCCGACCCGTTGACGAGCGCAGCCCCGAGACGGGACGCCAGCTCTGACGCCGTCCTGGTGGCCGCCAGGCGACTGGTCAGGATGTCGACCCGGTGCGACCGCGTCCACGGACGCGCGATGGGCGCGCCCGCAAGGTTGACGACAGCGTCCAGGTTCTCGACGGCGTCGACCGTGCCCGCCGCCGGGTCCCAGCGCACTTCGTCTGGGTTCGACACCGGACGCCGGACGAGCCGGATCACGTGGTCACCACGCTCCACGAGTGACGCCACGAGGGCGCCGCCGATGAGTCCGCTGCTGCCGGTCACTGCGATCGTTGCCATGCCTGCCACTCTGCCACAGGGGTGTGACACGACTCCGGCGATCGGCGGCAGCCAGCTCCCGGCTCATGTCATCACCACGCCGCGGCT
>CALKHV010000141.1 GCA_937988865.1 uncultured Propionibacteriaceae bacterium | reverse complement strand
CCCCGTGCTGTGCCCTGCAAAGGAGGGCTCCGCCCCCTTTGGATCCCCCGTGCTGACGCGCGCATCGCCGCTCCGCGGCTGCGCTCCAGCAAAGGAGGGCTCCGCCCCCTGAGCTGAGCTGGCTCAGAGCATGTCGCGCAGTTCTGCCACGGACTCGACGATGAGGGACGGACGGTAGGGGAAGCGGTCGACGTCCTTGCGTCCGGTGACTCCGGTCATCACGAGGACCGTGAAAAGCCCGGCCTCGATGCCCGCAACGATGTCGGTGTCCATACGGTCACCGACCATCGCGGTCGTCTCGGCGTGAGCCTGGATCTTGTTCATGGCAGACCGGAACATCATGGGATTCGGCTTGCCCACCACGTACGGCTTGCGATTGGTGGCAGCTGTGATGAGCGCTGCGATCGAGCCCGCCGCAGGAATGGGGCCCTCGCGGCTGGGGCCGGTCGCATCGGGGTTGGTGGAGATGAACCGGGCGCCGTTGACGATGTGACGGATCGCCGTCGTGATCGCCTCGAAGGAGTAGTTGCGGGTCTCGCCGAGAACCACGTAGTCGGGGTGGGTCTCCGTCATGATGAAGCCGGCCTCGTGGAGGGCGGTCGTCAGGCCCACCTCACCGATCACATACAGCTTGGCGGTCGGGTCCTGGTTCTTGAGGAAGTCAGCAGTGGCGAGGGCCGAGGTCCAGATGGTCTCCTCGGGGACGATGAGGCCGCTGGCCTCGAGTCGCGCAGCAAGGTCGCGGGGGGTGTAAAGGGGGTTGTTGGTCAGCACGAGGAAGCGTCGGGACAGGTCGACCCAGGTCTGGATCAAGTCGCCGGCACCGGGGATTTCCTCGTTCTCATGGACGAGGACGCCGTCCATGTCGGTGAGCCAGCATTCGATGTTCGCGGGTTTGCGCATGCCCCCATTCTATTGGCGACGCACTCCGCGCCGTGAACGTCGCTGGTCGGGGACGGGTCGGCGGACGACCTTGCGTCCCCCGGCTTCAGGAGGGAATGTCAGGCGACCCGGTAGCGTTGGGCAGAGGAAGTCCCACGCCGGAGAAGAGGACCATGACGCTCGTTCGTTACGCCACCCATGTCGACCCCGCGTCCATCAAGGCACGCGTGATGGTCGTGACGCTGGGCAGCTTCATGGACGCCGGGCACACCCAGCGCATTCTCGACGAACACCTCATCAACAGCCTTCCCCACCACCCCGTCGCCAGCTTCGACACCGACGCGCTGGTCAACTACAGGGAGCACCGGCCGCCGATCGTGTTCGATCGCGACCACTTCACCGGCTACGAGGCACCCGAAATTGCACTCGACCACCTGCTGGACGCGAAAGGCACCCCCTTCCTCCTGCTGCGCGGCGTCGAACCTGATTTCAAGTGGGAGACGCTGACGGCCGAGCTGATGGAGGTCATCGGACGACACGAGGTGAGCCTCATCGTGCTCGCGCAGTCCGTGCCCATGCCGGTGCCCCACACGCGCCCGGTGACGCTCACTCGCCACGCGAGCAACCCCAGCCTGCTGCCGGGCAACGAGCCCATCTTCGGCACCATGCGCATGGGTGCATCGTTCCCCGCGGTCCTCGCGCTCAAGTTGGCGGACGCCGGACACGACGTCGTGGGCCTGGCCGCCCACGTGCCCCACTACGTGACCGAGACCGACTTCCCGGACGCAGCGCTCGCGGTGCTCCAGGCCCTCGGCCAGGTCACCGGGCTCGACCTGCCCATCACGTCCCTGGCGCTGGCCGCAGGGTTCGCCCGTGCCCAACTGTCGGCGAGCATCGGCGATTCCGAGGAGGCAATCGCGGTGGTGACCGCCCTCGAGGAGCAGTACGACTCGTTCGTTGAGGGGAATCGCTCCTTGCCCACCGACACCAACCTGCCCACCGCTGACGAGATCGGTGCGGAGGCAGAGGACTTCCTCAAGCGCCACCTCGACGACGGCAGCGCGGGCGAGAACTGAGCCATGGGCCCGATCGCGCGCGTCCGACGGACGCTGGCCACCACCTTGAGATCTCGTGTCGCCGGCGAGGATGCGGACGCCATGGCCCACCGCATCTGGGGCTCCGACGAGCCGCGCTGGTTCACACCCGATGATCCGATCTGGCGCGTGCACGCCGACGCGTCCATGTTCGTCGGTGGCATCCGTGCCCTCCTGCTGCAGTCGCTGCAACCCCAGGCGATGGCGGGCGTCACAGGTCACTCGGGCTACCGGAGCGACCCCTGGGGACGTCTCAACCGCACGTCGAACTTCATAGCGTTGACCACCTTCGGGCCGATCCATGAGGCCGAAGCGGTCATCGAGCACGTGAACGAGATCCACGCCCGCGTCCGGGGCAAGGATGACCGCGGAGTGCCCTACCGGGCGAACGACCCGCACCTGCTCGAGTGGGTGCACGTGGCCGAAGCCGCGAGCTTCCTCGAGTGCTACCAGCGCTTCGGGCCCCAGAGGTTGAGCGACGTCGAGGCCGACCGCTACGTTGCGCAGACATCGGTGGTGGCCGGACTGTTGGGCGTCCAGGATCCGCCGATGTCGGTCGCCGCCCTGCATGCCCGACTTGAGGACTATCGTCCGGAGTTGCGAGCCACGGACGGTGCGCGCGACGCGGCCGCGTTCCTCCTCCACGAACCGCCCCTGCCGCCCCCGGCGCTTCCGGGCTACGGCATGCTGGCCGGTGGCGCGCTGGGCACCCTGCCCGGGTGGGTCCGCGAGGAGCTGGGGATTCGACACCACAAGGCACTGGACGCGACGGTCCTGCGTCCGATGGGCCACGCGGCCGCCGCAATCGTCCGGTGGGCGATGTCAGACCCGGCCATCGCCAGCGAGCGTCGCAGCCACCGCTGAGGGATGCGTCGCGGCAGATCGCCAGACCACTGGAAGGATCACGGCATGGAAACCTTGCACGACCTGGTCCAGCGACACGAGCGCGTCGTCTTCTTCGGTGGGGCGGGAATGTCGACGGAGAGCGGGATCCCCGACTTCCGCTCGGCAGCCGGACTCTACGCGTCCGGGATCGGCGCCCCCCACCCACCCGAGTACCTGCTCAGCCACGAGTGCTGGGTCGACTCGCCCGCCGACTTCTACGCGTTCTACCGGACGTCCATGCTGTATCCGGACGCGCAGCCGAACGCGGGTCATCGGGCCCTGGCCCGTCTCGAGGAACAGGGACGACTGACTGCGGTCATCACCCAGAACATCGACGGACTCCACCAGGCCGCAGGATCGCAGGTCGTCCTCGAGTTGCACGGGTCGGTGCACCGCAACACCTGTGTGCGGTGCCGCCGTGTGTATGGGCTCGAGGCGATTCTGGCGTCCACAGGGATCCCGACGTGCATCTGCGGCGGCACCATCAAGCCCGACGTGGTGCTCTACTCGGAACCCCTGGACGCACGCACTGTCGACGCCGCGGTCCAGCACGTGAGGGACGCTGACCTGCTCGTCGTGGGCGGCACCTCACTGGCGGTGTACCCGGCCGCCGGCCTGCTGGACTACTTCCGCGGGGACAGTCTGGTGCTGATCAACAAGACCGCCACCCCGGTCGATGACGCGGCGACCCTCGTCATCCGGGACAACCTTGCCGCTGTCCTGGACGCAGCCATCGACTGACGATCAGACGCTCCCGTCAGCGGCAAGCGCCACGGCTTCACGCGCCTGCACGGACTCCGCCGAGACGATCGCGATGCCCATCTTGGTGATCGTGTTGACCATCGGAGCCCCCATGTGATTGACCACCACGTGCGTGATGCGGTGCTCACGCAGGAAGCGCACCACACGCGCATGGTGGGAGCCCTCGGTGCCGAGGTCGTGGGCGGCGTCCCAGCCCACGTCGTACTCGGTCCACTCGACGATCTCACCCCCGGTCACGAGCGCCACGGCCACTCGGGCCGCCTTCCCCCAGCGCGGATCGACAAGTCCCTGCGTCGTCACCGGCACCACAGCGATCATCACGTTTCCTTCCACCACGTCAAGGGGCGCCTTGGGCCCCCACCGTGCCGATGGCACCCCACCGACGGTACGAAGCCTAGACTCCGAGGATGCCTGTCAGCCCCGTGGAACTCCTCGGCTACTTCGCCTCGGTCGCCATCGTCGCCTCGCTCGCCATGAAGTCGGTGGTGAAGTTGCGCATCCTCTCGTTCATCGGGTCGATCACGTTCATGATCTACGGCCTGCTGATCAGTTCCTATCCGCTCGCCCTGACCAACGGCATCGCCGCCGGCCTGAACGTCTGGTACCTGAGCAAGGAGTTCGCGCGCGACCGCGACCTCGGCGCCGTCCCGATCGCGTTGGATGCCCCTTTCATGCGTGACTTCCTGCGCGCCCATGCGTCCGACATCGCCAAGTTCGCCCCCGGATTCAGTCCGCGACCCGGCGACACCTTCAGCATGCTCCTGACCCGCGACGGACTGCCCGCCGGAACGATCATCGGCACACCACGCGGAACCGAACTTGACCTGTCACTCGACTACGTGACCCCGGCGTTCCGCGACTCCCGGTTGGGCGACTGGCTGTACGGGGGTGCGGGGGCAGCGGTCTTCCGGGACGCAGGGATCACCCGTGTCGTGGCGGACGCGGCGCATCCCGAGGCCCACAGCTACCTGCGTGGGGTGGGGTTCGTGCCCGGCCCGAACGGGTCCATGGTGCGTGCGCTGACCTGAGAAACCGCCGGGAATCCCTGACTCCTCCCCGGCCAGACCCCGGAAAGACGCTGACTGACTGGGAAAACCCGCCAGTGGCTGTCACGCTTGTTCCATGAGCAACCCGTACAACCAGCCCGGCTACTACCCGGCAGTCGTCACCCCCGAAGAGAGGACCGGCGCCATCGCCGCCCATCTCTCCACCATCGTCGCAATGGTCCTCAGCGCCGGGTGGCTCAGCTTCGTGGGCCCGCTCGTCGTGTGGTTCATCTACAAGGACCGCTCGCCCTACGTTCGTAGCGCAGCCGCCGGATCGTTGAACTTCAATGTCTGGGCCTGGGTCATGAACGTCATCGCGTGGATCTGCCTGTTCACTGTCGTCCTGATCCCGGTTGCCATCGTGTTGTGGATCCTCGTGACCTTGTCGTTCATCTTCCACATCCTCGGCGCCATCAAGGCCGGACGCGGCGAGCCGTTCAGGTACCCGGCCGAGATCAGGATCCTCCACCACTGAGCCCGACCCGGCAGAATGGTGGGATGAGCGCCAACGAGGGCACTGTCACCTGCACGGTGAGCGAGCACATCGCCACCCTGACCCTGTCGAATCCCACCAAACGCAATTCCCTCACCGTCGAGATGTGGAAGGCAATTCCACGCCTGCTCGATGAACTCAGGAATGACCCGGCGGTGCGCGTCGTCATCCTCCGGGGGCAGGGCGACATGTTCAGCGCAGGGTCTGACATCACCAACCTCACCTACCTCCACAATTCCGATCTCCCCGGGTTGGCGGAGGAGGCCCTCGCGAACTTCCCCAAACCCGTCGTCGCAGTCGTCGCCGGCCACTGCATGGGTGGCGGGTGCCAACTGGCGACGGCCTGCGATTTCCGGGTAGCAGGCGAGGGAGCCGACTTCGCGGTCCCGCCGGCCAAGTTGGGCATCGTGTATCCCCTGTCGGCGACGAAGCGTCTGGTCTCCCTGATCGGGCCGTCGGCGACCAAGTACCTGATCTACACAGGCGACCGCATCAGCGCATCCCGTGCCCTGCACATGGGGTTGATCGACGAGATCGTCTCGCCCGACCTGCTCCAGGATCGCGGACGACACATCGCTGCCACCATCGCCCGCCGCTCACAGCTCACCCTGCAGGCCACCAAGGAGATCGTGAGGGCGATCGTCGACGACGTGGCGTCCGACTCGCTGGTGGACGCATGGGTCGAGCGGGCCCACCACGGGCCCGACCTCGTCGAGGGGATGTCGTCGTTCGCGGCCCGGCGTCCGGCCAACTTCAGGTGGACGCGCGCATGACATGGCGCCCCTGGTTGATGTGGGGCGTCGCCGTCTTCGCCTACGTCTCGGCCGTCCTGCAACGCACGTCGTTCGGGATCGCCGGGCTCGTCGCCGCTGAGCGGTTCAACGCTCCAGCCAGCGTGGTCGCCACCTTCGTCGTGGTGCAGATCCTCGTCTACGCCGGCATGCAGGTACCTGCGGGGCTCCTGGTCGACCGCTTCGGCACCCGCGCGATCGTCGCGACCGGCGCCATCATCATGGCCATGGGCCAACTGAACATGGCGTTCGCGTCGTCGGTGCCCTCGGCGCTCGTGGCGCGGGTGCTGATCGGCGCCGGTGACGCCATGACCTTCACCAGCGTGCTGAAACTGATCCCCGCGTGGTTCCCCGACCGCCGCATCCCCCTGATGACGCAACTGACCGGTCTGACCGGCCAGATGGGCCAGTTGGCGTCCTCGATCCCGCTCGCGGCCGTCCTCGCCACGCATGGTTGGACGCCGACCTTCGTGGTCGGTGCAGTGGTGTCGTTCATCGCGGCCCTCCTCGTCATTGCAGTCGTGCGCAACCGTCCCGCTGACCGCCCGGCACCGGTGGCGCAGGTCGAGGAGCTCCGACTCTGGCACCAGGTGCGACAGGTCTGGGGCCACCCCGGGACGCAGCTGGGATTCTGGACCCACTTCACCTCGGGCTTCTCGGGGCTCGTCTTTGCGATGATGTGGGGTTATCCCTACCTCACTCGCGCGCAGGGCATGTCGGCCAGCACGGCGTCCGGCTATTTCACGATCTTCGTGGTCGGAAGCCTGGTCGTCGGACCCCTCTTCGGTGTCTTCACGCAGCGCCATCCGCTACGTCGCAGCACCTTGGCCCTGCTCGTCATCGGGTTGCAGATTGTCGGCTGGCTCGCGGTTCTCGCCTTCCCCGGCCCCTCCCCGCGATGGGTCCTCGCGCTGCTGATGATCTGTCTGGCGGCCGGCGGTCCCGGGTCGAGCATCGGATTCGACTTCGCCCGAACCGCCAATCCGCAGCGCCGGATGGGCACCGCGACCGGGATTGTCGTGATGGGCGCCTTCACAGCGGCCTTCACGTGCATCCTCGCAGTCGGCTTCGTGCTCGACCTCGTCGGGCAGGGCAGCTATTCGATGACTTCCTTCAGGGTGGCCATGTCGATCCAACTGCTGTGGTTCGCCCTTGGCATCACGATGATGCTCACCACCCGCCGGACGGTGCGAGCGCGCCTGCGCGCAGAGGGGGTCATCGTCCCCCCGTGGTCGACGGTGTGGCGCCGCGAAGTCGGCCGGAGGTTCAATCGCTGATCCTGACCAGGCCGCGTCGCTTGAGCAGCGGCGCGATCTCGGCGTCCCTGCCCCGGAAGGCCCGGAAGCTGTCCAGCGGGTCGCGCGTGCGTCCGCGAGAGAGCAGTTCGCGCCGGAAATGGTCACCGTTCGCCCTTGTCAGCCCGCCGTTCTCCTTGAACCATTCAACGGTGTCGGCGTCCAGAACCTCGCTCCAGATGTAGGCATAGTAGGCACCGTCGTATCCCCCACCGAAGGTGTGGGCGAAGTAGGTGGTCGAGTAGCGCGGCGGAACCATCGCCACATCGAGACCCACGCGGGCCAGCGCGTCCGCCTCGAACCGGTCGACGTCATCCACCTGAGTGCCCGGGGCGAGCTTGTGCCACTCCTGGTCGAGCAGTGCCGACGCCAGGTACTCGACCGTCCGGAAACCCTCGTTGAACAACTCGGACGCCGCCAGCTTGTCGAGCGTCCCGGCCGGCAACGGCTCGCCCGTCACGTGATGGCGCGCGTACGTGTCGATCACGTCGGGCCAGGTGATCCACATCTCATTGACCTGGCTGGGGAACTCGACGAAGTCACGGCTCGTGTTCGTGCCCCCGAGGCTCGGGTAGGTGGCGTCGGAGAAGAGCCCGTGCAGCGCGTGGCCGAACTCGTGGAACATCGTCCGGACGTTGTCGAGTGTCAACAGGGTCGGTTGGCCGGTCGCAGGCCTGGGGACGTTCAGGTTGTTGCACACGACCGGCAGACGCCCGAGCAGGTGCGACTGGTCGACCAGGTTGTTCATCCACGCGCCACCGTTCTTCGAGTCACGCGTGTAGACGTCGTGCAGGAAGAGTCCCAGGGGTGAGCCGTCCTCGTTGTGCACCTCGAACACCCGGACGTCGGAGTTCCAGCCGTGCAGGTCGGGACGCTCGGTGAAGGTGACCCCGTACAGCTTCGTCGCGGCGTTGAAGACACCGTCGACGAGCACCCGGTCGTACTCGAACCACGGACGCAGCGCACCGGTGTCGAGGTCGTATTCGCGTGCGCGAACCAGTTCGGCGTAGTAGCTCCAGTCCCACGGCTGCAGGGTGAACCGGGCCTCCCCCGCCTCGTCAGCGAGCCGGTCGGCCTCGGCCTGCAGGCTCGCCAGCTCACGCTCGGCATTCGCCCGGGCCGGGGCGGCCATCGGGTACACGACCTGTTCGATGGCCTCGGGCGTCCGGGCGGTGTCGTCTGCCACCTTGCGCGCAACGTGGTTCGGGTACCCGAAGATGGACGCCAATTCGGCGCGGAGACCGACCAGCTCCAGGACGGTCGACGCGGTGTCCCACTCATTGCCACGGTGCCCTCGGAGGCGCTGGGCCTCGAAGAGTCGCTGCCGGCTCGCCCGATTCGTCAGGGACGACAGGTAGGGGTGGTTCGTGAAGTTCAGCAGGTCGACCAGATACCCGGACAGCCCCCGAACCGCGGCCGCAGCGGCGCACGCCGACAACTCGTCCTCGGTGAGGCCTGCGAGGTCGTCGCTCGACGCGAACAGCACCGCGCCGTCGTTGGTGTCCGCCAGCAGCGCCGTGTCGAAGCGGGACTGCAGCGACGCGATCCGTTGGTTGAGGTCGGCCACGCGTCCCCGATCGGCCTCGTCGAGGGCTGCACCGGCGAGTCGTCTCAGCGTCCAGTGGCGTTCGAGCAGGAACGCCGACTCGTCGTCCAGCCCCAACTCGGACGCACGATCATGCAGGTCGTCGATGCGCGCCCACAGCCTCGGGTCGAGCTGGATCGCGGTCTGGTGCGCAGCGAGGGCGGGCATGACCTCCTGCTGGTACTCGCGCATCTGCGGGCTGCCATCGGCCGACAGCACGGTCCAGTAGGTCGTGAACGCGCGCTCCAGCAGGTCACCGGACCGCTCGAGGGCGACGACCGTGTTCTCGAACGTCGCAGCGGCCGGATTGCTCGCGATCGCCTCCACTTCGGCGCGATGCTCGGCGAAGCCCTGCTCGATGGCGTCCCGGTAGTGGGCGAACTCGATGGACGCGAAGTCGGGCAGAAGGTACGGGAGCGTGCTGGGCAGCAGGAGCGGGTTCGACATGCTCGCGAGCCTAGCGCTCACTCCTCGAACGGGCTCGGGTCACCCGCCCCCACCCGCAGGACGACGGGCTCGTCGCCGGAGAGGTCGACGACAGTGGTGGGCACAATGCCGCAGTCGCCGGAGTCGAGGACCGCATCCAGCTCATGGTCGAGCTCTTCCTTGATGGCCCACCCGTCGACCATCGGGTCGTCGTGCCCTGGGAGCAGGAGGGTGGAACTCATGAGGGGTGCCCCCAGTTGGGCCAGCAGCGCAAGTGCCGTCGTGTGCTGGGGGATGCGGACGCCGACCGTCTTCTTGCGGGGGTTCAGCATCACCTTGGGTACCTCGCGGCTCGCCTTGAGGATGAACGTGTACTGGCCGGGGGTGGCGGCCTTCACTGCCCGGAAGACCGGGTTGTCCATGATCACGTACTCGCCCAGATGGGCGAACTCGCTCACCACCAGCGTGAAGTCATGCCGATCGTCGAGGTGTCGGATGCGCCGGATGCGCTCGAGCCCCACGCGGTTGCCCAGTTGGCAACCGAACGCGTAGGCCGAGTCGGTCGGGTAGGCGATGAGGCCACCGGCCTCGATGATCTGCGCAACCTGGGCGAGCACACGCGGCTGCGGATTGTCGGGATGCACGTCGAAGTACCTGGCCATCCCCCAACTCTACGAGGGGTCTAGCATCAGCGCATGCACTCGACGATGTGGCCACCGGCGCAGGCCGAGGCCTGGTCGAGCACCTGTCTGAGGGTGTTGCGCACCCCCTATCCTTACGGCGCCGCGCACGTGACTGAATCGGCGTCCGATGTCGTCGTCGATCCCGTGTCGCTGCACCCCGCCTTCCACGGCGCACTCGACTGGCACTCCAGCTGCCACATGCAGTGGTCCCTGGTGACGATGCTCCCCCACCTGCCCGCAGCCCTCGCCGGTGACGTGGTGTCAGAGCTGGACGCGAGGCTTGATCCCTGGAAGGTTCGCGTCGAGGCCGACTACCTGGGCGCCCGCCCCTCGTACGAACGGCCTTACGGCTGGGCGTGGGCGCTCATGCTGGAGGCCGCTCTACACACCTGCACGCATCCGGCGGCCGTCGCCTGGGCTGCAGCGGTCGAACCTCTGGCCGACGTCGTCGAGGGCCACGTCGCCGGCTGGGCGTCCACCCACCCGCTCCCGGTGCGCCACGGCGTCCACTCGAATTCGGCCTTCGCGCTCTCGCTCGTCCTGCACGCTGCCGACCGAACCGGACGCACGCTCGCCGCAGTGGCAGCTCGCGACGCCGCTCTCCGGTGGTTCGCGGGTGACGCGGCCGACAGCCGGGGGGCCGAACCCTCCGGGATCGACTTCCTGTCCCCGACCTTGTCGGAGGCTGAGCTGATGGCACGGGCACTGCCGCCTGATGAGGCACGCGGCTGGCTGGCGCGATTCCTCGGCGATGTCACAGAGGGTGATCCGCTCCTCAGCGCACCCCCGACAGTCAACGATTCCGACGGCCATCTGGCCCACCTGAACGGGCTCGCGCTGTCGAGGGCCTGGCAGTGGCGGGCCCTGGCCCCCATCCTCGACGACCGCCTCGCGCGACTGGCCCTGGCGTCCGCACAGGTGCAGTACGACGGGGTCGAGCCGCTGATCACGAGCGGCGACTTCATGAGCACCCACTGGTTGGTGAGCTTCGCGCTGCTGGCGTCCGGGGCCCTGGCCGACTGACGGACGCCCGGACGTCGCGACTACCTCTGCTGGAGTTACTTCTGCTGCAGTTCTGCCACGGCCTCGCCCGACGCCTCCAGGCTGTCGATTCCGATCACCGACAGGAACACCGTCGAGAACCGTACCGATGTGGTGACCTCGAGACGCCCACCCGCCAGCACATCCGCGCGACCGTCGATACCCTCCGCCCCGGCGAGCACGTTCCGGGCAGCGGCGAGCGCCTGGACGCTTCCGTCCGCCCCGAGCAGGCGGTAGGGGGCGGACGCGTCCGTCGCTGCGCGGGCAGCGCGCGCGGCCACCGACTCGGCACGCCGGTGCGCGGCTGCCTGTTGTCCCCCGTCGACGACCAGGCCGGCCACAAGGATCAGCGCGAGGACGGCAACCGCGACGAACGCGCTCAGTGACACGCCGCGCACCCCCCGCGCTGCGGCCCCACCCTCACACGACCCCCGCATGCTGTCCTCCGTTCGCGATCCTGACGTCCGTCGAGTCTGGCAGACGCACAACGTCCGGGGCGCGGCGTCCACAGGCCAGATCACGTGATGCCCCGAGGGCACCCACGCGTCCCCGCTTGGCTAGGCTGGGCGTGAACAGAACTCCACACGAAAGGTCCTCCGAGCCATGGTCAAGAAGGTCGCCCTGCTCACGGCCGGCGGTTTCGCCCCCTGCCTCTCGTCCGCGGTCGGCGGGCTCATCCAGCGCTACACCGAACTCGCCCCGGACGTCGAAGTCATCGCCTACAAACACGGCTACCAGGGCCTGCTGTCCGGTGACTACTACACCGTGACGCCCGAGGTCCGCGAGAAGGCCCACCTGCTGCACCTCTTCGGCGGGTCGCCGATCGGCAACTCCCGCGTCAAGCTCACGAACACGAAGGACCTCGTCAAGCGCGGGCTTGTGAAGGAGGGCGCCGATCCGCTCAAGGTGGCGGCCGACCGCCTCGTCGAGGACGGCGTCGACGTGCTCCACACCATCGGTGGCGACGACACGAACACCACCGCAGCCGACCTGGCAGCCTTCCTGGCGAAGAACGACTACCCCCTGACGGTCGTCGGACTCCCGAAGACCATCGACAACGACGTCATCCCGATCCGCCAGTCCCTGGGCGCCTGGACGGCCGCCGAGCACGGTGCGATCTTCGCCCGCAACATTCTGGGCGAGCACAATTCCGGTTCGCGCATGCTCATCATCCACGAGGTCATGGGACGCCACTGTGGCTGGCTGACCGCCGCCACCGCCGCTGCGTACCGCAGGTGGCTCGACACCCAGGAGTGGGTGCCCGAGATCGGACTGTCCCGTGAGGCGTGGGACATTCACGCAGTCTTCGTTCCCGAAGCCGAGATCGACATTCCTGCCGAGGCCGCGCGCCTCATGAAGGTCATGGACGAGGTCGGCAACGTGACGATCTTCCTGTCCGAAGGTGCGGGTCTGGACGCAATCGTCAGCGAGATGGAGAAGGCCGGCGAAGATGTGCCCCGCGACCCCTTCGGCCACGTCAAGCTCGACAAGGTGAACCCCGGTGCGTGGTTCGGCAAGAAGTTCGCCGGCATGCTCAAGGCCGAGAAGGTCATGATCCAGAAGTCGGGTTACTACTCCCGCGCCGCTGCGGCCAACGACGCCGATCTCGCCCTGATCAAGCAGTGCACCGACCTCGCGGTCGACTGCGCGCTGGCCGGGACCCCGGGTGTCATCGGTGAGGACGAAGAGAACGGCAACGTGCTCAGCGCGATTGCGTTCGACCGCATCAAGGGCGGAAAGCCGTTCGACATCACCACGGCGTGGTACACCGACATGGTGTCGTCGATCGGCCAGCCGGCTCCGGTGCCGGCTCAACTCCACTGACGCTGATCCGGGGGGTCAGCCCGTCTAGTCCTCGATGACTGGACGGGCGGACCCCTTCGCGTCCCCTTTGGCGGCCAGGTCCGCGTCCGCTGCCTCCCAGTGTCCGGGCACGGTCACCACGCCCGGCAGGTCTCGCAGCGGTTCATCGACCTCGTTGTACTTCCGCGGAGTCGCGGGCTGGTAAGCGGTGGCGATCCAGGCGGCCACGAGCAGGGTCAGACGCGCGAAGAGGTTCAAGAACAGCATCAGGGTGATGATGGGTCCGAAGACAGCGGACGCCAGTCGGCGCGAGAACGCCGCGATCAGCAGCGTCGTCAGGTATTGCAGGAGCACGAGCGCACCGGCGGCCGCCGCGGATCCCCGGATGAGGTACGCGCGCGGAGCCTGGTACTGCGGCAGCATCTTGTACAGGAACATGAACATCCCGAAACCCATGAGCAGCGTCACGAGCAGGGCTGACAGTGTGAGCGCCCTCCCGACTCCGGGGGCTTCGCTGAGGCCCCACCTGACCACCATCCGGTCGGCCCAGCCGCCCCCGAGCACGGTGAGCGCGAACGACACGCCGATCGACCCCATGAGAATCACGAAGTAGCCAAGGTTGACGAAGCGTTCTGCCAGCCAGTTGCGTCCGGGGGGGCTGAAATCGAACTCGGGACGCCACATCGCCCGAACGGCCGCACGCAGGTTGCCCATCCACCCCGAGCCGGAATAGGCAGCGGTGATCAGGCCGACCACCAGGAGCGTCCGCCAGTTGGTGAGAGCCCCCTCGATGAGTGCGACGGCCTCGGCGCCGCCGGCCACGGTGCCGATCTCTTCGATGGCGGCGTCCTTGAGGGTCACCAGCCAGTCCCGGCGGAACACGGTCAGCACCATGCCCAACATCGAGAACGCGAACATGAGCACCGGGATGAGCGTCAGGACGGAGAAGTACGTGACGCCGCCGGCCAGCTGATTGCCCAGGCGGTTGTTGTACCGGTCATTGGCCCGGATGAGGTGGGCGGTCCACGGCGTCCGCTTCGCCCACGTCCACGGGTTCCACATGACACCGAGCCTACCCAGCGGGCGGTCCACCCCCGGGGAGGCCGACCGCTTCAGTTCTCGTAGGCCTCCGGGGGTGGGCACGAGCAGACGAGGTTCCGATCACCGTGGACGCCGTCGATGCGCGCAACCGCCGGCCAATACTTGTCCTGGCCGTGGCCCGCGATCGGCCCGGTGTGGCGACCCGCAGGGAAGGCCGCCACGCTGCGGGAGTAGGGGTGCGTCCACGAATCGGCGGTCACCCGGGCCAGGGTATGGGGTGCGTGATGCAGCGGGTTGTCGTCCGCCGGCCACTCCCCCGCCTCGACGCGTGCGATCTCGCCGCGGATGGCGATCATCGCGTCGACGAAGCGATCGAGTTCCCAGCGTGACTCGCTCTCCGTGGGTTCGACCATGAGCGTCCCGGCAACCGGGAAACTCATGGTCGGGGCATGGAAGCCGTAGTCGATCAGGCGCTTCGCCACGTCGTCGACGGTGACGTGACTGGTCTTCGTGATCGGGCGGAGGTCGAGGATGCACTCGTGTGCGACGAGGCCGCCGCGTCCGACGTAGAGGGTCGGGAAGTGGTCGGCGAGCCGCCGCGAGACGTAGTTGGCATTGAGCAGCGCGAGCAGGCTGGCCTCGCGCAGGCCGTCAGCGCCCATCATCGCGATGTAGGCCCACGAGATGGGCAGCACTCCGGCCGACCCGAAGGGGGCGGACGCGACAGGTCCGTAAGAGGTCGCCGGACCGGCGTCCGGGTCGAGGGGATGGTTGGGCAGGAATGGTGCGAGGTGCTCGCGCACCGCGACCGGGCCGACCCCGGGGCCACCGCCACCGTGCGGAATCGCGAAGGTCTTGTGCAGGTTCAGGTGCGACACATCGGCCCCGAACCGTCCCGGCTGGGCAAGACCGACCAACGCGTTCATGTTGGCGCCGTCGACGTAGACCTGACCGCCCGCCGCGTGGACGAGGTCGCACAGCTCGGTGATCGACTCCTCGAACACACCGTGGGTGCTGGGGTAGGTGACCATGATCCCGGCGAGCGAGTCGGCGTGCCGCTCGATGAGCGCCCGCAGGTCGTCCATGTCGACTGACCCGTCCGCGGCGGCCTTGACCACGATGACGCGGAACCCGGCCATGGCTGCCGAAGCCGCGTTGGTACCGTGCGCCGAGGAGGGGATCAGGACGACGTCGCGTCCCTCGTCCCCACGGGAATGGTGATAGGCGCGGATGGCCATGAGCCCCGCGAACTCACCCTGGCTACCGGCGTTGGGCTGCAGGGAGACACGGTCATAGCCCGTGACGGCTACGAGGAAGTCGCCGAGTTCGTGGATGAGCTCGGCGTAGCCCTGCGCGTCCTCAACCGGCGCGAAGGGGTGCAGGTCGGCGAAGCCCGGGTAGCTGATCGGCTCGAGTTCGGCCGTGGCGTTGAGTTTCATCGTGCATGAACCGAGGGGGATCATGCCGCGGTCGAGGGCGAAGTCGCGGTCTGACAGGGCCCGCAGGTAGCGCAGCATGAGGGTCTCGGAATGGTGCGAGGTGAAGACCTCGTGGGTGCAGAAGTCGCTGGTGCGCTCGCTCTGTGCCAGCTCGCCGACGGGCGGGCCGCCGAGGTCGACGCCGAAGGCCTGGGCCACGGCGACGAGGTCGTCCGCCGTGGCGTCCTCGCCCACCGAGACGCCGACGTGAGTGGCGTCGACCAGGCGAAGGTGGACGCCCCGCTCGCGGGCGGCCGCGACGACCGCGATCGCGTCCGGGACCGTGACCGTGAGGGTGTCGAAGAAGCTTGTGGATGCGAGTTCGCGTCCCGCCGCGACGAGTGCACCTGCGAGTCGCCGGGTGCGGGCGTGGACGTCGGCGGCGATTCCGCGCAGGCCTTCAGGTCCGTGATACACGGCGTACATGGCTGCGACGACAGCGAGCAACACCTGCGCCGTGCAGATGTTCGACGTCGCCTTCTCGCGACGGATGTGCTGCTCCCGGGTCTGGAGGGCCAGGCGGTAGGCGGGCGTGCCGTCCGCGTCCACCGAGACGCCCACGAGGCGCCCGGGCATCGAGCGCTCCAGCCCAGCCGCCACCGCGATGTAGCCGGCGTGGGGGCCGCCGTAGAACAGGGGGACGCCGAACCGCTGCGTACTCCCGACTGCGATGTCAGCTCCCCACTCCCCCGGCGGAGTGATGAGCGTGAGTGCCAGGAGGTCGGCGGCGGCGATCACCATCGCGCCGTTCTCGTGGGCTTTGGACGCGACCGTCCGCAATTCCTCGGTCGACCGGAGTCGCCCGTCGACGCCGGGGACCTGCACGACGACCGCGAAGGCCTCGTGCTGCTGCAGTGCCTCGACGAGCGACTCACCCGCCACGACAACGTCGTACCCCTGCGCCAGCGCTCGCGTCCGGATGACAGCAAGCGACTGCGGCAGAACCTGCGGGTCGACCACGACGACAGATCCCTTGCGGACGTTCCGCCGGGCCATGGCGACGGCCTCGGCCACCGCAGTTCCCTCGTCGAGCAGCGACGAGCCTGCCGTGGCGAGCCCTGTCAGGTCGGCCACCATGGTCTGGAAGGTCAGGAGCGCCTCCAGGCGGCCCTGGCTGATCTCGGGTTGGTACGGCGTGTAGGCGGTGTACCAGGTCGGGTCCTCGAGCACGTTGCGCCGGATCACGGCCGGGGTCACCGTGCCGTGGAATCCCAGGCCGATCATGGCTCGCAACGGGCGATTCCTGGACGCCAGCTCGCGGAGGTGCGCCAGGCACGCGGCCTCGGACATGGCGGGCGGGAGGGGCAGCCGGCCGGCCATGAGGATGTCGTCGGGCAGGGCGGACGCCAGCTCCTCCAGGGAAGACATGCCCAGAGTGGCCAACATGACCGCGCGATCGTCCGGACTGGGCCCGTTGTGCCGGTCGACGAAAGCCCGCTGCGCCACCTCGAACTGGTGGGCCATGGTCATACGACTCGACGGTGGCGACGCCTGCGGGACAGCTCGTCGTCGCTGGAGGCAGCGTCCGGGGCTTCTTCGACGCGCTCGCTCGGCAACTCCGAAACCGTGCCCTCGATGTCGCGCCACACGCCACCCAAGGCGATGGCGAACATTCCCTGGCCGCCGCGCAAGAGGTCGATGACCTCCAGGTCAGAGGTGCATTCGTACACCGAGACACCGTCGCTCATCAGGGTGACCTGGGTGAGGTCCTGGACCCCCCGCTCGCGCAGGTGGTCGATCGCGACACGAATCTGCGGGAGAGAGATACCGGCGTCGATGAGTCGTTTGATGACCTTCAGGAGCAGCAGGTCGCGGAACGAGTACAGGCGCTGGGTTCCTGAACCACCCGCCGGTCGCACCTCGGGGACGACGAGACCGGTGCGTGCCCAGTAGTCGAGTTGGCGGTAGGTGATGCCGGCGGCGCCGCAGGCGACGGGGCCCCTGAAGCCCAGGTCTTCGGGCAGGGGTGCGAAGTCGCCGTCGAACAGCGCTTCCTGAAGCGCAGGCGCCGCCGGGGCTGCCTGTCGGTCCGGACTGTTCACGTCGCCTCTTCGGTTGGTCGTTGCCACCGGCCTGCACGACACCGGTGTAGTTCCACGCTTGGAGTTATGACGGTAGTTGCCGTGCCCCTCGCGGCGCAATGAACACGCCGGGAATCGTCAGGTTCATGTCGGCGCCCACCCCCACTGTCTCCTGGCTAGGGGAAACGCTTGGGCTGGTGACTGAAGCGCAGCTTGAGGGTTCGCCTCAACTCGCCTCGAAGTCATCGGGGTTGATCGAGTCGAGGAACTCGCGGAACTTCTCCACCTCGTCCTCGCCGGGGGGCTCGAGTGTGATGCCGACGTCGGCGAGGAGCGACTCGGGGCAGGTGATCCGAAACCCCTGTCGCACCGCGAGGGCGACGACATCAGATGGACGCGCACTCACCACGTGACCGTCGACCTCGAGTTCGGCGTAGTAGATGCCCTCTTCGATCCCGGTGATCCGCGCCTCGAAACGGGTGTGACCGAGGACGATCAGCAACTCGGCCATCAGATCGTGCGTGAGCGGACGCGGCGGCTCGACGCCCTCCAGCGCGTTCGCGATCGCCGACGCCTCCCCGGCCCCGATCCAGATGGGCAGGTGTCGATCGCCCGTCTTCTCCTTCAGCAGCAGCAAGGGGGCGTTGGACGGCAGTTCGACGCGGACCCCCACGACTTCGAGCTCAGGCATGTCTCACCTCTCCAGCAGCATGTGCATCATTGCGGCGTGGGCGTGCACCACCAGTTGCATGAGTTCGCCGATCGCCGCGGACGCGTTGGTCGTGTTGTGGCGCAGGTACGGCTGGGCGGCCTGTTCAACCAGTCCCGCCTCACGCTCGGCCGCCTGCTTGATGGCACGAAGATGGCGGGAGTCCATGCCGTAGAGCTGCAACTTGCGGGCGACGACGCAGATGGTGAGGGCCTCGCCGCCGTAGGCGCTCGAGCCCCGCCGCGGCGCCACGAGCTGTTGGCGCTCCAGCTCGACGAGCATCGCCTCGCTGATCCCGCTCTTCGTGAGCAGTTCGCGTCGCGTGAGACGGATCAGGCGAGGGGCCTCACCCGGACGCTGGGTACGGGCGACAGGCATCGGCGCGGTCGGCGTCACGTCCGGTGCCGAGGGTGCGTCGACGTCAGGGGGTGCCTCCCCGCGGTCCATCGCATCCAGGTGTTCCCGGATGACCTTGAGGGGAAGGTAGTGGTCGCGCTGGACCCGAAGGATGTAGCGCAGCCGATCGATGTCGGTCTGGGAGTACTTGCGATAGCCCGACGGGGCGCGCTCGGGCGACAACAAGCCTTCGGTCTCGAGGAAGCGGATCTTCGAGATCGAGACGTCCGGAAACTCGGACCTGACGATCGTCAGCACCTGCCCGATGCTGCGCAGGGGTGGCGGCATCAGCGCAGCCCGTGCTCGCTCACGAAGAAGATCATCCGGAACTTGCCGATCTGCACCTCATCGCCATTGCGCAGGGGTGCCGAACGATCGACGAGCGTCCGGTTGACGTAGGTGCCGTTGAGGCTGTTCTGGTCCTCGACGAGGACGGAATCGCCCTCCATCTTGAAGACCACGTGGTGCCTCGACACCGTGATGTCGTCGAGGAAGATGTCAGATTCCGGGTGGCGTCCGACCGTGGTCAGGTCGGTGTCGAGCAGGTAGCGGGCACCGATGTTGGGGCCGCGTGCCACGATCAACAGCGCGTGCCCGCGCGGCAGGGACGACACCGCGGCCTGGTCATCGGGGGAAAGCTCCGTGTTGTGGGTGGCTTCATCGACGACTGCGGGGATGATGCGCGTCGAGTCACCTGGCGGGGTTCCGGGGGGAGCCAGACGCTCGCCGCAGTTGCCGCAGAAGTTGCTGTCTTCGGCGTTGTCACGCCCACACCGGCTGCAGATCATCGTGATCACTCCTGTTCTGGGTGGGAGGACGCATCACCCTCTGGCAAGGGGCGGCGTGTCTTTCTGTGCAGTTTAGGCGACATACCCCGTGGAACGGGGGTCACTCCCCCACGAGTTCGGCGTAAGCGTCCGCATCGAGGAGGTCGTCCAGGTCTGCGTCCGCGGAGAGTTCGATGTCGAAGAGCCATCCGTCGCCGTACGGGTCGACGTTGACGGTTTCCGGGGCGTTCGCCAGGATCTCGTTCACCGAGATCACGACACCCGACACCGGTGCCAGGACGTCGGACACGGACTTCGTCGACTCGAGTTCTCCGCACGTGTCACCAGCAGCGACTTCTTCGCCGACCGTGGGGAGCGAGACGTAGACGATGTCGCCGAGTTCGGTCGCGGCATGGTTGGTGATTCCCACGCGGACGCTGTTGCCGTTGCCGCTGCGGACCCACTCGTGGTCCTCGCTGTACCGAAGTTCCTCAGGAATGAGGGACATGTTGACTCCTTCTGTCGAACCGGGACGCATCACGTTCTCGCGTGGTGGGAACGTGAACCGACCACGAGTCCACCCTATCGAGCCCGACGGACATTGTGCCGGGTCGGGCCGCGATGAGGCTGCTCAGGCGGGACGCGCGAACTGCGGTTCCGACACTCGGTGCAGCGTCTCGATGATGACCTCGTCCACCTGGTTGATCAGGACGCTGCCCCCGACGGCCGGCCCCTCGACCTGGCTCACGAGTCCCCCGCGGAACCGGGCCCCCTCCTCGAGCGAGTGGGGCGTCCCGATCGCCTCGATGGTGAGCGGGAGATCGAGGGCGACGTCATCGACCACGAGTGCGCCGGCCGAGCCACCGACCCAGCTGGTGCCGACAACCCGCACCTGGTCATTGAGCTCGATGGCCTCGGCGCCCGCGTCCCGCAGTTCGCCGATCGCGTCGAGCAGGATCTCGGGCGTCAACTGCTGCTGCGGATCGACGATCGTCATCCGGATCCCGGGGCCGGTCGCGGGCAGCGTCCCGGCCAGGATGCCGAGCTCGTCGAGGCGCTTGGTGGCCTCTTCGGCCGCGATGCGCTGGGCGTCCACGCCGCTCTCGAGCCTGCTCTTCGTCGACTCGAGCTCGGCAATGTCGGCCTCGAGGCGTCGGGACTGGGCGTTGAGGGTGTCGAGGAGTTCCACCAGGTCAGAACGTCGCATTGTCGAGTAGCCCGCGTCCGCAGAATTGGCCGTGACCTGCATGACTGCGGCAAGCCCGCAGATGAACAGGATCAGTGCCATCACTGCCTGGGATCGACTGGGACGCAGGAAGTCGGTGAGGAAGCGGCGCGCGCCCCGGGGGGCTTCGTCAGGCATGAATCACCTTCCGACGAATGGCGGCTGCGTTGGTGAAGATGCGAATCCCCAGCACCACGATCACGGCTGTCGACAGTTGGGATCCCACGCCGATCTGGTCACCGATCCACACGATCAGGGCAGCGATGGTCACGTTCGAGATGAATGACACGACGAACACCTTGTCCGAGAAGGTGTGGTCGAGATAGGCGCGCGTCGCGCCGAACAGCGCGTCCATCGCGGCGACGATCATGATGGGGAGGTACGGCTGCAGGACGGCCGGCAGCGTGGGCGACAGCCAGATGCCGACGGCGACGCCGAGCAGCAGTCCGAGGATCGCAATCATGGGTGTTCCTCCATCATCTGGCCCGGGTGGCGACGGTCAGGCCGAGGCCGGGATCGGCGGGCAGCGTCAACGCATCGGATGTCTGCAGGTCGAAGGCGAGTCCGTAGTTGCGGTTCAGGTAGGCCCACCACGAGCCGCCCGTGGTGGCTGTGAAGTCGGCGGGAAGCTTCCTGGGGTCACCGATGGCCTCGACCCGGTACGGCCTGTCCAGGGAACGATAGTCGACGGTGATCGCAGATCCGGCCTCGCGGATGGCCGTCCGTGTCGTGATGCGGTGGCCGTTGACGGCAACGGCTTCGGCGCCGGCGGCCCAGAGTCCGTTGACGAGTTGCGCGAGGTCCTGGTCGAGGACGCGTCCGTCGACGGACGCGGAGGCGGCCGCGTCGTCGACCACGATCACCACCCCGGGTCCAGTGACGGGGACGGCCCCGGACGCGATGGCGACGGTCGTCGACAGTGCCGGAAGGCTGGCCGAGCCGCCCAGAGCCTGCTTCTGGATCGTGTCAACCTGCGCACGTAAGGCCGCTTGGTCGGTGCGCAACTGGTCCTGACGCGCCTCGGCCTCGCGGATGTAGCCCATGAGTTGCGCCCGCTCGGACGTCACCAGCGGCTTCGACCGCGTCGTCGAGACGAGTGCCGTGGCGAAGAGCGCGCCCGCTATCACCAGGGCGATGGCCGACATCGCTCCCGGATTCCGGGTCGCCCTTCCGTCGCTCGCCGCCCGCGCATAGTCGGGGTCGACGGCTTCCTCACGGAGCTGCCGGAGCAGGTCCATGCTGGCGTCCGGGGCCTGCATCACGCCCTCGAGACGCGCGGAACCGGATTGCGTGGAGTCTGGAGCAGGTGCCACGTCTGACGCACGTACAACAGCCCGGCCCACCAGTACAGGCCGGTCCCCCACAGCACGGCTGCCCAGCCCAGGACGCGCGAGGCGAGCGCAACGGTGCTGTCGCCTGCTCCGAGGAGGACGAGCGGGAAGGCGTAGAGCAGGCAGAACGTCCCCGCCTTGCCGACGAAGTGAACCGGCAGGCTGGTGTAGCCACGCGTCCGCAGGAAGGGGATCAACGCCACCAGCACCATCTCGCGTGCGACGAGAACGTAGACCAACAGCCAAGGGATGATGTCGCGGTGTGCCAGACAGAGCAACGTCGCGAGGATGTAGAGCCGGTCTGCGATCGGGTCGAGCATCTGCCCCAGCCGCGAGGTCTGGTGCCACGCCCGTGCAATGTGCCCGTCGAGCCAGTCGCTGAATCCGCCCAGCATCAGCACGACGACGGCCGCCGCGTCCCACTTCGGGCCGAGGAGCAGCCACACGAAGACGGGGACACCCAGCAGTCGCAGCAGCGACAGCACATTGGGCAGGGTCAGGACGCGGTCGGTGTCGTAGAGCCCATCCGACTGCACTTCGTAGTTGTCACCCGCCACGCCCACAGCCTAGGCGATGGCTAGGACAGTCGACCCCGATGCGTCCCATGGGCGATGGCCTCCTCGTAGCGGCGCACCACCTGGGGCCCGATCGCCGACCAGTCGTACTGCGCCGCGCGTCGGCGTCCACGCTCGAAGCGCAGGTCACGAGGCTCGGCCAGGCTCGCGATGATCGCGCGGGCCAGATCGTCAGAGTCACCGGGCGCGGCGAGGTGACCCACCACTCCCTGGTCGTCGGTGAGCACCTCGCGGAAGGCGGGCAGGTCCGAGGCCACGAGCGGCGCACCGGACGCCAACCCCTCGATGAGGACGATGCCGAACGACTCCCGCCCCAGGGCCGGAACGACGAGCGCGTCACTTCGCCCGAGGCGCTCGTTGCGTCCGGAGTCGTCGCAGAAGCCCTCGTACTCGACCCCCGGCTCCCCGCCCGGGGTGCCCGACCCGATCACAGAGACGGCCAGGTCGGGGTGCACCGCGCGCACCTGCGGAAGCGCCGCCATCAACACGTCGAAGCCCTTGCGCGGCTCGCCGTGACGTCCGACGAAGGTGACTCGGGGAACAGCACCGTTGCGCCAGGGGCCCTGAGCGGGATCGTGGGTGGCGATGTCGTGACCGTCGAGGCGCAGCCCGTTGCCGATGACCATCGGGTCGAGACCCAGGTGCTCCTTCACCACTGCATGGGCGATGGTCGAGACGGCGATCCCCACGTCGAGGAGTTCGATCGTCCCGGGCATGAAGCGGTTGGCGAGCCGCATGGCGCCAGACCCCGGCGTGGCGGTGTGGAAGGTGGCAACGACCGGGGCGTCCGCGAGCCAGAGTGCCAACACGGCCACGCTCGGCGTGACGGGTTCGTGGATGTGGATGACGTCGAAGCGGCCACGTCGCAGCCACTTCCGCACTCGTGCGGCTTCGAGCGGGCCGAAGTTGATCCGTGCCACAGAACCGTTGTACAGGACCGGGAACGCCGGTCCGGCCGACGTGAAGTCGGCCCAGCTCAGCCCGTTGAGGCGCAGTGACTCGGCCGTCGCGAGGCTCGGCGCGAAGATGTTCACGCTGTGGCCCTGCGACCGTAGCCAGCCCGCAAGGCCGATGACATGGTTCTGCACGCCACCGGGGTGGCTGAAGGAGTAGGGGCACACGAGTCCGATGCGGTGGCTCATGCGCGGACATCCCGGAAGAAGGGCTGCAGCATCTGCCAGTCGGCGGGGTGGGCGGCCACCTGGGACGCGAAGAAGTCACACACGCTCTGCATCATCGCAGCGACCCCCCCATCACCGGGCACGGGGGGGATGGGTTCGGAGACCACGAGCCGGAGCTTGTCGCCCTCGTAGTGCGTGGCGATTCCGAGCAGCGTCGCACCGGTCTCCCGGGCGATGTGCGCAGGGCCGGGGGGCATGCTCACCTCGACCGGGCCGTTCGGGGTGGGCCACAGGGCAGACACCGACGTCCGGGAGAAGTCTCGGTCGGCCAGCAGGGCCACGAGGTGACCACTGCGCAGGTCATCGATGAGCCTGTCGGTGAGGCCGGTCTCGCGGTGACCGTGGACGGTGAATCCGAGATTCTCCCTGGCTTCCAGGAAGACGCGGAACTCCGCAGGGTCGAGCTGCTCGGCCACGGTCGCGATGGGCATGCCTTCCAGGCACGCCCAGGCGCCGCCCACGTCCCAGTTGCCCAGGTGCGGCAACGCGATCACCGCACCCGTGGACGCATGGGCGTCCATGAGTCGCGAGCGCTCCTCAGGGGTGATCGCGATGCTTCCCATGATCCGTTCATGCGTCCAACTGCCCACCTGGAGGCTCTCGAAGAGGTTGCGTCCCCACGACGCCATCCCCGCGCGGGTGAGGGCGGCATCGGGACGCACGCCGGTGGCCGTCGCAACATTGAGTTGCCACTGCCGAACCGGTCGAGCCGGACGCACGGCCGACGCCCTCGCCCCCGCCGCGACCATGGGACGCCAGACACGCTCGGGAACACGTCCGACGAGCTGGAGTGCCGCAGCCTGACCGCGCATCAGGCGTCCGCCGCAACCGCGTCGCGCTCGGCAGACTGCCGCCGCACCTGAGCCATGCGCTGCCCCACTGTCACCGCGCTGGCGAAACACAGCCAGCACAGCGCCACGGGCAGCGCCCAGACGACGCCGAGACCGGTGAGCAACGTGCCCAGCAGCAGCACGACGATTCGATCGGCCCGCGCCGCCAGCCCACCCGCGACCGTGAAGTCGAGCGCCTCGCCGCGCGCCTTGACGTAGCTGGTGACCTGCCCGAACACCAGGGCCCCCAGACCGACGCCGGCCCAGAGCACCGAGTCACCCGGTCCGGCGTAGTAGAGCATGACGGCACCGAAGATCGCTCCATCGCCCACGCGGTCGAGCGATGAGTCGAGGAACGCACCCCACGTGGTCTTCCGGCCCATCATGCGAGCCATCTGGCCGTCAATGCCGTCGGAGAAGATGAACAGCAGGAGAAGCAGGACCCCTTGCCACAGGTAGCCGCGCGGGATCGTCAGCAGCGCGACGAGCACGGTGAAGATCGTGCCGCCCCACGTCACCATGTCAGGGGTGATGTGCAGTGCCATGAAGAGCTTGGCCGGGGGCGTCATGGCAACGCTCCAGCCCTTGCGGAACCTCTCGAACATGACAGTCCTTCTCGTGTGGGACGCGGGGTCAGCTGGCCGGCCAGGCGGCCACGAGGCTGACGCGTGCGTCCTCCAGCAGCTGGGGCAGCGCGCGGGTCTGGGCAATGATCGGCAGGAAGTTGGTGTCTCCCTGCCAGCGTGGCACGACGTGCTGGTGCAGGTGCTCCGCCACGCCAGCGCCGCCGACGGCGCCCTGGTTGATGCCGAGGTTGAAGCCGGCGGGGTGCGACACCTTCGTGAGGACGCGCATGGCCGTCCGGGAGAGTTCGGTGATCTCGTTCGCCTCCTCCACCGTGGCGTCCGTGAACAGCGCGACGTGCCGATACGGGCAGACGAGCAGGTGCCCGGGCGAATAGGGGAAGAGATTCATCACGACGAAGGCCGTCCGTCCGCGGTGCACCATGAGACCCGTGGCGTCGTCCACGACCTGCGCGCGACAGAACGGGCACTCGGGTTCACCGTCCCGCAGGGACGGCTTGTCGCCCGTGATGTAGGCCATCCTGTGCGGCGTCCAGAGGCGCGCGAACGCGTCGGGGACGCCGGGCAGGCCCTCGGCCGGCTCGGTCATCGTCACTCCCCCGCGGTCGGTCCGCTGTTCAGTCGACGCTCGATGTGGTCGCAGATGTAGGCGATCGCCTCATCGACCGGGACGCCGTTGCGCTGGCTGCCGTCGCGGAAACGGAACGAGACGGCGCCCGCCGTACGATCGTCGCCGCCTGCGATCAGCATGAAGGGCACCTTCTGCTTCGTGGCGTTGCGGATCTTCTTGGGGAACCGGTCATCGGACGCATCGAGTTCAACGCGAACCTTGCGTCCCCTGAGTTGGTCGAGAACCCCTGAGAGGTACTCGTTGAACTCGTCGGCGACCGGAATACCCACGACCTGCACCGGGGCGAGCCAGGCCGGGAAGGCGCCTGCGTAGTGCTCGACGAGGACGCCCAGGAACCGCTCGATCGATCCGAACTTGGCTGAATGGATCATGACGGGCTGCTGGTGCGAGCCGTCGGGGGCGGTGTAGGTGAGGCCGAACCGCTCGGGCTGCATGAAATCGAGCTGGATCGTGGACATCTGCCACGTACGTCCGATGGCGTCCTTGGCCTGCACCGAGATCTTCGGGCCGTAGAAGGCCGCGCCACCGGGGTCGGAGACGAGGTCGAGACCGGACGCGAGGCCCACCTCTTCCAGCGTCCGGGTCGCGACGGCCCACTGCTCGTCGCTGCCCATGAACTTGTCCTTCTTCTTGCCGTCCTCGTCGCGCGTGGACAGTTCGAGGTAGAAGTCGTTCAGGCCGAAATCGCGCAGCAGTTGCAGGACGAAGGCGAGCAGGTGACGGATCTCGTCGGCCACCTGATCGGCGGTCACGTAGCTGTGCGAGTCGTCCTGGGTGATCGAACGCACGCGCGTCAGACCCTGCAGGACCCCCGACTTCTCGTTGCGGTAGACCGTGCCGAACTCGAAGAACCGCAACGGGAGCTCACGGTAGGAACGTCCGCGGGCGCGGAAGATCTCGTTGTGCATCGGGCAGTTCATGGCCTTGAGCCGATAGTTCTGCCCGTCGTCGTCGATCGGCGGGAACATGAAGTCGCCGTAATAGGGAAGGTGCCCGGAGGTGTAGTACAGCTCTTCCTTGGCGATGTGCGGCGTGCCGACGTAGTCGAAGCCGTGGTCGATGTGCGCCTGGCGGACATAGTCCTCCATCTCGCGCTTGATCACGCCGCCCTTGGGGTGGAAGACGGGCAGGCCGGGGCCGATCGTCTCGGGGAAGGAGTACAGGTCGAGTTCGAGGCCGAGCTTGCGGTGGTCGCGCTTGGCGGCCTCCTCGAGGCGCACCTGGTAGGCCTTGAGGTCGTCCCGGGACGCCCACGCCGTGCCGTAGACACGCTGCAGGGCATCGTTGCGCTGGTCTCCGCGCCAGTACGCGGCGGACGTCTTGGTCAGTGCCACGGCGTTGATGTACCCGGTGTGGGGCACGTGCGGGCCGCGGCAGAGGTCCTTCCAGGCGACAGAGCCGTCGCGGCGGACGTTGTCGTAGATCGTCAGTTCCCCTGCACCGACCTCGACGGACGAGCCGTCCTCGTCCGAGGCGTTGCCCTTCAGCCCGATGAGCTCGAGTTTGAAGGGTTCGGACGCAAGCTCGCCGCGCGCCTCGTCATCGGTGACGACGCGGCGGACGAATCTCTGACGTTCCTTGATGATCCCGGTCATCCTGCGCTCGATGTCCTTGACCGACTCGGGCGTCAGTGGATCGGTCTTGAAGTCGTAGTAGAAGCCGTCCGTGATGGGCGGACCGATGCCGAGCTTGGCGTCCGGGAGGATGGCCTGCAGTGCCTGCGCGGTGACATGGGCTGCCGAGTGACGCACGATCGCGAGGCCCTCGGGGGACGCCATCAGCACGGGCTCGACCGCGTCCTCGGCCTGGAGGACGTGCGCGAGGTCGCGCGTCTCGCCGTTGACACGCATCGCGAC
>CALKHV010000140.1 GCA_937988865.1 uncultured Propionibacteriaceae bacterium | reverse complement strand
AATAGCTTTTCTCTGCGCGCCGGCCGCCGCCTACATCAACGGCGTCAGTCTGGCCGTGGACGGCGGGCGGATGCAGTCGATCTGAACGCGTTGTCGCGGCATGTCGACATGCCATCCGCGCGCACTGCGATGAACGACATCGGCTCTTGAGTTGGCCGACTGGACAGCTATGCTGTTGCGCAAGCACTCCTCCCCCGGCAGCCCATTCCATGTCCTCCGATGAACGTCGGCGCGCAACGCGCCACGAATATGAATGCCTCGTGCTGATCGCGCACGGGCCAGATGGCTTTCTCGGCCATATCGACAACGTGTCGGCCACCGGCTGCCGCACCACGCGCCCGCACGACTGGGCCCTGGCCAACGGCACCGAAGTCCGGCTGTATCTGATGATCGACGAACGCCACGTCTTCAGCGCGGAAGCGCGGGTGGTCTGGGCCAGCACGGAGTTCCTCGGCTTCGAGTATCTCGAACCGCAACCGTTGCCCACCTGATTCGCTCGCGTTCGTCCGGTGGCTGGTTGCCACCGTTGCGGTCCTCGGGCAGCCTAGGGCGTGGGAAATGCGCCGAGCAACCTGCCGGCGCAGCAGGCATCAGGGGGCGCGTCGCATGGAAGAGCTGCTATTGAAAGAACGCCGTGCCGGCGACCGCGTACCGTTCGCGATCCGGGTGATGGTGGTGTCATCAGTACCACCCGGGACGCCGTCGGTTCCGTAGGACGTCACCCGTTCGAAGGCGACATCGGCGCGGAGCGTCTGGCCCAGAACGGTGAGCGTGAGCCCGGTGCCCGCGAGCCGCAGGTACGGGCCGGCGGGGACGTCGAGTGACACGGTCCCGGCGCCGACCTGCAGGGTGTCGACGATGCGCTGGGACGTCGTATTGACCTGCAGTTCGAGAGCGCCCGCGAGGGCGAAGGGGGCGCCGCCGTCGACGGCGAACGCCACTGTGAGCACGCCGGCCAAGCCGGCCGACGTGAGCACGAACAGTCCGCTGCCGTTCGACACCGTGAGGGGCCCGAGGCTCATGGTGACGCCGGTGAAGCCGACGCGCACGACGGACGCCCCGGCTGCATTCCGCACCTGCTCGAGGGTCACCGATCCCGTGACCGACTGCCCGAGCACGGTCACGCTGACGTTCGACCCGCCCACGCGGACGAGGCCCGCGGCACCGGTCAGCGTCTCGTCGACGACGGTCGTCGTGTCGTTCGGGATGAGTATCTGGCTGGAGGAGGTGGTGTTGAAGAGCAGGCTGACCGTTCCGCTGACGGCCACCGAGGGGACGCTCAGGCTCACGCCGACGGTGATGGCGCCGTAGATGCCGGTGTTCGTCAAGACGAACTGGGCGAGAGAGCCCGCGCCGCTGACCGGCTGCGCGACGGTGAGGAGCGGGGCGCCGGGGGTTCCGCCGAGGGTGAGCCGGGTGTTGCGGAGTTGCAGTGTGAGGGTGACGGCGAGCGTGTCCGGGGCCTGCACCCGCGTCACCACGACGTCGGTGGTCACCGACTGGCCGAGGATCGTCAGCGTGACGCCGGCTCCGGCCACCCGGACGTACGGACCCTCGGGCAGAACCAGGGTCAGGGTCTCCCCGCCGAGGGTGAACGACTGGTCGACGGCAGCGGTGCCGGTGTTCAGCTCGACCGCGAGCGAGCCCGCGAGCGACACCCCGGGCACGTCGAGGGCGAGGGTGCCGGTGAACCGTCCGGCAAAGGATGATCCGGTGGCCGTCGAGGTGAGCAGCATCAGGGCTGTGCCCTCGCTGAGCGCGACGCGTCCGCCGCCCAGACTGATCCGGACGTCCGAGGCCGCGATGCGCAGGACGGTGCGGGTGGCGTCCGGGAGGCCCGCGGCCGTGAGCGGGGTGACCTTCTCGATGGCGACGTTCGCACTGATCGACTGGCCCAGGACGATGAGGGTGAGCCCGGTTCCCTCGAAACGGAGGTACGGGCCTGCGGCGATGTCGAGAGTCTGGGTTTCCGTGCCCACCAGGACAGACGCCACGACGCGGGTCGCCGAGGTGTTGATGGCCAGCGACAGCGTCCCGGTCAGGGAGGCGTCGCTACCGAGGCGGACCGAGATCGTGCCCTCGAGGCGACCCGCGAGTCCCCCGGTGGACGTCAACGCGAGGATCCCGGAGCCATCGCTCAACCGGACGCCACGGTCGTCCAGTTCGTCGCCCGTGCCCTTGTCATCACCGAGGAAAACCGCGACGTTGTCGAGCCCGATCACCGTGGTGGCGACGCCACTGGCATCCGTCACTCGCTCGACGGCGATGTCGGCGTGGACGGTCTGCCCGAGGATCGACAGGTCGAGGCCCGTGACGGCGATTCGCAGGTAAGGGCCGGCCGGCAGGGTCGCGCTGCCCACCACGGCCTGCGCGGCCGAGGTGTTCACCGCGACGGCGACCGTGGCGTCCAGACCGAGGGCTGCGATCGTGACGTGGGCGCTCAGCTGACCGGCGATCCCGGCGGGCCGCACCGCGAGGGTGCCGGTGATGGCGCCGAGCTGGACGGCGTCCCCGAAGGACGCCGAGCCGTCCGTCACGGAGGCCACGAGGTCGGGTCCGGAGCGGGAGAAGGAGAAGGTACCCGAGAGCTCCTGACCGGCGAATGCCACCTGCCCGGTGACGGTGAAGGCGATGGTGTCGCGCTCGTTGACGCTTGTCGTCGCGGGGTCGTCGATGAACTGGACGCTCACGCCGGGCTCGGTGCTGCCGGGGATCCCGATGACCTGGTCGACGGTCTGGCCCGTGGTGTTCACCCGGACGCTGGTGGTGCCGGTGAGGACCACACCGGGGACGCCGATGAGACTGACGGTTCCGCTGGCCACGAGGGCGTAGGTCTTGGTGCCGTCGCCTGCCGTGTACTCGATGAGCCCGAGCGTTGCGCCGCTGAGCAGGACGCCCATGGCCAGCGGGTTGAGCGCGCCGGTGTCGAGGAAGGCGGGGCCTTGACCCAGGAAGACGCTGAGGCCGGACGCCGCGACCACGCGCACCGGGACCCCGCCGATCACGGTGTCGCTGAAGCTGAGGTTGCCCTCGATGGTGACGAAGTTGCCGATGGTCAGGGTCAGGTTCGACACCGACAGCGTGAAGATCGAGCCCGACACGGGGGCGGGCAGCTTGACGACGATGTCCTTGCCCCCGACCTCCACCGTGGTGTCGATCGCACCGGCGGTCGTGTTCACCTGCAGCAGGACCGAACCGCTCGCCGACACCGCGTCGCCGCCGAATGACGCCGTTCCCGAGAGGAAGCCCGCCACCCCGTCGCTCCGCAGGATGAGAGCACCCTGACCGTTGTACAGCGACGGATTCGGGTCGCTGGCGACCAGGTAGGCGCTGACCCCCGTCATGGCGACGACGTATTCGACGGTGCCCGTGGCGTCCACCGCGCGTGTGAAGGCGAAGGAGCCGACCAGCTTGCCGCCCGCGACGGTGGCGGTGAGGCTCGCGAGGGTGACCCGCAGGTACGGCCCGGCGGGCAGCGTTGCGGTGGGCGTCCGAGAGGTGTTGAACGACACGGTGACCGCGCTGGTCGCGGTGACCAGGTCGGGGACGGTCAGCGCGGCCGTGGCCGCGAGTGAGCCCGCGACGCCTGTCGGGCCGATCTCGAAGGACCCGTTGAGGCCGGTGATGCTGAGGTAGCTGCCGAAGGAGAGGCTGCCGCCCGAGATTGAGAGGTGGTAGGTGACCGCGTCGCCGACGACGGTCCGCAGGAACCAGATGGTGCCCGTCAGGTTCACCGACGCGACACCGATCGTCACCCCGACGCCGCCGATCCTGATGGTGCCGGCGTCGAGGGTCACGGTGTCAATCAGGCTGGCGGTGGTCGTCAGGTCGAGGACCGACTGGCCGCCCGTCGAGGTGTTCAGCTGCAGGATCAGCGTCCCGGTGACGGCAACGCCCGGCACGTGGAGGGTCGCGGTCCCGGCCACGGTCCCCCACACGCCCGTCGCGCCGACGGTCAGGTCGGCGTTCACACCGGTGAGGGTCGCCAGCCCTCGGCCGAAGTCGAGGGACGCACCGACGACGCTCACCGCGACGGTCGACCCCGACTTCTCGATGGTCACGTTGCCTGTGAGCTTCTGCCCTGCGACCTCGAAGACCACGTTCGTGGCGGCCAGGCGGAGGTAGCCGGCGCTCCCGGCGGGCACGACGAGCGACACGTCTGCGTCCCCGACCCGGACGGTCGTGTCAACGTCCGCACCGGTGGTGTTGAGCTGGATCGACAGTGCGCCGGTGAACGTGACGCCCGGCAGGGCGACCGACAGGGTGCCACTCGCGAGGACCGCGACCCCGGACGTCGTCAGCAGCAGGGCACCGGTGCCCTGGGTCACGGACAGCACGGTGGTCGAGCCGGACGCGAGCACCAGCGAGACGTGGGTCAGTCCTGCCCGGACGACGGTGGTTCCCGTGGCGTCCACGCTGCGCTCGAAGGCGACGTCCGCGGTGAGCGCCTGGCCGCCCACGGTGAGCGTGGCGCCGATGACCTCGACCCGCAGGTACGGGCCGGCGGGAAGGTCACCGATGGCGGTGGCGGAGGTGTTCGCAGCCAGCCTGATGGAGGTGCCGAAGGTGAAGCCGTCGATCTCCGACGAGACGGACGCGGTGAGCCGCCCGGCGACGCCGGTCGGGGTGATCGTCAGGGAGCCGGTCGCCGCGCTGACACTGAGTAGGTCGGTGGTTCCGTTCGTGATGGCGAAGGTGCCGCCCTCAATGGCCAGGACCGTCCGGGTGACGCCGTCGACGGTTTCGGCCTCCAGCGTCAGCGTGGTGACGCTGAGCGTCTGGCCGGCGATCGTCAGGGTGGCACCCGAGATGCCGATCCGCAGGTGGGGGAGGCTGCTGCCCGTGGCCAGGGCGAGCGAGACGGTGCCTGTGAAGGCGACCCCGGGGGCGAGGAGCGTGAGGTCACCGGCGAGGGCGGCGGTCACGGTCCTCGTGGTCGACACCGACACCATGCTGAAGGAACCGGCGCCGGTGCTGGTGAAGCGGGCCACGGGGGTCGTCCCGGCCGTGAACTCGAGGACAAGGTTCGTGACACTGACGGTGAATCCGGCGTCCGTCGTGGTGAAGGCGAGATCGGCCGTCAGGCTCTGCCCCAGCACACTGACGACGACGCCGGTGCCCGAGAGTGACGTGAACGCGGCCGTGGTGGTGGCACGCTCGTCCGCGGTGGCCGGGGTGCCGGTGCCGTCGGTGAACGCGATGACGACGTCGCCGGAGCCGTCGGCGAAGGCGATGGTGGTGCTGACCGCCGACCGCAGGGTGTTGATGCGCACCCGGAAGGCGCCACCGATGGTCATGCCGGCCCAGCCGGTGAGGGCGACGACGCCGGACGCGTCCAGGGCCATGCCGATCGTGGTGGCGTCGACCCTGACCAACAGGCCGACGACGGCGTTCGAGACCGTCAGGCCCTTGCCGAGATCCAGGGCGAGACCGCGCGCTGCCAGGGCGACCTCGGTGAGGTGGGCGGCCGTGTCGACGGTGATGCGTCCGGCGAGGGTGACGTTGACCACGCCCGTGGCGACGACGGTCGCCGAGAGGGTTCCGATGACGCCGGCCGATGACAGCTGGAGGCTGCCGGTGCCACCCGCGAGCGCGACCGTCTGCGTCGTGCCGACCGTGACCGTTGCACCCAGGTCACTCACGGCCAGGGTCAGGACGCCGGCGGCCTGCGTGACGACGACCTTCCCCGACAGGATGGTCGAGCCGATGGTGACACCCAGGTCGGCGGAGAGCGCCAGACCCTCGGTGCCGTTGTAGGTGAGGACGCCGTTGGTCAGCGCGACCCCTGCGCCGCCTGCGGCGATCGTGACAGCCGCCCCGGTGAGGCGCAGGTCGACGTCGCCGGTGTCGGCGAAGGCCACGAGGTGCAGGTTGCCGACGAGGGTCAGCTGGCCCGCGTCCCCGAAGCTCGCCGCGACGCCGGTGGCGTCCACGGTGAGGTTCGACCCGGACTGGCTGAGGGTCGCGGACGCCACACTCAGTGACCCGACGAGGGTTCCCGAGGAACGGACGCTGACGCTCAGTCCGGTGAGGCCCAGCGTGAGGACGCCCCCATCGAGCGGGTCGTCGTCGAGGACGTAGCTCGCAGACAGCGTCGCGGCTGCGGTGATCTGCCAGTCGCCCACGGTCAGGTCGAGCGCGACGCCGCCGGTGATGGTCACGGCTGTTGAGTACTGTCCCGTCGCCGAGCCGGCGGTCGGGGTGGCGAAGGTCAGCGTCACGCCGGTGAGGGTGAGGACGCCGAGGTCGACATCGCCGAGGACATGGTTCGTGACACCGGTCCCGAGGAAGCTCTGCAGCACCTCCACGATCCGGCCGATGACACCGTCGAGCGGCGAGCCGGAGACGTACTCGCTGAAGTGCGGAAGGGCGGCGGAGACAACGCCGGACGCGGAGTTGACCGTGGTGGTGATGGCCTGCAGCGAGCCGTCCGTGGCGACGTACCAGATCCGTGAGTCGTGAGCCGCCGCACCGACTCTGACGGTGAGGACCGGCGCGATGGCGAAGGTGGTGATCGCCTCACCGGTGAGGGCGTCCCACGCCTGCAGGTCGTAGACCGCCGAGGTGGTGAGCAGGCCGGGAACGTTGCGCTGATCGGCCGTGATGAGGATCCAGGCGTCGGCGGACAGGGCCCCGGGGGCGAAGGTGAGGGTGGCGCCGCCGAGGGCGACTGTGCCGCCACGGGACGCGGTGATGAGGGTGGCACCCGCGGGCGGCGCGAACGGCGCCTGCTCCTGCGGGGTGGTGCTGGGGGGATCGACCGGAGCTGGAAGCTCGACGGTGGTGGTGCGGGTGACCTGGTTGACGGCGGTTGAACCGGCGGGGTTGGACGGGACGGTTGCTGTGGAGTTGGCGTCGTCCGACGGTGGCCCGCGTCCCGCACGGATGGTCAGCTCACCGCGCGCGACGACGGGCGCGTTCACCGTGACAGTGCCGGCGAAGCGTGCCTGGTTGACCGCGATGGCCGGGAGCGTGGCTGCCGACGCGGTACTGCCCGCCTGTGCCGCGGCCGTGCCGGCGTTGATCACGAGCAGGTCGACCGCACCACCCGCGGTGATCGGCGCGCCCAGCGGGACCAGGGTCGAGGCCCGGGAGGTGACGATGGTCATGGCGACCGCCGAGATCGGACGCGCGGCCCCGACGAGGGCCAGGGTCTCTTGCGGTGCACCCAGCGCCGCGAGTGCGGCGTCCAGGGCGGCGGCGGGAACGACGGCGGTGGTCGCGTGGGCGAACGTGCCCGAGGTACCTGTGGCGACCACGCGGACCGACCCCGCCGCATCGAGGGCTCGCAGCACCCGGGTT
>CALKHV010000139.1 GCA_937988865.1 uncultured Propionibacteriaceae bacterium | reverse complement strand
AGGACACACCCATGGCGTTCACCCAGAAGTCGCTCGTCGAGTCCGTTCCCACCCGCCTGCTCATCGCAGGGTCCTGGCGTGAAGCGAGCGGTGGCGCGCGCTTCGAGGTGAGTGACCCGGCATCCGGTGCCGTCCTCACCACGTGCGCGGACGGGACGCCGCAGGACGGGCTCGCCGCGCTGGCGGCGGCCCACGAGGCCCAGCCGACCTGGGCGGCGACCCCGCCGCGTGAGCGCAGCGAGATCCTGCGCCGGGCCTTCGACGCCCTCGTGGCCCGCACCGACGAGTTCGCCACCCTGATGAGCCTGGAGATGGGCAAGACGGTGGCCGAGGCGCGCGGCGAGGTGGCCTACGGTGCCGAGTTCTTCCGCTGGTTCGCCGAGGAGGCCGTGCGCATCCACGGGCGCTACTCGGTGGCCCCCAACGGCGCGTCGCGGCTGCTGACGATGAAGCAGCCCGTCGGTCCCACGCTGATGATCACGCCCTGGAACTTCCCGCTCGCGATGGGCACCCGCAAGATCGGCCCGGCCGTCGCCGCGGGCTGCACGATGGTCGTCAAGCCCGCCCACGAGACGCCGTTGACGATGCTCCTGCTCGCCGAGGTCATGATGGAGGCGGGCCTGCCCGACGGCGTGCTCAACGTCGTCACCACGACCCACTCCGGTGCCGTGTGCGAGCCGCTCATCCGCGATGCGCGGCTGCGCAAGCTGACCTTCACCGGGTCCACCCCGGTCGGCAAGATGCTCGTCGAGCAGTCGGCCGAGCAGCTGCTGCGCCTGTCGATGGAGCTGGGGGGCAACGCCCCGTTCCTCGTCTTCGAGGACGCCGACGTCGATGCGGCCGTCGACGGGGCGATGCTCGCGAAGATGCGCAACATCGGTGAGGCCTGCACCGCGGCGAACCGGTTCTTCGTGCACGAGTCGCTCGCCGAGGAGTTCGCCACCAAGCTCGCGGCCCGCATGGGCGCCCTCGTCGTCGGCAAGGGCACCAAGAAGGGGGTCGACGTCGGACCGCTCATCACCGGCAAGGCTCGCGACAAGGTCGACGAGCTCGTCCAGGACGCCGTCGGCAAGGGGGCCCGCGTGCTCACCGGTGGCGCGCCCGTGCCGGGCAAGGGGTTCTTCTACGCACCGACCGTGCTCGCCGACGTGCCGGCCGACAGCCGCTGCCTCGGTGAGGAGATCTTCGGGCCGGTCGCACCGGTGTGCACGTTCACCGACGACGCGGATGCCGTGGCCAAGGCGAACGGCACCGAGTACGGCCTCGTCGGCTACATCTACACCAACGACCAGAACCGGATGATCCGGGTGGCCGAGGCCATGGAGTTCGGGATGATCGGCGTCAACACCGGCATCGTGTCCAACCCGGCCGCGCCGTTCGGCGGCGTCAAGCAGTCGGGCTTCGGCCGCGAGGGCGGTTTCGAGGGCATCGACGAGTACCTCGAGACGAAGTACGTCGGCATCGCCCTCTGAGGCTGCTGGTCGGGGAGCGAACGAGGAGCAGATCCGTGCGCGACGTCGTGTTCACCCGTCAGGGCTGGTTCCCTGCCGTGGTCCGGGGCGAGAGCGGGCTGTCCATCGAGCTCGCCGCCGGGGCGGACGCCAACCATGATCCTCGGGTCTTCAGATTCCCGGTCGACGAGGTGCGGGCCGCTGTGATCGAGGCGGACCTGAGGAGGCACCTGCTGCTGTGGAGTGCCGTGCTACCGCTGTGCACGGACGCCGGGAGCCATGGCGATCTCGACGTGGAGGCTGCCGTCGCGCTGCTGGACCCCACCCTCCTGGGCACGCCCGACGAGGTCGACGCCCTGTTCCGGGGCATCCGGTGGGACTGGCGCCTGCTCATGGCCCACGGCGGCGACATCGACCTGCTCGACGACGGCAAGGTCTGGGCGGCCCTGTCCGAAGCGACCGTGACCCCCGACCGGCGCCGGGTCGAGGAATACGAGGCGAACCGGCGGCGCGCGCAGCGTGGCGTCACGTTGGCACCACTCGACACCGCCATCCTTCGGTTCACCGGACAGTACGTGCACGGCGCGACGCTGCCGAAACGCCTTCCGGACGAGGTCGATCCTGCACTGCTGCCCGACGTGCTGCGGGTGATCGCCACGGCGGAGCGGGCGACCGCGGGGATGCGCATCGGCCTGGACCCACGCCATGGAAGGGGGGCCACGGACAAGGCAGCATGGGAGCGGGTGGCGACCGTGGCCGAGGAGGCCGTGCGTGCCGCCCACCCTGAACTGGCGGACGACGTGGTGGCCACCGTGAGATTCCTCATGTGCTCGGAGGTCAGGGCTCGTTCGAAGAACCTTCCGGTGGAGGACGACGCCGAGGGGGTGGGTGACCGTGCAGGTGGTCCGGGCGGGGTGAGGACGGCGGGGCTGACGTTCACCGACGACAAGGAGGTGGCGCAGCCGTGGGCTCCTGGCGATAGCCGCACCGCTGGCGCCGCCTTCTGGGAGTTCGTCGCCAGCCGTTCGGCCCCGGACAACGAGGTGTTCACGATCGAGGACGAGCAGCTGGGCGAAGGGCTCCAGCTGCACTTCTACGCGGACTCGGTCGCCCGGATCACGACGGTGACGAGGGGCGAGGGCGCCTCGGAACCCGAGTACCGGGTCGAGTACACGCTCGTCGACGGGCTCGACGGGTTTCGGACACGGGTGCGCGCCTTCGTCGATGGCGGTTGTGCCGCGCTCGATCCACACGGCCCCTGGACGGCCGACCTTGCGGAGCTCGAGCGCGCTCGCACGCGGCGTCGCGAGGCAAACTCCTAGGACGTGGCCCGCCAAAACGTCACGCGCAGCCGCGCGTCAGTGGTGTCATGTCCTCCATGAGCCACAGCCCGGATGCCGCTGCCCCGGCCACCCGTAGCGCCCGCCACGTCGACCGCCGCCGCTCGGTGCAGGACCTGCTCGACGAGGCCGACGCGTCGCTGCGCCGCGGAGCGCGACCCGGGGCCACGGTCTGGCCCACCGGGTTCGACCTGCTCGACGCCACGCTCGACGGCGGCCTGCGCTCCGGCGAACTGGTCCTGCTCGGGGGCAGCGAGGGGTCGGGCAAGACGACGATCGCGCTCCAGATGGTGCGCAACGCGGTGCGCACCGGCCGCCACGCGGTGGTCTTCTCCTTCGAGCACGAGGCAGGAACCCTCATCCAGCGCCTCATCGCCCTCGAGGCGTCGTGCCTTGCCGTCGAGGCCGGCCAGCACCCGGCGGCAGCCGCGGACGTCCATGCCGTCCGGGCCGTCTTCGAGGCGCCCGACCCCGACCGCCGCGGCCTCGCCGAGGCGCTCGCCGGCATCCCGTACGGCGCCGACGCCCTCGCGGCCGTGCTCGACTACGCACCACGGCTGCACATCCACGAGTCGACGAGCGACACGACCCCCGCCGAGGTGGCCCGGGTGCTGGCGGAGGTGCGGGAGGAGGCCGACGAGCCCCCGATGGTCATGGTCGACTACCTCCAGAAGGTGCCGCTCGACGGCGCGGCGGGCGATGAGGTCGCGCGGGTCACCGTCGTCACCGAGACGCTCAAGGACATGGCCCTCGAGCTCGAGTGCCCCGTCGTGTGCATCTCCGCGGCCGACCGCGAGAGTCTGGGCGCCGGCCACCGGATGCGCACCCGCGACCTGCGCGGCTCGTCGGCGCTGGCCTACGAGGCCGACCTCGTGCTCATCCTGTCGAGCAAGGAGAACATCGTCTCGCGCGAGCACCTGGTCTACGACCTCGGCAGCGTGCAGCGCTTCCGGCGCTGGGCCGTCATCACCGTCGAGAAGAACCGGCACGGGCTCGGGCACGTCGAGCTCGAGGTCGAGAAGGACTTCGAGCACGGGCGCTTCCACCCGCAGGCGCGGGTCGTCACCGAACGACTCATCGAGGAGCGCATCTTCACCACCTGACCGCGACTTCTTGCACGCCAGCCACCCGATCTGCCGGGGCGGCAGGTGGCTGGAGCGCAAGAAGTCGGGGGAGGATGGGGGTGTGATCCGCCACCTCCGGCCGCCGGTCGACGTCGACGCCCTCGTCGCGGATGCCGTGGCGCGCGGTCGCGTCGTGCGTCTCGTCGTCGCGGGGGAGACCAAGTCCGCCACCCTCGCGGCCTTCGCCGACGCCCTGGACTTCCCCGGGTGGTTCGGCGGCAACCTCGACGCCCTCGCCGACCTGCTCGACCACCTCGCCCGGCACGACGACGGGGAGGCTGAGCTCGTCGTCGACGGCGTCCTGGCCCTGCAGCGCGACGACCCGTTCGCGGCGGCACAGCTGAACGGGGTGCTCGGTGAGGTGGCCCTGGCTCATCCCCGGTTTCACGTGAGCGTCATCGAGCGCTGACAATGGCTCCCGTGACTTCCCGCTCCGTCGCCATCCTCGGCTCCACCGGCTCGATCGGCACCCAGGCCCTCGAGGTCATCGCCGCGCACCCGGGTGCCTTCACCGTGGCCGCCCTCACCGCCGGGGGCAACGTCGAGCTGCTCGCACGTCAGGCCGTCGAGTTCGACGTGCCGCTCGTCAGTGTCGCACGCGGCCAGGTTGAGAACGTTCGCGCCGCGATCGCCGCGGCGGCAGCGGATGCCGGCCGGCCGGCATCCGTGACCGATGTCGTGGTCGGCGCGGATGCCGCGACGATCGCCGCGGGGTGTGGCGCCGACGTCGTGCTCAACGGCATCACCGGGTCGATCGGTCTGCGGCCGACCCTGGCAGCCCTCGAGGCGGGCTCGGTGCTGGCGCTGGCGAACAAGGAGTCGCTGATCATCGGGGGGCCGCTCGTCAAGGCGGCCGCCGCGCCCGACCAGATCGTGCCGGTCGACTCCGAGCACAGCGCCATCGCGCAGAGCCTTCGCGGCGGGCGCGCCGACGAGGTGCGCCGCCTCGTCGTGACGGCCAGCGGTGGCCCGTTCCGCGGGCGCAGCCGCGCCGAGCTCGCCGACGTCACCCCGCAGCAGGCGCTGGCCCACCCCAACTTCTCGATGGGGCGGGTCATCACGACGAACTCCGCGACGCTGGTCAACAAGGGGCTGGAGGTCATCGAGGCCCACCTGCTCTTCGACATCCCCTTCGACCGCATCGACGTCGTCGTGCACCCCCAGCAGCAGATCCACTCGATGGTCGAGTTCCACGACGGGTCGACGATCGCCCAGCTGGGGCCGCCGCGCATGCTCGTGCCGATCGCCCTCGGGTTGTCCTGGCCGCAGCGCCTGACCGACGTCGACGTGCCCTGCGACTGGAGCCTGGCCCAGAGCTGGGAGTTCCACCCGCTCGACGACGACGCCTTCCCGGCGGTGCGCCTGGCGCGCCGGGTCGGCGAGGCCGGGAGCACCTTCCCGGCCGTGTACAACGCCGCCAACGAGGTGTGCGTCGACGCCTTCCACGACGGGGTGATCTCGTTCACCGACATCGTCGACACGGTGGAACGCGTCGTCGAGGCGCACACTGGGAGCGAACTCGACGCCTCGAGCGTTGAGGGAGTGCTCGCCGCCGACCGGTGGGCCCGTCACCGCGCCGCCGACCTCATCGGCATCGCCGTCGACGACGACCAGATCCAGGAGAACCGTTGAGCACGCTCGCCTTCATCCTCGGTGTGCTCTTCATGGCCACCGGGATCGCCGTGTCGATCGCCCTGCACGAGGTGGGGCACCTCGTGCCGGCCAAGCGCTTCGGTGTCCGCGTGACGCAGTACATGGTCGGTTTCGGCCCGACGATGTGGTCGCGCCGTCGGGGGGAGACGGAGTACGGGGTCAAGGCGATCCCGCTGGGTGGGTACATCCGGATGATCGGCATGTTCCCCCCGCGCAAGGGCGACGACCCCGGCACCGTGCGCGTGTCGAGCACGGGCCGGTTCAGCCAGCTCGTCGACGAGGCCCGCGCGGCGAGCCAGGAAGAGGTCCGTCCCGGCGACGAGAACCGGGTCTTCTACAAGCTGTCGGTGCCCAAGAAGGTCATCGTCATGCTCGGCGGCCCGACCATGAACCTGCTCATCGGCACTGTCCTGCTGACCATCCTCGTCACCGTCCACGGGGTGGCCACCGCCCAGCCCGGCGCGGTCGTCGCGTCGGTGTCGCAGTGCGTCGTCCCGGTGACCGAGGCGGGGGACGCGACCACCTGCACGAACCAGCCCGACACGCCGGCGCTCGCGGCCGGCATCCTGCCCGGCGATCGGGTGGTGTCCATCGACGGCCAGCCCATCGACGACACCCGTGACATCAGCACCCTGATCCGCCCGCGCGTCGACCAGGCCGTGACGATCGTCCTCGAGCGCGACGGCGAGCAGCTGACCGTCACGGCGACGCCGATCCGCAACGTCGTGCCGGTCCTCGACGCCGACGGTGTGCCGGTCACCACCGCGGACGGCACCGAGCAGACCACCGAGGCCGGCTTCCTCGGCGTGCGCACGACCGCCCCCGTCGAGTACGTGCAGCAGCCGGTCACGGCCGTGCCCGGCATCATCGGCACCTACGTGAGCCGCACCGCCGAAGCCATCGTCCACATCCCGTCGCGGATGGTCGGGGTCTGGCAGGCCGCGTTCGGCGGGGCCGAGCGAGAGATCGACAGCCCGATGTCCGTCGTCGGCGTGGGCCGGGTCGCGGGGGAGGCCACCGAGGGCAAGTACGACGCGTTCGTCGGTGAAGGGGTGGGGAACAAGATCTGGTTCCTCGTCGGCCTGCTCGCCGCGCTGAACTTCATGCTCTTCATCTTCAACCTCATCCCGCTGCTCCCCCTCGACGGTGGTCACGTCGCCGGGGCCCTGTGGGAGGGGCTCAAGCGCCAGATCGCGAAGCTGCGCGGACGGCCGGACCCCGGCTACGTCGACGTCGCGAAGGCGCTGCCCGTCGCGTACACCGTGTCGATGGTGCTGCTCGGCTTCACGGCGCTGCTCATCTACGCCGACCTCGTCAAGCCGGTCAACCTCGGCGGCTGACGCCTGGGGCGGGACGCCGTCGATGACCATCTGCCTCGGTGGTGCCTCGCTACCCTGAGCGAAGCGTCGGCGGATCGACCCGGGCAGGACGTGGGCTCATGGTCCGTTTCCCGGTCCTCGGGCCGGTCGACGTGCTCGTCGATGGCGCCCCCGTCCGGCTGCGGCCACAGGAGCGACGGCTGCTCGCGCTGTTGCTCTGCCGCCGGAACCGTCCGGTCCCGACCGAGGACCTGGTTGACGAGCTGTGGAACGGCAGTCCTCCCGCGACCGCCCGCACCGCGATCCGGGTCCACGTCGAGCGCACGAGGGCCGAAGGGGTCGAGGTCCCCGAGGATCAGAGAACTCTCACATCTTCTGCTCACGAGGACCTCGACGATGCCCGAGCCCACGGTGTGCTGCCGCGTGCGCGGCGGCTACTGCACGCGTTGTGATCTGCTGGTTGGCCTGCCTGGGCTGCATTGATCAAGCGCGGATTCGGGCAGATCGCACGCCTGCCCAGCACGCGATACCGAGCTCGATGCACAGGCCCGGACGGAAGCCTCCATAACGTCCCGCCCCAAGGCAGGGTGCATAAGAGCGTTCTTCGTTTACCGCATAGCGGAGATAGCGCCTTCCGACCGCTCGGGGGATTTCCACCACTTCACCGAAAGGGCCGATCTCTGCGACGTGGTCGTTACGAGACCATGCAGTCTTCGCTGCATCGCGACAACGGGGAATTGCCGCATGACTGGATGCGATCGACACGGCAGTTTTCGACCTGGAAACCAGTGAACGCGCGGTGCGGTGGAGCGCAGTGTCAGGTCTGCGACAGGCTGGCGACAGACCGTGGAGCAACCCTGTGGGCAATCGTTCATCGGAGGAACGTCATGCCCACCACCCACCCCAGTGCACCGTCGGTGCGACCACTGCGAGCCGGCGAGGTCGAAGCGCTGATCGAGGTCTTCGACGGGCTCTCAGCCCAATCTCGCTTCCTGAGGTTCAACGCGCCGTTGCCACGCCTCACCACGTTGATGGTCGAGCAGTTGACCGCGCAGGAAGAGGGTCGCCACGAGGCGTTCGTCGCGTCTGTGGACGGCATGGCCGTGGGTATCGGTCGCTGGGTCAGGTATGCCGCGCACCCCCAGCGCGCGGATGTCGCCGTCGAGGTCGTGGACGCGTATCACCGGCGCGGCATCGGTCGCGCGCTGATGCAGGCCGTCACGGAAAGCGCTGCCCTGGCCGGTGTCGAGTTCCTCTTCTTCTGCGTCCGACGTGACAACGACCCCGCGCGAAAGCCGTTGGCAGAAGCTGGAGTCCTCACCAACGTCGACGACCCGGAACAATTGTGGATCCCGGTCTCGCGGCTGCTCGCCCACCTGCGTACGCGAGAGCCGGCCGACGGCACCCTTGTTCGGGCAGGCTGATTGGGGCCGGTTCGGCGGCCACGACCCGGCCCTGACTCGAATCAGGGCCGGGTCCGTTGCCGGACCGCTTGGATCGCCTCACAGATCGGGGCGATGAGTTCGTCGTCACGCACGGCGACCCAGCGACTCACGTCTTGACCTCCCTCCAGGTCTCCGTCCGCACCCCCTGTCGACGCGGCGGCGGCATCGACGGCTGCCGTCAGCCGGGGAAAGACGGGTACACCTTGCCGGCGGCACAACTCAGCGGCGGCTGCACTGTGCCCGCGCGCGCCCGGGACGCCCAATCGGCACAGGGTGGCCGATGCCCCGGATGCTGCCTCGGCGAGGAAGAACTGCACGACGCGCGGGCTCTCGTTGAGTGCGCGGTCGAACCAATATGCCGCTTGCTCGGGGACCTCGCAGTCCAGGGCTGCCCAGCCGGCGTTGAGAAGCAAGGTGCCGCTGGGCTCGACTCCCAACCGCCGATCGGCGTCGTCGATGGCCTTGGTGAGGATCGCGAGCGCCCGTGATGGATGCCCGGCGTCGAGCAGGGCGAGACCGATCTTGGCGACCACGGCACTGAGTTGAATGACGCCGGGCGAGGAGCCGATGAGGTGCCAAGCCTCCTCGGCCGCCGTCAGCGCAGCGTCGTGCCGTCCAGCAGTGGCTCTCATGACGGCCACGGTGGCGAGGACTTCGGGTAGGGCGTGGGCGGCGGTGGTAGCCGCGGGTTCGAGGAGAGCCTCAGCCTCGAGGAGCGCAGTGTCGACGTCGCCGACGACGTACGCGCCGATGCTCTCGACGAGACCGGCCAGAACGGCCCACTCGGGGTCGTCGGCGAGTAGGGCCTTCGTCGTTGCTGCGTCGGGCGCCGTGGCGTGTGGCGTCAGCGATTCATCGAGGGAGCGCTGCATCAGCGCGATCTTGGCGTGGTCGGCGGGACTGAGCAGGCTCGAGCGCAGGATGCGATCCAGCCAGGGCGTGGTCGCTGCCTCGTGGAACAGCCAGTACCAGCCCAGGGTTACCCCGAGCCCGGCCACGCTATGTGCATCACGGCACGTGAGAGCGTTCTCCAGGGCTTGGAGGTAGTCCTCGAATCCGTCCTGGACCTCGTTGAGCATCTCGTCGTGGAAGGGGACACCTCGCCAGCGATCGGCATACCACTCTCGATGGCGAGATTGCAGACGGGCGAGCTCGTCCGGACCGGTCTCGGCGACAAGTTCGAGCGCCAGGTCGCGCATGGTGCGAAGCAGGCGGAACCGCACCCGAGGGCCGCGCCGGTCCAACTGGATGATGGCGTCGCGGGCCAGCGCCCGCAGGATGTGGTCGGTGGCGGCGTCTCCGACCACGACTCGTGCGGCGTCCGCGGTGAAGGATCCGCGGAAGACGCCGACGCCACGAAAGGTGGCGCGCTCGGCAGGCCCGAGTCGGTCGATCCCGGACTGCGCGAGCACGCGCAGTGAGCGATGCCGATCAGTGCCCGTGGCCCGGTCGTCCTCGACGTCGAGGCGGCGCGAGGTGAGCTCACTGAGTTCGGTCAAAGAGCGGGTCGCGGCCTGTCCGGCGATGAGTTCGATGCCGAGCGGGAGTCCGTCGACGTCACGGACGATCTGGCCGAGCAGGTCGCCGTCGTCGTCGGTGATGAGGAGCCCGGGCGCGCGATCGGTCAAGCGTGCCTCCAGCAAGCGAACGGCGGGTAGGGTCCGGGCCAGGGCACCTGCCTCGCCCGATTGAGGGCAGTCAAGGAGTTCGACGGGTACGAGCCGTTCGCCCGGCACTCCCAGCGGGGTGCGTGAGGTGATGACCATGGACACGCCGGGGCAATGCTCCATGAGCACCCGTGCGATCGTCGCCACGGCCGTGGACGAGCACTCCGCCTCGTCGACGAGCACGGTGAGGTGGGCCCGGGTCAGCGCGGCGCTCAAGGTGGCGACCGGGTCCGGGCCGGCCGCTCCGAGGCGGTACTCGATGCAGATGGCCGCGGCGACCTCCTGCGCGGAGGCTTCCGTGAGTCCGGACAGGTCGACGTAGACCAACTCCCCACTGACCTCACGGCCAAGTTCGTGCAGCAACCGACTCTTGCCCACTCCGCCCGGACCGACGAGGGTGAGCAACCGGTGGCCCGCCTCCCGCCACCTCCGGAGCCGTTCCAGGTCCTCCTCCCGCCCGATGGTCTCGGACGCCGGCACCGGGATCGCGGTGGTGATCCGGCGGTGCTCGGGGCGAGCGGGCGCCACGAGTGACTCGGCCTGGGCCAGCACCTGGACATGCAGGGCCTGCGTCGGGGGGCTGGGATCGATGCCCAACTCCTCCCGGAGCCGGGCGCGCAGGTCGGCATAGGCGCGCAGCGCCTCCGCTTGGCTCCCCAGTGCGTACGCCGCTCGCATGACCAACCTGGTGGGCCCCTCCCGCAGCGGGAACTCACCGACCAGGTCTTTCGCGACCGCCAGCGCCTCCTCAAGATGCGGGACCGTCCCGCCCTCGAGCAGGAGGGTGGCCAGCTGCTCGTTCGCGGTGGCCTTGGCGTCCTCGAGGCGCGTCCGCTCCGCCAGGACCAGCTCATCCGTGACACCTTCGTAGGCCAGAGGCCCAGACCACAGGGCCAGCGCACGACGGTACCGACGGACGGCTTCATCGACCTGCCCGGCCGAGCGCAGGTCACGGGCGCTCCTGATCAGGTGCTCGTGGTCGACCGCGTCGACATCGACCTCCAGCGGGAGGAGGTAGCCCTCCCTACCGGTCCGGACGAGGTCGGGGGCCGACAGTTGCCGACGCAGGCGAGCGACGACGGTGTGGACCGCGGTCGGGTTGAGACCCAAGGCAGCGTCGCCCCAGACCAGGTCCAGGAGAACCTCGGGTGGGACGCTGCGCCCGCGCCGTTGGACAAGTACCGCGAGCACGTCCCTGGGTCGCTGACCGGTCAGTGGTCCCCGGCCAGCTGGGGTCTCGACCTCGACCGGGCCGAGGACTCGAATCCGCACCCTTCCATGGAACCACCCGACTAGGGCCCACGGCTACCGGGTTGTCAGCCCCGCACGGTCGCCAGGACCTGGATGTACCCCAACCGAGGGTGCGCGGTGGGCCTTCGAAGACCCGCGCCCCCATGCGTCGACCCCGCACTCCTGCTCGGGTGGATGCACGACCGGATCGACACCAGCTCATTCCGGGGACTACGGCACGTTGTGCGGGTCGCGTTCACCGACGGTCCACGCCCGGAATGGATCGTGATCGAGCGCGGAATCGCCTCGGTGTGCCCGACAGACCCGGGTTATGCCGTGGACCTCGCCATCAGCTCGTCGGCCGCGTCTGGCCCGGCCAATGGATCGCGGTGAAGGTCGAGATGTGCGTCGAGCTGCTCGGCCAGCCAGGTGATCGCTGCGTCGGCCCCGTCAACGGCACCGGTGAGGTGATCCCCGGAGTCCAGCTCGACATGGGTCACGTGGACGTCCATGGCTTCGTAGGCCGCGGCGAGCTGACGACTCAACTCGGCGGGCACGATGTCGTCACCCTTTGCGTGGTAGAGGTAAACCGGCACCTCGGGGGTGCCGCCGGGGTTGCGTTCAGCCCGCAGGAGCGCTGCCCAGAGCGGGTCCTCCCACGGACGCTCACGCGTCGTCCAGGCCGCCATCGGTTCCGGGTGGGACACCACGAGTCCCGTCACGTCGAGGGTGGCGGCCACCGCGGCGGCTGCTCGGCCCCGCGCGTTGAGTATGTCCCACAGCCGAGGGTCCTCGTGAGCGTGGGCCAGGCCCACGAGGACGGCCAGGCCGAGGCCGGAGTAGGGGCCACCGTCGATCGCCTCGACGACGGCTGCGAGGTCGGTCGGGACTCCACCGGCCGCGAGGGCGACCAAGGTCAGTTCGCGCGCATAGATGGGCTGATGCTCGGCGGCCCACGCTGCGCAGCGACCTCCTTCGGAGTACCCCCAGAGCAGCACGGGAGCGCCGACCTCCACTCCGTCCACGCCGGCGACGGCTGCCCGGACGATGTCGAGCATCGCCCGCCCCCCGACGCGGCCAGCTCCGTAGGTGTGGGGGCCGGGTAGGCCGAGGCCCTCACCATCGGTGACGACGACGGACCAGCCGCGGCTGAGGGCAAGCTCCAGGAAGGCGAGTTCGCCCTCCAGGCCGGTCGCGAGCAAGTGGCTGGGTGCGCTGTCGCGTCCGAGCCCGTGGACGCCGACCCCGTACGAGAGGACCGGCCGAGGTCCCGGTCCACGCCACGACATGGCGGGAACGAGGACGGTCCCGGAGACGGCGATCGTTCTGCTGTTGGTCGCTGCCGTGGTGTAGACAACCTGGGTGGCCGCGCAGGTCAGCCCCGGCACGACGACTGGCCGGGTACGGAGCATGGTTCCTCCGCACTGGGGCATCGAGGCGGGTGTGTCGTAGAAGGGGTCCGTCGAGGGGGCGTGCACAACGCTGTCCTTTCGTCGAGGTGCTCTTGACCTCAGGCAGCATCCCGAACCAGGCCGTCACCGATCTGTCACGCACGGCCGACCGGCTGACAGATCGGTGACAGGGCCCTCGCTCACGCTGTGACCTGGTCGGCCCCCAACGAATCGGCCACCACCGAAAGGACCACGTAGATGATCAACACACAAACCCGACACCGCATCCTTCGGATCGCCACGCTCGGCGGCGTCGGACTGACCGTCGTCGCCAGCGGCCTGGCCATTCGCGCGGTGCGGTCCCTCGACGAGGCCTTCACCAGCGCTATCTCGGACCCATATCTGGCGACTGAGGAGTCCTGAGTCCACGGGGTCGTTGGGGCACGTGCCACGTGCACGGTCGCGTGACAGTCGGCCGAGCCGATCTGCTGGGGATGCCGTGACCTGTGTTCGCGACGGCACAGCCTGGCTCTGTGTCCAGGCCCAAACCACGGCGTCCTGCCACAGCACGCGGCCACGCCGGAGTCCGTGGTCAGCGTGGCGGTTGGGAAGCTCCTGTGGCGCACCCACGACCTTGTGTGGCCCTTCGCGAGCTTCAAGAGGACGATGAGGTCTACTGTCCAGACGACTGGAGACCCGAGAACATCGTCGTCACCGCCGATGGCTAGTTGTGGTCGACCTTGATCTCGCGAAGGCACAGCCCCAGAACGCGCGCCGTCGACCTTGAAGTCCACGACTTCGGTAAGCCCTTCGGCCATAACCCACGGATCCGTGACGAGTTCATGACGGGGTACCGTGATCGTTCCTGAATCGGGATCGAGCGGGAGCGTTGTCGCTGGACCGCACAGGCGGTAACAACGCCTGCACCATGGACTGTGAGGCGGCGTCCTGCTCGCCTGCTACGGCTTGGTGTTGTCGATGGGTCCGATGGCGTGGGACCACTGTCCTGACCAGCTGTAAGCGACCCGTGAACGCGCCACCCCGTCAGTCAAGGGGAGACCCACAGGCCCAGGAGTCGCCCTTGACGCAATCGTGGAGCAAGCCGGCAGGGGTTGCCACCTGTCGCGCGAACGTGAAGGTGCCCTGCTCGTGGGGACCCGGTGTCCTGGGCGCACCCCGGTTAGGCTTGCGTCATGTCCGTCTCGCTCGGTATGCC
>CALKHV010000138.1 GCA_937988865.1 uncultured Propionibacteriaceae bacterium | reverse complement strand
CGCTGACCGTTCGCGGTGTCGACGTCGTGCTTGCCGGGAGCGACCCGGTTCGGGTGCCGCTCGACGGCCAGGGACCTGAGCTCCCGACCATCGTCGGACGCCTCCCGCTCCTTCACGGACGGCCGGCAACGCCGGACGAGATCACGGTCGCGCTGCCCGTGTTCTGATCAGCGCGGATCGGCTCACAGGTTGAGCATCCACTTCTCATGCCCGCGGCACGGGTCGACAACCGATCCGTGCCGCGGACTGCTCGATGGGTGAAGCTGCGAGGGTCAACTCCGTGTGCCGATGTTTCCTCCCTGGAGCTCCATGAGATCCGAGTTCGGAAGCGCAGGTCCACTTGTCGGCGCACCGTAGTCGATGTGGATCCCGAACATGTCTGCCGGAGCCAGGTTGCCCTTGGGGCTGTCCGGCAACGGGGACGCGTCAGCATCGATCAGGCTGGCGTTGAACGGGACACGGTCACTCGCCCTGACCCAGCCGCCCTTTCCGTTCTTCAGGGAGGGGTCCCACCGGTCGAGGGAGCCGACGCCGTAGATCCTGCCCAGCGCCTCGTTGTTGACGTACATGTCCGTCGATCCCGACAGGCGCCACTTCCCCTCGTTCACGAGGGTCAGATGGCCCTTGTACTCGGCGAAGTCCGTGGACTTCGGCACCGGGTTGACGTTGAAGCTCACAGTGACCCGGCTGCCGTCGTCCAGGGTGTACCACCCTCCACCGCTCGCGGAGCCCGCCAGCTTGAAGGGCGCGTCCGGCCTGGGATCACCGACGATGGACGGGACGACGCTCACCTTCACGACGGCCGTGCTCGTCAGTTCGCTGTTGTCGGTGAAGATCTGCTGGGGGCCGAACGAGTACTGGTCCTCATCGATCAGGTACTTCAGGTACACCACCCCCGTCGTGGTGCCGGCCGTGAGAACGGGGGCGTGCGTGACGGGATCGGTGGACAGCGTCGCGATCGGCGAGGTGGAGACAGGGTTGCCGAAGGCATCCAGCAGGATCCAGTGGCCGTAACGCTTGTCAAAGCCGAAGTAGGGCGTGTACGACGCATCCGTCCCGCTGAGTGGGATGTCCATCACGTACCTGTACGTCCCGTAGCCCATGCCGAACTCCCCATAACCTGAAATGACGCGCGCCAGGGGATACATCGGTTGCGTGGCGTAGATCTCCGACTGGAAGCCCTGGTAGTCGACCGACAGCTTGGCCCCCGTGACCGACATCGGCTTGTGTGATCTGAGCCAGTCGACCGAGTTCTCGGCACGCACGGCCTGAATCGACGGATTGTCGAAGTAGATCGCGTCCCAGTCCAGGTTGTCCCCGAAGGTCACCTCGTAGTTCGGGATCACATTGTAGTACTTGATCCGGGTGGCGAGGTTGTCCGTGGCATTCGCGCCACTGCCATTGTCCTTGCCGAAGGTCGCCAGGTAGTGCGAATCCTTGTAGTTGATGTGTGTGAACAGTCCATCCCAGTACTTGTGACCGCACAGTGAGTAGACGGCCACCTTGTAGGTCAGGACGATCGGGCTGTCATAGTTCACCGTGGCGGCCATGGTGACGTCCGACTGCTTCATCAGCGCCTGCGTGTGGGGCGGCAATGTCATCGAGATACTCGCCTCGTTCGATGTCGTCTTGGAATTCTGTGCGGTCGTGCTGTACGCCGAGGTGTACACACCGCCGACTGTGAACTGGTTGTAGATGGTGGTGGAGAACTCCGCCCCTCCCGTGGGAGCGGGAGCGTCGTACCCGAACGTGAGCGAAGCTCCCAGCATCAGTGACCAGGAGTAGGCCTCGCTGTTCGTGATGGAGTTGCTGATGGTGGTCGTCTGGCTGGTGGCCACCTTCTGTGTCGTGGTGATCGGTAGCGTGTCACCGTTCGACACGCCGCTGACGAATCCGTCCTTCGCTCCAGTGGTCAACTGATAGGTGACACCGGGTGCTCCTGCCTCCACTGCACTCTCGATGTTCTCGTAACCATCCGCCGCCGTGCTGTAGTGCAGATCCTCGTCGGCGATCAGCGCGAGCTGGAAGTCGTAGAAGGCCAGGCCGAAGTAGTTGTAGTAGCGCTGGCCGGCGTCGTTGTCAGCGGTGAAGGCGTCGGTGTAGAAGATCACGCGCGCGTCGTCGTCCTCCTCCCATTCGGGGATTCCCTCGATCTCGGACGTCCCCACTTCACGCTTGTCGTTGTGGACGAAGTAGTCCGAGACACGCTTCCGGGCCGCGAACTCGACATCGGAGAAACTGTTCGCAATCTTCAGGGACGATCCCCACCGTGCAATGAGGTCCATGTAGTCGCCGCCGACGTCGAACTCCCCGTCGAACCCCTTGCCGTCGTGGTCCCAGTAGGCGGTTTCACCGCCCCCGTTCCTGAGGATCTCGTAGCCCAGGTTCGACCAGTTCAACAGATTGTCCCTGTTCTTGATGCCGTTCAGGTAGAACAGGAGTTCCTCATCGAGATCTCCACGTCCGGTCGTGGCGCCATTCAGGATGTCGTAATACGTCATCCCCGGATTGCCGTCTGCATCGGTGACGGTGAAGTCGACGACGTCCCCCACCGGGTTGTACGCCAGAGCCGGCGCCGGTAGGAGACCTGCAAGTGCGAGACACAGACCGGTGGCACCACCGATCCATCTCCTGGAAATCATGTGAACAACCTCCATTTCCTGACCTTGGACGAATTCAATTCGTGGGAGTCAACTCGGGGGATGGGGCCGACCCTTGATGCCTCACTCGGCTGATGTGGCGAACGCTTCTCAGGGGAGCGTCAACGGAATCACCCGAGGAGACAGCGTCAATTCGGCCGCGGGCCCCCGTTGGGAACCCGGCAACAGGTAGTTGCGCAGCGAGAGGACGAGCATGGTGCAACTCAGGTCGGTGATGTCGGTGCACATCGGCACCTGGTCACCGACGGAGTAGCAACCGCTCCCGGCGGTCAACGCCTGCACGCCCGGACGACTGCAGTCCCGGGCGAAGTACTGGACGTAGAGGCGGGCGGCGTTGGGCACCGGGAACACGTCCGCCGACCCTGCCAAAGTGTCGTCGTCGATGTTGTCGAAGCCCAACTGGGTCACACTCGAGTTGAGGCCCAGACCGACGTAGGTGGCGTTGCCGGTCTGCGTCCCCAACGCCCCGACCAGGGCGTAGACCCGGTCATCTGGCAGCGGCAACCGGGCACTCATGAAGTAGGCCGTGTCCTCGGTGGGGGCGAGGCAGTTCATGCCGACCTGCACACACTCCGGCCCGGTCATCGACAGGGCGGTGCGCATGTTGAGCAGTCGCGGGGCGCGCTGTTCCAAGGCCAACCCCTCGAGGTCACACGGTTGTCCCCACCGAGCGCACACGGCCTTCGCGAGGGTGACGAGGTCGGGTGCGAGGCTGGTCTCCGGTGGGACGGTGCCCGTTCGCGCCTCGAACTCCGCCGACGGGTAGGCCTGCGGTTCGCGCGTGGCGCTCGCGTCCCGGATGCGCAGCACCACGAGCGGCAGGTCCTCGCGCCAGGTGGCCGAGGGTGTGCCGACGTCGCCACCGTCGAACGGCATGGCGTAGCGCATCACCGTCAGGAAGTCGTCGGACGCTTCGCCGAGCCCCAACGCCATGTCGATTCCACCGAGGCTGGAGGGAATCTTCTCGG
>CALKHV010000137.1 GCA_937988865.1 uncultured Propionibacteriaceae bacterium | reverse complement strand
ACGTATTGTCGGGCCACGAGAAGGCAGATCGTGAGGTTCACGAGACGTTCGGACGAGCGCTGTGCCACGCTGCGAAGGCTACCAGCGACAGACGGGAGGCGGCCGTGGGCAACCCTGCGGGACGCTTCGCGCCATCGCCCACGTCAGACCTGCACCTGGGCAACCTGCGCACGGCACTCCTGTCCTGGCTGTTCGCCCGGGCGTCCGGGCTCGACTTCGTCGTCCGCGTCGAGGACCTCGACCAGCAGCGCGTGGCCTCGGCTCCCGACGTGGCAGCTCGCCAACTGGCCGACCTGGCGTCCCTCGGACTCGACTGGGACGGAGAGGTCGTCCGTCAGTCGGAGCGGCACGACCTGTACACCGAGGCCGCGTCCACCCTCGACACGTACGAGTGCTTCTGCACCCGGCGCGAGGTCGCGGACGCCAGTCAGGCCCCCCACGGGGGGTATCGCCCCTACCCGGGCACCTGCTCACGCCTCTCGGACGCCGACAGGTCGCGATTGCGAGCCGAGCGTCCGGCGGCGATCCGCGTCCGGGCTGGTGGTGCGTCGAGCACCATCCACGACGTCCACGCGGGCGAGGTCACGGCGAGGGTCGACGACTTCGTCCTGTTCCGCAACGACCGGACGCCGGCCTACAACCTCGCCGTCGTGGTCGACGACGCGCTGCAGGGGGTGGTCGACGTGTGCCGGGGGGACGACCTCCTCACCTCGGCCCCCCGGCAGGCCTGGCTCGCCCGGACGCTGGGACACGCCGCGCCCACCTACGTCCACGTGGGGATGGCCGTGAACTCGTCCGGGCGCCGCCTCGCCAAGCGGGATGGCGCGGTCACGTTGGCCGACCTGGCGTCCGCGGGGGCATCGACGCGCGATGTGATGGGTGTGCTGTGCCGGTCGCTCGGCTTCCCGGACGCGACGACGCCCCGGCAACTGCTCGCCGGGGCGCTCGCTGGTGAGGTCGACCTGATGGGTCCTCGTGTGTGGGAACCGTGGGTCGTCTGACTACTGGGTGGGGACCACCTGCAGGATGTCGATGACGTACACGAGCGTGTCGGTGGCGGTGACCGGGGGGGCGGACGCGCCGCTCGGGTAGTCGGTGGCGGCTGGGACCACGATCATCACGCGGCTTCCGACGGTCTGGCCGACGAGTCCCTTCCAGGACGACACCAGACCAGACAGGGCGCCGGTCTCGGGCCCGTCGGCGTAGTTGGACGAGAGCACCTTGCCCGAGGACCAGGACACCATCGTGTAGTTCGCGGTGATCGCGTCCGTCGCCGTGACGGCCTTGCCCTTGCCCTTGATGAGCGGCTGCACCACGGTCTTGGTGGGCCGGGTTGCAGCCTTCGGGATCGTGACGGTCGGGACGCCCTTGGTGTCGACGACGATGGGCAGGCCGGCCTTCGGGGCGACAGCCGTGCCTTCTGGGCCCGTGAGCGTCGCCGACACGATGTCGACCACGAAGACGAGCGAATCCCCGACCTCGATCCCTGCGCGGGCCGATCCACCGGACGAGTCGTATCCGTCCTTGCCGGTGATCCCGATCAGGACGCGGCTGCCCACCTTCTGGCCCACCAGACCCTGCTTGAAGCCCTGAATCACGCCGTCGAGGGAGAACGTGACCGTTGAGCCGTTCTTGAACGACTGGTCGAACGTGCTCCCAGTCCGCGCATTCACCCCGTAGTAGTTGACTTCGACGGAGTCGGTCGCGAGAAGGGTCGCACCCGCGCCCGCCTTGAGAACCTTGACCGAACTCTTCGAGAACACTCCTGGCCACGGCCCTGTCACGGTGGGGGCCTTGCCGTAGTCACCCTTCACGGTGATGGCATCCAGCGATGCGATCGGCTTGGGTGTGGCGGTGGGGCTGCTGCTCGCGGACGCGGAGACTGACGTGGACGCGCTGGGCGTGGCTGTCGAGTCAGCGGACGAGTCGCTGCAGGCGGTGAGCAGCAACGAGAGCGCGGCCACAACGGCAAGGGGACGGGCGAGGCCGCGCACGGCACGGCTGGGGAACTGGAGCACCATCGAAGGTTACCCGACTCCCTCAACCAGCCTCCGGTGCCCCCGCCGCGGCGGACGGACGCGCGACAGGGTCCTCCTGCCGTCGGAAGGCGGTCGAACCCGGCCGTCGAGGTTCGGACGCCATGCGCTCGCACAGCGCGTCCACACGTGCGTCGACGCTGGTCAGGGGGTCGGGACAGATCACGACCCCGTCGGCGAGGTCGTGGCAGGTGAAGGTCATCCAGTCCACCCCGTGGGCCCGCTGGTGCCGTTGGGCGGCGGTGAGGAAGCGGGACCTCAGCGTCGCCCTGGTCGTGAGCGGCGCGTTCTCCACAGCGCTCGTCACGGCTGCCTGGTCGACGATGCGATCCACCTGGCCCGCGGCGTCCAGCCGCGCGAAGATGCCCTCCACGATGTCGTGGTGTGCCAGGTCGGCCGCGGCGAGCTTCTCCGGCCCTGCACCGCGGGCCGCCAACCCGTCGAGGACGCGCTTCTTGATCGCCCAGTCGACCCACCGGTCGATCCTGTCGAGGTGGTCGTCATCGACGGCGTCCAGGGCGCGTCCCCAGAGGTCGTGCGCACGGGCGAGGTCGCTGTCGCCCTCGACGTAGTGGCCGACCCGGTCGTGGATCGCGCGCTGGATCTGCAGAGAGCACGCATCCCCGCCGCGGGCCAGCTCGAGCCGCGCCCTCCCCCGGACGTCCCGGCTGGCCCGTCGCACGGATGCCTGGGGGTCTGCGAGGGCGACGTCGGCGAAGTCCTGTCCGTCCTCGATGGCCGCCAGCACGAGGCCGGTCATGCCGAACCTCAGCAGCACGGTCGTCTGCGACAGGTTCGAGTCGCCCGCGATGACGTGGAGTCTGCGGAATCGTTGCGGGTCGGCGTGCGGTTCGTCCCGGGTGTTGATCATCGGACGCGTCCGCGTCGTCGTCGAGGAGAGCGGGTCCCACAGGTGGTCGGCTCGCTGTGACAACTGGTAGCCGTCGGGCGTCCAGCGACCTGCACCCGTGACGAGGCTCCGGGTCACGAGGAACGGAGTGAGTGCCTCCCACGTCGCCAGATCGATCTCGCGAGGGACCTGGTAGTTCTCGTGGCTCCCCCAGGCGTTGCCGTGCGAGTCGACGTTGTTCTTGAACAGTGAGACGCGCAAGGGCTGGTCGGACGCCTCGATCGCCCGCCGCGCGAGCGAGGCGAAGATCTGGTCGCCCGCCGCGTCCTGCGCGACGAGGTCGTCCAGTCGGTCGCACTCCGCGGTCGCGTACTCAGGGTGCGAGCCCACGTCGAGGTACATGCGTCCGCCGTTGCGCAGGAAGACACTCGTGGTCGCGTTCTGCTCGACCACCGGCGAGAACAACAGCCTGGCCGCCTCATCGTTGCCGACGCGCCGCCAGCCCTGCCGGGTCGCCTGCCGGACGACGAGGCCGTATTCCGTCTCGAGCCCGTGGACGCGCCGTGTCATCGCGTCACATCTGCACGAGGTCGAGCAGGGCCCCCAATTCCTCACGGGTCAGTTCGCGCGACTCGCCGACGGCCAATTGACCGAGCCGAACCGGCCCGATCGCCGTGCGGGAGAGGCGGCGCACGGGGTGCGCCACACTGTCCATCATGCGGCGCACGATCCGGTTGCGGCCTTCGTGCAGGGTGATGGCCAACAACGACCGGCTCTCACCACGGCTGACGAGCTTCACCTTGTCGGGACGCACCGGCCCGTCGTCAAGGTTGAGGCCCTTCTCGAGTCGACGGATGGTCTTGTTGTCGACCAGCCCCTCGACCTCGGCGAGGTAGGTCTTGGGAACCTCGTAGGACGGGTGGGCGAGCCGATGGGCGAACTCCCCGTCGTTGGTGAGGATGATCAGGCCCTCGGTCTCGGTGTCGAGGCGTCCGACATGGAAGAGACGTGCCTTCCTTGTCGGGAGGTAGTCCGACAGCGTCGGGCGGCCTTCGGGATCCTCCATCGTCGAGACGACGCCCCGCGGCTTGTTGAGCACGAGGTAGAGGTGGATGCGCGGCGGTGGGATGCGTGCACCGTCGACGCGGATCGTGTCCTTCGCGGGATCAACGCGCAGGCCCTGCTCGCGCACGGTCTTGCCGTTGACCTCGACCCGTCCCTGGTCGATGAGGATCTCACTTGCGCGTCTGGACGCGATGCCCGCCTGGGCGAGCACCTTCTGCAGCCGCAGGCCCTTCTCCTCGGACGCGTCCTCCGTCGTGTGTGTTGCCTTCTCGCGTGACTTCTTCTCGCCACTCATTCGTCGTCCTCTCCGGGAGCATTGTCCCCCGACGGTGCATCGGCAGGGTGGTCGTCCGCGTCGGACGCGAACTGGGGTGTGTGCGCCAACTGGCTGAGCTCGAACTCGAGCTCGCTGGCGTTGGGGAGATGGGGGGCCAGCGGAGGAAGATCGCCAAGGCTCGCGAGCCCCATGCGTTCAAGGAAGTAGTCAGTGGTGACGAAGAGCTGCGCCCCGGTTTCCGCGTCATGGTCGGCCTCGGTGATGAGGTCGCGGGCCAGGAGCGTCCGAACGACTCCGTCGACGTTCACTCCGCGCACCACCGAAATCCGGGCGCGCGAGATCGGTTGGGTGTAGGCGATCACGGCGAGCGTCTCGAGCGCCGCCTGCGAGAGCTTGGACTGTTGACCCTCCAGAACCCAGCGGGAGAGCACCGTGGCGTGCTCGACCCGCGTGTAGTAGCGCCATCCGCCGGCCACCTGACGCAGCTCGAAGCCCCGCCCGGTGTGGTCGTAGAAGTCCTGCAGCGCGGTCAGCGCCGCATCCACCTCGGACGTCGGGACGTCCAGGGTCTCCGCCATCTCCATGGCGGTGAGTGGTGCGTCCGCCATCAGGAGCATCGCCTCGATCGGCGCCCCGATGTCGCTCATGCCTCCCCCTCTCCGCCCGGGGCGGTGTCGAACTCGTCGGAAATCTCCAACTCGGACGTCTCGTCCCCCGTCCATCGGACTGTCAGCTCCCCCAGCGGGGTCAGCTGCTCGAATCCCACCACACCCTCGCGGAACAATTCCAGCAGGGCCAGGAACCGCGCGACGGTGGTGAGGCGGTCAGCGTCCCCGGTGAGCGCCCGGAACGTGGCCGTCCCGCTGCGCCTCAGCCTGTCGACCAGGACGCCGGCCTGGTCCCGGACGCTGACCATCGGCGCATGCAGGTGCTCCAGAGAGATCTCGAGCACCTCTTTCGGCGCCAGCGCTCGCGCGGCCAACTGGGCCAACCGGTCTGGGGACGCCGGGATCCGCACCTCGGGCATCAGGGCCGCGAAGGCGGGCTCGAGGCCCCCGGGTCGGGCGAAGCGTCCGGCCTCGACTCCGAGCGTCCGGGCGATCCATGCCGACACTGCCTTGAAGGCGCGGTACTGCAGGAGCCGGGCGAAGAGCAGGTCGCGTGCCTCAAGCAGTGCGAGGTCCTCAGGATCGTCGACCTCGCCCTGCGGCAGCAGGCGAGCCGCCTTCAGGTCCAGGAGGGTCGCGGCCACGACCAGAAATGAACTCGTCTGGTCGAGGTCCCAGACTTTGCCGCCCGCGAGAACGGTGGCGATGAACTCGTCCGTGACCTTCGACAGCGAGATCTCGGTGACGTCGAGCTTGTGGCGCGAGATGAGCTGGAGGAGCAGGTCGAACGGGCCCTCGAAGTTGTCGAGCCGCACGTGGAAGTCGCCCGCTCGCGTCGAGTCAGCCTCGGCAGGGACGCGTTTCGCTGCTGGGCTCACCGTCCCGCCAGGCGGCGGGCCAGGGCCGACGCGGCCCCGTTGACCCGAAGGTCTTCCATGGCGAGCGCGATCGACTCCCGCACGATGCGCCCACGATCGGCCGCCAGTCCGTCGCGACGCAGGAGCAGGCGTCCCTCCTCGAGAGCCATGAGTTCATCGGAGCTCACGTACACGGTGATCTTTTCGTCGTGCCGCACCCGACCTGTTGCCTTCTGCGCCCCCTCGGGCTCAACCGGCGGGGACGCAACGCTCCCACCACTCCCCTGGCTCGGGGACGCGGCCACCTCGACTGCCGGCTCCTCGGTGGCCCGGAACAGCTCGGACGCGCCCGGCAGGCTCACACGGCGTGGCACAGGGCGAGCACCTCTCGGGCGAGGGAACGGAACGCCGCCGCGCCGGGCGACGAGGACGCGTAGGTGGTGATCGGCTCACCCGCGACCGTGGTCTCGGGGAACTTGATGGTTCTCCGGATGACGGTGTGGAAGACCTTGTCACCGAACGCCTGGACCACGCGGTCGAGCACCTCGCGGCTGTGCAGCGTCCGGGCGTCGTACATCGTGCCGAGGATGCCCAGCAACTCAAGCTTCGGGTTGAGCCGATCGGTCACCTTCGAAATGGTGTCGGTCAGCAGGGCCACACCGCGGAGGGCGAAGAACTCGCACTCCAGCGGGATGATGACCTTGTCCGCAGCCGTGAGCGCGTTGACCGTCAACAGGCCAAGCGACGGGGCGCAGTCGATGAGGATCACGTCGTAGCGGTCCCGCACCTTCTCCAGAACCCGCGACAGGGTCTGCTCGCGCGCGACCTCGCTGACCAGTTGCACTTCTGCCGCCGACAGGTCGATGTTGCTGGGCAGGAGGTCCATGTTCTCGACCGTCGTGGGCGTGATGACCTCGTCCACGGTGAACTCCCTGCTCAGCAGCAGGTTGTAGATGCTCTTCGACAACACGTTGGGATTGACTCCCAGGCCGACCGACAGGGACCCCTGGGGATCGAAGTCGACCAGGAGCACCGAGCGTCCGGTCTCGGCGAGCGCAGCCCCCAGATTGATGGTGGTCGTGGTCTTTCCGACGCCGCCCTTCTGGTTGCACATGGCGATGATCAGCGCGTGCTTGGGGCCGTCAGGGGGTGGCGTGGGTTCGGGGAGCACCGGGAAGGGCCGCCCGGTGGCACCGATCACCACCTCGACAGCATCGACGTCCGCGGACGCCGCCTCCGCCGCGGGGGGCACCTCGAACAGACCGACGTCCAAGACCTCGTCGTTCACTGAACCCCTCCTGACGGGATCGACAACATCGGTCACAGACTAGTACGCCCGCGGGTGAGAGGTCAGGTACACCTCTCGCAGGTGGTCGACGGTCACGAGCGTGTAGATCTGTGTGGTCGTCACCGAGGCGTGGCCGAGCAGTACCTGCACAACTCGCACATCCGCGCCGCCGTCGAGCAGATGGGTGGCGAACGAGTGTCGCAGGCTGTGCGGCGAGACGTCGACCTCCACGCCACCCCGGGACGCGCAGTCGCGCACCACCTGCCACGCGCTCTGGCGCGACAACCGGGCACCACGAGTGTTGAGCAGTAGGGCGGGCGTCGGCCTTCCGCGAGGGGCGAAGACCGGGCGTCCCCGCACGAGCCACGCGTCCACCGCCTCGCGGGCGAAGCTCCCGAGCGGTACCCATCGCTCCTTGTCACCCTTCCCCACGAGCCTGAGGCCGGCGTCGGGGTCGGCGATGGCGCGAGTGAGGTCATCGACGTCGAGACCTACGATCTCACTGATGCGTCCGCCGGTTCCGTAGAGGAGCTCGAGCAGCGCCGCGTCCCGGAGCCCGAGTGGCTCGGTGCGGTCGCAGGCGTCAAGGAGGGTCTGCACCTGGGCGACCGAAAGGGCCTTGGGCAGGTGCCGCGCGAGCCTCGGTGGCGTGATGGTGGACGCGGGATCGCTCGCCCCCGGCACCTCGGACGCGGCGAACCGGTGCAGGTTACGCACCGCCACGACCATCCGGGCCACCGAGGCAGGCGCCAACGGCGCGTGATCGGCGTCCCCCTCGGCCAAACCCTGCTGGAACTCGGAGATGTCCTGGGTGGCCACCTCGGACAGACTGCTGATGCCGCGGGCATGGAGGTGGTCGACGTAGCGCGTCAGATCGCGTGTGTAGGCCGCGACGGTGTTGGGCGAGAGCCCGCGCTCGACCGACAGGTGCGAGAGATAGTCGCGCACCAGGTCGGTCACGGCGTCCATCTCAGCCCCGGGCGGCGATCGCGTGTCTGGCCGGCCAGTGGGCGCCCGGATGCCTGAGTTGGTCGAGCCGACCCCCTCGGCGCGCAGCTTCATAGGCGAGGACGCCGACGACCAGGCCGGGCGAGCCGAACGTTCCGGCGTAGATTCCGTCGAGCAGGTCGGCAAAGGGCACCCAGTGCACCGACATGTGCGCCTCCTCGCCCTCGACCTCGAATCCGTCCGGACGCGGGGCCTCGGCGAGCCCGCGGGCCAGGAACACCCGCAGCGTCTCCTGGTTCCCGCCGGGTGAGCTCAGCAGGTCGACGAGCACGCGCCAGTCGGACGCCGCCAGCAGCGCCTCCTCGGCCAACTCACGTTCAGCCGCCGCAAGCGACGACTCGCCCTCGGCATCGAGCAAACCTGCCGGCACCTCGACCAGCGTCATGCCGACCGGGTGGCGGTACTGGTCGATCACGACGACGCGATCGTCGTCGTCCACGGCCAGGATCGCCACAGCGCCGGGATGGGTGAGGTACTGGCGCGTGATGGGTTCACCCGACGGGGTGAGCACGTCGTCCTCGACGAAATCACTCACGCGTCCGCGTCCGAGCACCTCGTGGCGCACGACCTCCCAGGTCTCGGGCAGGTCGGACGCCGGCACCCCGCGCCCCTCGGTCATCCGTGCGACCGAGATTTCGTGGTCTTCGCCGGAAGCTCGTCGACGGGCAGTCGCGCGGAGGTCTTGCGCGCAACCGCTGCCTCGACAAGACCCCTGAAGAGCGGGTGCGGACGCGTGGGCCTCGACTTCAGCTCCGGGTGAGCCTGGGTCGCGACGAAGAAGGGGTGCATCGAGGGCGGAAGTTCGATGAACTCCACGAGGTTCCGGTCGGGCGACAGGCCCGAGAAGACCAGCCCGGCCTGTTCCAGTTGAGCACGGTAGGCGTTGTTGACCTCGTAGCGGTGCCGGTGGCGCTCGTCCACTTTCGTCCGCCCGTACAGCCTGGCCACCACGCTGCCCTTGCCCAGGTCGGCGTGGTAGCTGCCGAGGCGCATCGAGCCACCCAGGTCACCGCCACCCTCGACGATGTCGCGCTGCTCAGCCATGGTGGCGATCACCGGGTGCGTCGTCTCGGGGTCGAACTCGCTCGAGTTGGCGTCCGCAATACCCGCGAGGTCTCTCGCGACCTCGATCACCATGCACTGCAGGCCCAGACACAGGCCGAGGATGGGGATCTGGTTCTCGCGCGCGAACCTGATGGCTCCGACCTTGCCCTCGACGCCGCGAATGCCGAAGCCTCCCGGCACCACGATGCCGTCGACGTCGTCGAGCGCGGCGTGGGCGCCCTCCTCGGTCTCGCAGCCGTCGCTGGCGACCCACCGGATGTTCACCTTCGCCCAGTTCGCGAAGCCACCCGCACGCAGCGCCTCCGACACGGACAAATAGGCGTCCGGGAGGTCGATGTACTTGCCGACCAGGGCGATCGTGACCTCTTCGCGAGGACTCTGGACGCGGTCGAGCAGGTCGTTCCAGGCCGTCCAGTCAACGTCGCGGAACGACAGGTTGAGTCGGCGGACGACGTAGGCGTCCAGACCTTCGCGGTGCAGCACCTTCGGGATCTCATAGATCGACGGGGCGTCGATGCAGCTGACCACAGCCTCCTCGTCGACGTCGCACATGAGCGCGATCTTCTTCTTCACCCCTTCGGTGAGTTCGCGGTTGGCGCGGCACACGATGGCGTCCGGCTGGATGCCCACCTGGCGCAGTGCAGCGACGGAGTGCTGGGTCGGCTTGGTCTTGAGCTCGCCGGACGGGCCGATGTAGGGCACCAGCGACACGTGGAGGAAGAACACGTTGTCGCGTCCGATCTCGTGGCGCACCTGACGGGCAGCCTCAAGGAACGGAAGGGATTCGATGTCGCCGACCGTGCCACCGATCTCGTGGATCACGACATCGATGCCCTTGGTGGCCATCGCGAGCATCTCGGCCTTGATCTCGTTCGTGATGTGCGGAATGACCTGCACGGTGTCACCGAGGTAGTCACCGCGGCGCTCCTTGGCGATGACGGAGGAATAGACCTTGCCCGTCGTCACATTGGCGTCCGCGTTCAGGTTGACGTCGAGGAATCGCTCGTAGTGGCCGATGTCGAGATCGGTCTCGGCCCCGTCGTCGGTGACGAACACCTCACCATGCTGGAAGGGGTTCATCGTCCCGGGATCGACGTTCAGATACGGGTCGAGCTTCTGCATCGTGACCTTCAGACCACGCGCCACCAGAAGGCTGCCGAGGCTGGACGCCGTCAGACCCTTCCCGAGGGACGAGGCAACGCCACCGGTCACGAACACATGCTTGACTTGCTTCGAGGTCCCCACGGGGTTTCAGCCTAAGCCATGGTCGGCACTTGCCGTAACCCGACGACTTCTGCGGACGCCCGGCCGGGCGTGTTGATGACAGGATGTGTCGATGACGATCCCGCTGACGCTGCCGATTTCGCCGATGCTCGCCAAGTCCGTTCCGAACGTACCCGCCGCGGACGCGATCCCCGGCGGATACGCCTATGAACCGAAGTGGGACGGCTTCCGCTGCATCGTCATTCGCGATGGCGACGACATCGAGCTGGCCAGCCGCGGCAAGAAGGCGCTGACCCGCTACTTCCCCGAACTCGTCGAGTTGGTCCGCGCCATCCTGCCCTCGCGCTGCATCGTGGACGCCGAGATCGTCGTCCGTCGCGGCCCTGAGGGGGCACAGCGTCTCGACTGGGAATCGCTGTCCCAGCGCATCCACCCCGCCGAGTCACGGATCATCCGGCTGTCTCGCGAGACGCCCGCCGAACTCGTGTGTTTCGATCTCCTTGCCCTGGCTGACGACGACCTCACCCAGTTGCCCCAACGCGAACGGCGCGTCCTGCTTGAGGGCATCTTCGCCTCGGTCGACGGATCGCCGGGCGTGCACCTCACGCGGATGACGACCGACGAAGCGGTGGCGGTCGACTGGTTCACCCGATTTGAAGGCGCCGGCCTGGACGGCGTGGTCGCCAAGCCACGCGACGCCGCGTACGAGCAGGGCAAGCGGACGATGCTCAAGATCAAGCACAAGCGCACCGCCGAGGCTGTCGTCATCGGTTACCGCTGGCACAAGAACATCCACGGCATCGGGTCGCTGCTGCTGGGCATGTACGACGACGAGCACGGTCTGGTTCCCGTCGGTGGGATCGGCGCCTTCAGCGAGGCCATGCGCATCGCCCTCGTCGAGGAACTCGAACCCCTCGTGGTCCGCGACGGATCAGGGCTGGCCCTTCCTGCCACCAACCAACGGTCACGGTTCAGCGCCAACGGGAACGACGAGTTCGTGCCGCTTGAGCCTGCGCTCGTCGTCGAGGTCGCGTTCGACCAACTCGAGGGACGCCGCTTCCGCCATGCAGTCACGTTCGTGCGCTGGCGTCCTGACCGCGATCCCGAGTCCTGCACCCTGACCCAGGTCGACCGGCCGATCGCCTACGACCTGTCGGCCGTGATCTCCGACTGACCCATCCGACGGAACCCGGCAATCAGGCCTCGGTGGACGCGGCGGCCAGCAGTTCGGACGCGTGCGCCAGGGCCGACTCGCTGGTCTCCAACCCGCCCATCATCCGCGCCAGCTCAGCGAGTCGCTCGTCAGCATCGAGCGCGCGGACGTCCGAGGTCGTCACTTCACCCGTGGACGCCTTGGTGATCACCAGGTGCGAGTCCGCAAAGGCCGCGACCTGGGCGAGGTGCGTCACCACGATGACCTGCGAGACGCGCGCGAGCCGCGCAAGCCGGCGTCCGACTTCGACGGCCACGGCGCCGCCGACACCGGCGTCCACCTCGTCGAAGACGAACGTCTGGCCGGGTTCGACATCGGCCAGCACGACCTCGAGTGCCAACCGGACGCGGGACAACTCGCCACCCGAGGCCACCTTCGCCAGCGGCGCCGGTGCAGAGCCGGGGTTGGCGCTGAACATGGCGACCACCTGCTCGGCACCATGTGCGCCGATCTCGGGCAACGGCTGAAGCTCAAAGGTCAGCTGGGCGTGGGGCATCGCGAGCGCCGCCAGTTCGGCACGAACGGCGGACGCGAGGCGCGTCGCCGCCTGCGTCCGGATCCCGGTGATCCTGGACGCACTCGCAGCCAGCGTCGCGTCGAGGGCCGCCAGCTCGGCCACGGCCCCCGCGATGCGCTCGTCCCCACCTTGAAGGTCGGTCAGCCTCGCCGCAGCGGCCTCGGCCCAGGAGAGGACGTCATCGACCGTCTGGCCGTACTTACGGGTGAGACCCGCCAACGCATGCCGCCGGGCGGCGATCGCCTCCAGCCGCAACGGATCAGCCTCCAGATCCGCCAGGTACGACGAAGTACTCGCGGCGAGATCATCCACGAGGTAACTGGCCTGCCGGGCCTGTTCCACGAGCGCGGCGGCGGACGGGTCCACCCGGGCCGCCTGTTCGAGCCCCTTCCGGGCGACGACGAGCAGACCCATGGCCCCGGGTTGGTCGATGTCGTCCGAGCCCACCAGCGCGGCGGACGCCTGGTGCGCCGCCACCCTGAGGTCGTCGAGCGACTGGAGTCGTCCGGCCTCCACTGCGAGCGCCGCATCCTCCCCGGGTTGAGGCGCCACCGTGGAGATCTCGGAGAGCCCGAACGTCAGCAGGTCTGCCTCCCGGGCCCGCTCCTGGGTGCGGTCACGAAGGTCGGCCACCTCGGACGCCAGTGCCCGTCTGCGGGCGAAGTTCTCCCGGTACTCGCCCAGGAGGCGAGCGAGGTCAGGACCACCGGCGCGGTCCAGCACCTCGCGTTGTCGTTCTGGCGTGCCGAGTCGCACCTGCTCCGACTGCCCGTGGATCGTCACGAGTTCTCCCGTGACCTCACGCAGTTGCGACACCGTCACCTGTGCACCGCCGACGAAGGCACGCGACCGACCCGAGGCGGCGACGTGTCGCCCGACCAGTAGTTCATCCTCCTCGAGGGCACCGCCGATGTCGTCGACGAGTGCTGTCACGGCTTCGATGTCGAGGAACCGTCCCTCGACGACTGCACGGGCCGAACCCTGGCGCACCGTACCGGCGTCCGATCGACCACCCAGCAGCATGCCCAGCGACGTGACGACCATCGTCTTCCCGGCGCCGGTCTCTCCCGTCAGCGCCGTCATGCCGGGGGCGAAGTCGACGCTGGTCTCGGCGATGACACCCAGCCCCGCGATGCGGAGTTCGGCCAACATCAGTGCTGCACCGCCCGCCATCCCTCGATGCGCAGCCCGAACTTCTTGACCAGTCGAGTGGTGAAGGGCTGCTCCGACAAGCGTGCGATCAGGAGGTCGTGCTCACTGCGATCAACCGTCACCCGCTGGCCCGGTCCCACGTCGGTGGTGCGTCGGCCGTCACACCAGACGACGCCCAGTGCTTGGCGCGTGGGCACGAGGTCGAGTTCCACCCGTGACCGGGGGCTGAGCACCAGCGGACGTACGAACAGGGCGTGGGCGCTCAGGGTGACGACCTCGATGGCCTCCAGGTCGGGCCACATGACCGGCCCCCCGGCCGAGAACGCATACGCTGTCGAGCCCGATGGCGTCGACACCAGCACCCCGTCGCAGCTCCATTGCGACAGCGGACGCCCGTCGATGACGCACAGGATTTCGAGCATGCGCTCCCGCGCCGTCTTCTCCAGCGAGACCTCATTGACGGCGAACGACTCCCACAGCACGTTTCCGTCGAAGTCGCTGACCGTGACCTGCAGGGTCAGGCGGCGTTCGACCTGGTAGCTGCGTTGGACCACATGCTCAACCAGGTTGTGCATCTGGGACGACTCGAGTTCTGCGAGGAAACCGACGTGACCGAGGTTGACCCCCAACAGCGGGACGCACAGCGGGTGCGCCCACTCCGCCGCCCGGAGGATCGACCCGTCCCCACCGAAGACCACGACCAACTCGACGTCCGCCTGGCCCGGTGACATCACGTCGATGTCGGCCTGCGGCACGCCGGCACGGAAGTCGTCGAGCAATTCGGGAGTGACGCGGCAGGCGATCCCCTCGGACGCCAGGCCGGCGATGAAGTCGCGGGCAGCCTGCACGGCCTCGGGCCGGGAAGGGTGGGTGAACACCGAGATCACGCGTGGGCTGTCGGTCACGCGCCTCAGCCTATCCGTCGGCCCCGACAAATCTGAGGGCGACAAAGTACTCCCGGTTCCCGGCGGGTCCGGGCAGTTGACTGGGTGCCTGCCACGTCGGTCGCCACCCCAGGGCGGACGCCGAGGCGATCACTGCCTGCACAGCGGCCAGCCTGGATCCCTCGTCGCGCACCACTCCCCCACTGCCCAGACCCTCGCGTCCAACCTCGAACTGCGGCTTGACCATCAGCAACGCGACCCCCTCGCGCGACAGCACCGCGAACAGCGGCCCCAGCAACAGGGTGAGCGAGATGAAGGACACGTCCGCCACCACGAGGTCCACGGGTTCACCCTCCACGTCGGCGAGCACCAGATCACGGATGTTGAGACCTTCCCGCACGACCACGCGCGGGTCGTCGCGCAGAAGGGGCACCAACTGGTCGTGGCCGACATCGAAGGCGTAGACGCGTCGTGCACCTCGGTGGAGGAGCACCTGGGTGAACCCTCCGGTGGACGCCCCGGCGTCCAGTACGCGCGGCGGCACCGACAACCCCGACTGGTCGAGCGCGCCGATGAGCTTGTGGGCCGCGCGCGAGACCCAATCGTCGGCCTCCACTGAAAGATCGGACGCCTCCTCGACCTCGAAGGCCGCCTTCCTCACCACCTGCTCCCCGACCCGGACGCACCCTGCGTCGATCAGGGCACGCGCCTGGCTTCGCGATCGAACCAGTCCACGACGGGCAAGTGCGACATCGAGCCTCACCGGGGCACACCGGGGATCGGGGTCTGCACCGCCTCGCGCGATGACTCCAGGACGCCGGCGAGCACATCCTGCACGGCCGCGAGCCGGTCGTGATGGTCGGCGAGGGGAATGTCGGCCAGTGTCCCGAGTTCGATCAGGGCCGCGTCGATCACGGCATTGCCCGTCACCGGTCGAGGGCGGACCTCCGGAGGAGCGGGCTCGGTCATGGGAACACGCTACCGGTTCAGTCGTCCCCGAGCCCACGGGCCGCGAGGGCCTCACCGGTGCGCTGGGCATAGGCAACCGCACCCACGATGACCGGGGTGACGAGGGCGAACCAGTTGCGCTCAAGCCCCCTCGCACGGGCGGCCGTTCGGACGTCGGCGAACAGGTCGACCAGATAGGGGATGCTCCGGAGCATGAGCGCCACCGCCAGTCCGAACCGCTCCGAGCTCAGGCCGACCCGGTCGAGCGGACGCGCGGCAGAGACCAGGGCGTCCACCAGATCGTTGGCGGGCGTGGTCATGGTGAGCACTCGGCTGAGCAGAAGGCAGGCCACGAGGTTGGTCGCGAGCGTGACACCGACGAGCAACTGACCGATGATCGCCTGGTAGCCGACGAGCACGGCGAGGAGCACGAGGAAGCCTCGTCCGAGTCGCAGCGACACCCGCGGCGGGATCCGGGACGCGAGGAGCACCGCGCACGCCACGGCGAGAACGACGAGGGCCAACCACCACTGCCGAGCGAGGAGACTGGGGATCGTCCCTGCGAAGACCAGAAGGTACTTGCTCCACACAGGCAGCCTGTGGACCCACGAACCAGTGGGAATGTAGCTCCCGAAGAGCTGGTCGTGGGCGCTCATGCCACCATCAACGTCCGGTAGTGCGCCACGGCGTCACCGGGGCTTCCGTCAGCCACCACGCGACCCTGGTCGACCACGATGCAACGGTCGGCCATGGACGCGAAGTCGAGGTCGTGGGTCGCGTAGACCAACTGCTGGGGCAGCGCGAGCAGAGCCCGGCAGACCTCCTGCCGGTTGCGCAGGTCAAGGAGTGTGGTGGGCTCGTCGGCGACGACGATCGACGGTTCCACAGCGAGGACGCTGGCGAGGCTCACGAGTTGCCGCTCGCCGCCCGAGAGGTCGTAGATGCTCTGGTTCGCCAAGTGGGCCAGCCCTCGCTCAGCGAGAACCTCCAGCGCTCTCGCCTTGCGTTCAGCCTTGTTGCGCAGTCGCTTCCGGAGACCCAGTTCGATGTCGTCGATGGGCGTCGACATGACCAGTTGGCTCAGGGGATCGGTGAACACGAAACCCACGCGTCGACGCACTTCCCGGGCATCCTCGGCCGTGTCCAGGCCATCGATGACGACCCGCCCCGCGGAAGGCATCAACAGGCCGTTGACCAGTCGCAGCAGCGTCGACTTGCCCGATCCGTTGGCTCCGATCACCGCAATGCGTCTCTCGCCCAGGGCCAGGTCGACCCCGTCGAGCAACGTTTTCGCGTGCTGGCGTCCGGCGTCACCCCAGACGGGGACGTCGACCCGGACGGCCGCGAACTGGATCACACGGCTTCGGAGAGGCGATACCGCCGCACCGCGAGGACGGGGAATGCCTTGTGCACGGCCACGGCGATGATCGCCGCGACAGCCGTCTTGATGAGGTCGCCCGGCCAGAAGACCATGTCGATCTTCAGTGCCTGGGCGAATGTCAGGTTCGCATTCACCATGAGTCCGAGGATGCCCAGGGGATGGACGAGCAACGCACTGCCGACGAGGCCTGACAGGAACAGGCCGAACCCGGCCCACTTCATGCCACGACGCAGGACCCAGGTGGCGAGGAAGCCCACGAGCAGCGCGTACAGCGGGAAGCTCAGCAAGTAGCCGGCCGATGGCTTGGCCAACACCCCAAGACCGGAGCTCTGACCTGCGAACACGGGCAGCCCGGCGAAACCGACGAGAAGGTACAGCGCGGTGGCGGCGAACGCGCGCCACGGCCCGAGGATGAGGGCGGTCAAGCCGATGGCCAGGGTCTGGAGGGTGATCGGGACGGTGCTGCCCGGCACGTTGATGCCCGGCACCCAGACGGTCACGGCTGCGATGAGTGCCGCGAAGACGGCGATCAAGGCGACGTCCGTCATGGGCGTGCGGTTCGAGGTCATGGGCTCTCCTTGGGTGAGTCGGTTCCGCGGTTGACCCTACCGGGTCAGGGGACGAGATCCAGGTGGTCCACGACGGACGCATCCACCCCCGGATGCTGCCAGACGAGCGCCAGAACCGCCCACAAGGCGTCGAGCTGCTCCTCGAGCGTCGTCGGTACGGCGGCCAGTGAGATTTCGCCTGCGCTGATGGTGGCCACCTGCCCCCGGCACCTGGCCGATCCTTCGCCCAGCACGAGCTCCCGGGGCTCCATCATCAATGCCCGCAGGTCGTACCCGATGTGGGTCGGTCGTCCAGATTCGTCCACGAGCACCAGATCGGCCTTCGTGTGTGCACCCGTGAAGACGAACAGCGAGTCCATCCCGACGGCGTTGGCGCCCATGATGTCGGTGTCGATGCGGTCCCCCACGAAGATCGGACGCCCGCTCCCGAGTCTCCGGACGGTCTCCTGCAGCAGCGGTGGGTAGGGCTTGCCGGCGACGAGGGGCTCCGGACGCACAGCCACCTGCACGGCCGCGATCTGGGCCCCCGCTCCCGGCACGAGACCCTTGTCGGTCGGACGCGTCGAGTCTGTATTGGTGGCGAACCACAGTGCGCCACCCTGGATCGCGCGACACGCCGCGTCCAGCCTCGGCCACGTCATCGTCGGGTCATAACCCTGGATGACCGCGTCCGGGGTGTCGTTCGCCTCCATGACGGGCGACAAACCGACCGCCGCCACTTCCGCCGCCAGTGCCGGTGTGCCGACAATCAGCACGGTCGCACCTGCCGGTAGGTGCGCAGCCAGCATCCGCGCACCCGCTTGTGCCGACGTGACGATGTCGACGACATCCGCGGGGACGCCCAGATCCTCGAGATGCTCAGCCACCGCCACGGGTGGACGCGCAGCATTGTTCGTGACAAACCCGACCCTCACCCCGTGTTGACGCAGGGCCCGGATGCCGTCAGCTGCTCCGGGAACTGCGGCCGGCCCGAGGTAGACGACCCCGTCAAGGTCAAAGAGCGCGGCGTCATAGGCGTCAATGAGACTCACTGGACGTCAGCCTGATCGGTGTCATCGTGGGTCGAATCGTCGGAAGGCGGTTCCTCTTCGTCATCGTCGTCCCGAGTGTCAGCTCCGACCGGCTCTGAATCATCGTCAGAGCCATCGTCGTCCTCGACGGAGTCGTCCTCATCGTCGTCCTCGTCGAAGTCCGCCTCGATGAAGACACCGTCCAATTCGGCGAGGCGTGCGTCGGAATCCAGGTCGCCCTCAGGATCGAGCTGGGCGGCAGCCGCGAACCACTGCCTGGCGGACGCACCGTCGCCGTCGGCCAGCATGAGATCGGCGTAGGCATACCTGAGACGTGCCTGGCCCGGCTTGGGCCCTCGCCGCGACTCGATCGCCGCCCGCAGCAGCCGCGCCGCCTCGTCGCGTTGGCCAAGGTCGGCTCGAGCGCCGGCCTGCACGATCAGCATTTCAATCGTCTGGGCTGGTGAGAGGGACGCCTTGGACGCCTCCCGCGCCAGCTTCAACGCGGCTTCCGGACGCCCGAGTGCACGCTCGCAGTCGGCCATCACCGGCAGGTAGTCCCCACCACCGGTCATGCGATGCAGCGCACGGTACTCGGTGAGGGCGGCGGCGTACTCCCCTGCCGCATAGGCCGTCTCAGCGGCTGCTTCGCGCACGACCGGGAGCCGAGCCGCGCGTCGACGAGCTGCCTCCGCATGGGCGTAGGCCAGCTTCGGGTCGACGTCGATGAGCTCGCCGGCGGCGACGAGGTGTGCCATGACGGTCGCGGCCAATTCCTTCGGCAACGAACGCAACTCGGCCCTTACCTGAATGGGCAGAAGCTTGGTGTCGACGTCGGTGGGGGTGTCCGGCTCGTCGTCCCGCCGCGCAGGCCCACGGTGGACGCGCTCCTCACGTGGCTCCGGCACCCTGCGGTCGTCTCGAACGCCTTGGGGTCGGCTGTCACGCTCGTAGCGGACGGGACGCTCATCGCGGTCATAGCGAGCAGGACGCTCATCCCGGCCACGTCCCTGCGACGAACCGGCACCGGAGGGTCGGCTGTCACG
>CALKHV010000136.1 GCA_937988865.1 uncultured Propionibacteriaceae bacterium | reverse complement strand
TCGTGGCGAAGGGTGGAACCGTGCCTACTTCGAATAGTGCACCCTTACCAGTAGTGACTGAACACCACACGACGGGAGGGGCTCCTGGATTCGTCCAGGGGCTCCTCCGGTCGTGGCGTTCAGAGCCTATGGCCGCAGCCGGGCCATGCTGGTGAGTGATCTCCGGGCGACATTCGACGCATTCCTGGATTGGCCCTGGTCGCACCCTGTGCGTACGGTGTACTCACGCCACTGACCGTCGTGGCTGTCCACATGTCAAGGGTGATCGCAGTGTCCAGCCCCAACGCCAAGCCTGAGCGCGTCAATCTTCGCCTCAGCACCGACGCGCTAGAGACCATCAAGGAAGCCGCCCGGGTGCAGGGGCAGGACGTCACATCGTTCATGACGGGCGCTGCCCTGGATCGGGCGCGCGCGGTCCTCGCCGAGGACCGGCTCCTGCGGCTGACGCCCCACGAGGTGAACCAGCTCGAGACGGCCTTGGACAAGGAGCCCGCTGTCGTCCCGCAACTCATGGCGGTGCTGCGCCGCTTCGGTTCGGATCACGCGGCGGAGCGCCAAGGGTCACACGCGCCTGGTTGACCTGACCTGCGGCAGGATGGTGATTGAAACCGGGGCCGGGATGAGTAACGCGCTGCACGCAAACCGTCAGCGGTCGAAGAATCCGTGGTACGCCAGCCGCGCAGAGGCCCGCTCGATGTCGTCTTCAGAAAAGAGTGGGGCGAACTCTGGCTGGACGACGAGGGCTTCTGCCGTCAGGTCCAGACGCCCCTTCTCCCACAGCACGGTGAAACCAGTGGACGGCGTTGCCGTGCGGACGAGACGTCGTGCGGCTTCGACTCCTCCGACTTCGGCGATCATGTGGATGAACATGGTCGGCGTGTAGCCGGCCTCGTTCTGCGACCGCTTGTAGAGATCGACCATGGCCGCGTGGAACCGTCCCTCCAGCTCCGCCGGGCTCGTCGTCGCAGACGAGGTGGGTGGCGATGAGTCGGGCACGTCCTTCGCATTCGGGGCACTGGGTGAGGCACCGCCCTGCTGAGCGGGTACGGAGACGGGCGTGTGGCGACGGGCCGTCCCATCTTCGTCGGTCGTGCTGGAGCGAGTCATTCGGATGGCCAACGGCGATGCGCCCGGTACGATCTCGATGCCCGGGGGAGGGTTGCTGTGCATCCGTGCGGCGACCGCGCCGGCACTGATCTCGCCAGCCGCGTACTGCGCCGATGGCATCGCGACGACCTCGGCGATCGTGAACTCGGTCCCTGGTGGTCGCCCGGTGAAGCACTCGACGATGTGCTGCGCAACGTTGCGTCGACGCCCGTTGTACCGCTGCTCGGTCCCGGCCTCGCTGCCCAGCACTTCATCGTCTTCCGACTCGAAAGCCTCGGCGTCGAGGTGGGCGACCTCGCCGGTGACGTCGAGCCCGAGCAGCTCGTTGAGAGCTGCTGCAACAAGCTCCTGGCGAGCCGCCAGGAAGTCCTCGAACCGGTCGAGTTCCCACAGGTTCGCGTTGTCCGGAACCCACTGCTCCAAGAGCCGGTCGGTCGCAATGCCCAGGAGGTACTCGGATGGCGGTTTTTGCCCGATCCAACGGTTGGCCGTCCCTGAGATGAATGCGAGGTTTGCGATGTTGTTCGTCAGCTCTCGCCCGAACCTCGCCTGCACCCGGGCCTTGGGGAAGATGTGGTGGTACTCGATCTTCGACGTCGAGGTCATCGGGGCCGCGAGCAACGTCGTGTTGCTCTTCCAGTCGCGTGCCTGGCGACGCAGGGCTGCGATGTACAGGAGGTTGAACCACGCCGATGAGTACGTGCGGGACGCCACCTCGTTCGCCGTGATCTTGGTGCCCACGGGGCGTGCGCCGGAGGCTCGGGTCAGCAGGTCGTTCCACAGTGCATCCCCAGACTTCTCACGCACCAGGCGCGCCTCGATGTCGAGCTTCCCTTCGACTTGGTTCGAGTACCGGCTGAATGCCATGGACGTGTAGACCCAGCGACGCAGGGATTCACTGTCGCTCGCGCTGAGCGTCCCCTCGCGCAGGTGCAGCAGGTAAGCGGGCAAGACGACGACGTTCGGCGACGTGAGCACTCCTGACCGCGGGATTCCACACTCGCCCTTGAGGAAGTCCACGGCTAGGCGCAGTGCCGACTCGGTGGTAGCCCACGCTTGTTTGAGGTCGTCGCCGGACACGGACTTGCCGATGAGCTTGATCGCGTGTGCGCCGGTCCCTGCGAGCAGACCGGTGAGCCGGAGGACTGCTTCGCGGTCCAGGGCAAAGTTCTGCCCGTCGAGCTGCTCGTTGAAGGCCTCGATGGTGTCCAGGCCGTCCGGCCAGCGGGCCGCGATGGCGCTGTAGACGAGATCCCCTTTGGAGAGCCTCTTGCCGCCCTGGTTTACCCTCGCGAAGATCTCGGCGACGACCTCGTAGTCGTCCGAGTCGACGGTGACGACCGGCACCAGGTAATCCCTGATGGCGTGCACCCGGCGCGCTCGCTCGTAGTACAGGTCCCAGTTCGGGTCGTCGTTCTCGACCCCTGCTGTACGAAGCAGCGCGCTGAACTGCGCGCCGTCACCAATCAGCTCGGTCACTCGCAGCATGCGTGGGCTGCGGGCCATGACGCTGCTGGGATTGATGAACTCCTCGTTGTCGAGATCGAAGCGGACGTCGAGCCTGCCACCGATGATCGCGGCCGGGTCGAGGACCTTCGCCAGAGAGGTGAGCCGCTGTTGACCGTCCAGCAGTACCCCGGGCCGAGAGATGTGCTGTTCCTTCTGGAGAACTGCAGCTTGCCGAAGCGGGACCTCGATCGAGGTGTTCCAGATCAGCAAGGTCCCGATCGGGTAGCCGCGGTACAACGAGTCCAAGAGCTTCGGGACCTGCGCCTTTTGCCAGACATAGCCTCGCTGAATTGACGGAACGACGAGACGACCGGCCAGCAGGTCGCGTACCTCCGTGATCAGCGTTTCGCTCCCGAGTCCCATGGGTGTCCTCTCAGACCTGCTCGAGCAGCCGCTCGAATGCCGTTTCGGTGATGATGGGGATGCCGTAGGAGCGGGCTTTGCCCGCCTTGCCGCTCAGCGAGTTGGGGTCGGACGCGACGACGACCTTGGTCTTCTTGGTGACTCCGCCCGGTTCCAGACCACGACGGCGCGCCAAGGCTTCCCACTCCGACCGGTCGCGGACCATGTCGCCGGTGAAGACAACCCGATCGCCCGGCTCCAGCCTGATGCCGCTCATTGCGAGTGTCACGACCGAGGTCGCGTGCTGTCCTGCACCAGCCTCGTGGGCGGCGCGTAGAGCCTCGTCGACGTCGGTGTTTCGCAGGCCCAGCATCGCCGCGACCCGTTCGAGGTCCTGTCGTTCCTCGGCGGTGACGACGTGGTCCTCCAGAGCGAGCTCCGCCATCGCGCGGAGATAGTCCGCGTGCAGGTCCAGCACCTGTCCTCGGGTCAGGCCGGCTGCGACGGCGGTCTCGACGAGCGCTTCCTTCTCGTGTTCGGCCAGGAACCCGTCGAGCATCGCCATCTCGAGCACTGCGAGGTAGGAGTCGACGCGGGTATCGGCGGCGCGTGGCATCCGGGACACGATGCGGTCGAGCCATTCGTCCTGTCGTGCGGTCCGGATCTCGGACCGTCTGGCCATCCGCAATTCGGGGTAGTGGCCGGAAAACGACGGCCAGGCGTATCCCCGCGTCACGGCGATGGTTTCGCCCCATGGCGGTTCGTAGGAGGACGCCGTCAGGTAGTGACTCAGCAGGTGCGCTGTGGCGATGGCATCGGCCGCAGCGGAGTGGGCGTCCGTCAATGGAACGCCGCAGGCGCGACAGCAGTCGACGAGTCGACGGCTTGCGGCGTTCAGGTACGCCGACGACCACTGCATGGTGCACAAGCCCGAGAGAGGAAGACCTTGTAGAGGCACGCCGGCTCGGTGCAGCTCCGCAGCGAGGAAGCGCAGGTCGAAGCTTGCGTTGTGGGCTACCACGGTGCGACCGGTCACGGCCCTGAGCACGTACGGCGCGATGTCGCCGAAGGTCGGTGCCGACACGACATCCGACGCTGTGATGCCGTGGATGCGGGTTGGGCCGACGTCGCGCTGCGGGTTGATGAGGGTCGACCAGTGGTCCTGGAGATGGCCGTCGTCCGAAACGTAGACGACGCCGATCTCGACGATGCGATCGCCCTTCTCGGGCGACAACCCGGTCGTCTCGACGTCGATGACGGTGTAGCCGCTCATGAGCGCACCGAATCGTGCTCAGCCATGGTGAGCCTCCGCGATCGAGGCGAGGAAGGACCTCGCCGCCGCAGTGAACGTCGTGTCTCCACGTCGATCCAGCGCCACCTCGAGGCCAGCCTCTTCGGCGAAGATCGCCTGGGCGAGCCGCGCTCGCGTGACGTCTGCTTCGCTGATTCCGAGGACTTCCGCCAGGTAGGTCGCAGGAATTCCGGGGGATGCCGTGAACTTGCTGGTCGAGACAGAGCGCGCACCTCGGTCGAAGACGAGTCGAAGGACATCCCCGTCCTTGGCGCCGACCGCTTCGGCGTGAGGTCGAAGGCTGCTGATGCTCGGGCCCATGTGACTCGTCGCCGCCCAGCCGACCTTCACCTCGCGCACTGCATTACCCAGCGATTCCGTCCGGCCGGGGAAGACGCCGATGGCCGTGGCGATCTCAGCGGGGCAGAGCCGGCCACTGCCTCGCAGCACCTCCCGATCCACCTGGACGTGCCACGCCAGGCGGGTGCGATCGAGGCGATACAGGCCTCGAACGCCCGATGGATCGAGTGACGGCATGTACGGCTCATCGGCGCGTCGTAGGCGCAACTCATCGCCGTCCGTGGTGAAGATGGGAGCGGACGAGTAGGCATAGACGGAGCCAGGCTTGATGGCATGCCGTTCGGCGAGGTATTCGGCAATCTCGCGAACTGGTGCAGGGCCTGCCTCTTCGATTCTCGAGACCATCGACGAGACAATTCCGCCGTACTCGGGGAGTCCCCACGACGTCAGTGCGAAGTCGTCCTTCGTGACACGGATGATGCGGGGGTCCTGAAGCATGCGATCGCGCAGCCCCCGGCGGTTGAACTCCCGATCGAAAGCGTCTGCGATGTCGTTGTCCGTCATTGGGCTTCCGTGCACAGTGAGGGCGGCCATGGCCTGCTCCACGAGGTTGCCCGGCCAGAACACGAGTGTCCCGTTCAGTCGCCGCAGGCCATCGACTTGCTCGATTGCCCAGTCGAGGTGCTCGTCGACGATACCGCGCAGAAGGAGCAGCTCCGCAAACGCAGCCTCGTCGACGAGAGGGCCCCCATCGACTGCGGGCACCTCGGAGACCTTAGGCCAGCGGAAGTTGCGGCGGTGGATCTGATGCGATGCACGGTCCCAGACCATGTCAGCGAGGTAGAGCAGGAGGCCGAACTCGTCAGAGTTGCCTCCGTCGTCGCCGACCAGCGGAACCTCGCTGTCCGGCGCGCTCGCACCGAGACCGCGGGACATCAGGTGCAGGGCCCACCGCACGGAACGGCCCGACTCAGAAGCCACCCACCCGTCGAGGCGCGTCTTCAGCTTGGTCTCGACCTGTCGGATGCGCTCGCGCGTCACCCCGAACTCGAGCCCCAGGTCATCGAGCGTCGATCCCTCGAACCTGATCAACCGGCGGTGGAGGATGGCGGCGTCCCGCTCGTTCAACCCTGACATCCAGTCACGCAAGTCGACCAACGGATCCAGTTGGGCGGGCGGTACAGGTACCGCGAGAGTCGCAGCAGCGACCTCAGCCACATCGGCAGGTGCGTCCCCGCGGCCAAGGGCGGTCAATGCGTCCTGGACCGTCACGGCGCCGGCAGAGAACTGTGCCCAGTCAAGAAGGACCGAGAGGTCATGTCCTTCACCCCCGATGCGCAGCTCAGGTGGAGTGGTCCCAGTCGGCTCGTCTTTTGACGGAATGAGGGCAGCGAGAAGGGCGGTGGCGGAGGCATCCAAGCGCTCGACGAAGTCGGCGATCCTTTGCACCTTGGTCACTCCGAAGTACGGCCAGCGAGCCGGCTCATTGACATCCAGCGCGAGCACGTCGCCGACGGTGTGGACACCGTGGTCGAGGAACCACATCACCTCGGACATCCCGCTGCGGCCCGACACGATGGGGTCGATTTCCATGCCGGTCAGCTGCCAATGCGCCACTGGAGCCAGGGATGGGTAGAGGTCCCCGAACATCGTGGTCGCATCGTGGTCGACGAGCACCAGATCATCAAGGTCGTCGAGTTTGGCGGGATCGTCACTCATGGCAGGTGGGAGCTCCGTTGGTTTGCAGTCAGTTGATACTGGCGCAAGGGTCCGACACGGCCATGAGGAAGCGCTCCGAAGATGGGCTGCGAGCGGCCTTCGGGCTGACCCTCCATCAGGTCGGTCATGAC
>CALKHV010000135.1 GCA_937988865.1 uncultured Propionibacteriaceae bacterium | reverse complement strand
CGCAGTCGTCGATCGTCAGAAGTCCATCGCCTCGAACGCCTGGGACGCGGACGGCCGCAGCGCGCGCTGGTTGGCGAGCCGCTCGGCCACCATGAACGCGAGCTCGAGCGACTGGTTGCGGTTCAGTCGGGGATCGCACGCGGTCTCGTAGCGATTGGCGAGGTCGTCCTCACCCAGCTCGTCGGCGCCGCCGACGCACTCGGTCACGTCGTCGCCGGTGAGTTCGATGTGGATGCCGCCGGGCCACGTGCCCAGCTTCTCGTGGACGTCGAAGAAGCCGTTGAGCTCTTCGACGACATCGGAGTAGGCCCGGGTCTTGTAGCCCTTGCCCGACTCGAAGGTGTTGCCGTGCATGGGGTCGCAGACCCACACGGGTGTGCGTCCGCTCTGCATGACGCCCTCGACAAGGGGAGCGAGCCGTTCGCGGACGTTGTTCGAGCCCATGCGCGTGATGAAGGTCAGGCGTCCGGGCTCGCGCTCGGGATCGAGTCGTTCCGCGAGGGCGAGGGCGTCCTCGGGAGTCGTCGTGGGCCCGAGCTTGACGCCCAGCGGGTTGCGGATCGACCGGAGGAGTTCGACGTGGGCACCATCGAGCTGGCGCGTCCGCTCACCGATCCAGAGCATGTGGGCCGAGCAGTCGTACGGAAGCTGGGAACGCGAATCGACCCGGGTCATGGCGTGTTCGTAGTCGAGCAGCAGCGCCTCGTGGCTGGCGTAGAAGTCGACGGTCGACAGGGCGCTGTCCTCGACGCCACACGCGATCATGAACGCCAGGGCCCGATCGATCTCGTCGGCCATGGTCTCGTAGCGGGCCTCGACGCGCGAGTTGCGCACGAAGTCGGCGTTCCACGCGTGGATGCCGCGCAGGTCGGCAAAGCCGCCCTTGACGAACGCGCGCACCAGATTGAGGGTGGCGGCGGACGCGTTGTACGTCCGCACGAGCCGCTTCGGGTCGTGCGCACGCGACTCGGCGGTGAAGTCGAACCCGTTCACCGCGTCACCGCGGTAGGCGGGCAGGGTGAGCCCGCCCCGGGTCTCGGTGTCCTTGGAGCGCGGCTTGGCGTACTGCCCGGCGATGCGTCCGACCTTGACGACCGGTACCTGGGCGCCGTAGGTGAGCACCACGGCCATGCTGAGCAGCACGCGCAACTTGCCCTTGATGTTGTTGCCCGTCACCGACTCGAAGGTCTCGGCGCAGTCGCCGCCCTGCAACAGGAAGGCCTGACCGGACGCGACAGCCGCGAGCTTGCCCTTCAGGTCATCGCACTCCCCTGCGAACACGAGGGGCGGGAGGTGGCGGAGGCGGTCCAGCGCCTCTTCGAGGCGGGCCGCGTCGGCATAGCTCGGCTGCTGCACCAGGGGGAGGGCGTGCAGGTCGGCGAGACTGGGGATGCGCGGTGACATGCGCCTCAGGATAGACCGCGCCGACGACACACCGCCGCGACGCCCACGCTCAGGGCCGGGGTGTGTGGCGCGCGGCGGCGTCGGCTTCGGACGCACGCCGTGCCCGGTCGCGGGCCAACTCGGCAGCGTTCTGCGCCGCGAGGGCGAGTTCATCGGACTCGGCGGCCGTGGCCGCTCGCGCGCGTTCGGCCACCTCGCGTCGCTCGCGTCGGACGGTGGCGGCCTGCTCCCTGGCCTGCCGGGCGGCCTCGCGCGACGCGGCGCGTCTGCTGGCCTGCGCGTCGGTGGCGTCCGAGTCGACGTACGACTGGCCCGACAAGGTGAGGATCGACCAGGTGACCTCGTCCGAGATCGACCTCAGCAGGCCGTCGCTGACGCCCAGCGCGCGGAAGCGCGAGAAGTCGAGGGGTTCACCGAAGCGAAGGATCCGTCGTCCGTCACCGCCCGGCTCGGAGTCGACGAACGCGGCCGGGATGACCGTCACGCCGGCCGCGAGGGCGATGCGTCCGACGCGGGGACGCCCACGATAGAGGCGACCGTCGGGCGAAGGGGGCCCTTCGGGGAAGAGCACGAGGAGCTCGCCCTTCGCCAGGAGGCGGCGGACCTGGTCCTCCGACCTCGCTGTCCTGACCCGACGCCGGACGGCCACGGCGAGCTGGATGTGGTCGTTGCGCGAACGGTGGTTGCAGCAGATGATGGCCGGCCCCTGACGCGGGACGTTCGGCAGCCCCTCGACATGGGGTTCGAGGGGGAGGCCCGCCGATTCGACGGTGCCGACGAACCTGAGCGCCATCCCTCGGACGCGTCCGCCCGCCGTCACGGGCGAGACTCCGGGGCGGGTGTGTTCTGGCCCGGACGCTCGAGGATGCGGTCGGTGACGTCGACGCCCAGCAGGTCGCCGTGCTTGACCCGGGACGCGTACACGTCGACGTACGTCTGACCTGTGAGTTCCTGGATGCCGGCCATCACCTGGTCGGTGACCCACCGCAGGGTCTTGAGGTCCTTCTTGTTGTCGACCAACCCCGAGAAGTCGAGCGGCTTGCCGATCACCACACCCGGGCGTTCCATGCGCGGCAGGCCCAGGCGGTTCTTCGTGATGTCGGTGCCGACCATCCCGATGGGAATGACGGGGACGCCCGCCTCCAGCGCCATCCGCGCTACACCCGTCTTGCCCTTGTAGAGCCGCCCGTCGGGCGAGCGAGTGCCCTCGGGGTAGATACCGACGAGTTCGCCGCGGTGCAGCACCTCGATCACGGGACGCAGACCCTCCGCGCTCGCGCGTCCACCCCCACGATCCATGGGCACCTGGCCGACGAGCTTCAGGAACCGGGCCACGATCTTCGACTTCAGTCCGTGCTCGCCCGTGAACAGTTCGGCCTTCGCGGGAAAGATGACGGTTCGCGAGACCATCACCGGGAGCACGAAGGTGTCCCCGGCCGACAGGTGATTGCACGCCAGAATCGCACCCCCGGAGGCCGGAAGATTCTCCTCACCCGTGATCCAGGGCCGGGAGCTGAGCTTCACTGCCGGTCGGAACAGGCCGTACTTGAACAGTTTGTACCACATTGGCGCGCGCCCTCTCGTCGCCTCAAACCCTACTCGACTCGTGCTGTCGCACAGCCGCCAGTCGCCGTGCCGTGAACCGCGTCGACAGGTCCGCACCACTTACTTTCCCGCCCGCCTACGCTGGTGGCGTGACCAGTTGCGCCAGCGTCCTGCCCGAGGCCCAGGGCCTTCGCGTCCACCCGGAAGGGGCGCGTGTCGGCGTCCTGGTGATCCACGGGTTCACCGGATCGGCCGCGAGCATGCGTGGGTGGGCACTGGCCCTGGCGGACGCGGGTCACGCGGTCTCGATGCCACGGCTGGCCGGGCACGGGACGCACTGGCGTGAACTGGCGCTCACCGAGTGGACCGACTGGTACGCAGGCGTCGAGCAGGCGTACGACGAGCTCGCGTCCACGGTCGACACTGTCTTCGTCGCGGGCCTCAGCATGGGTGGCGCGCTGGCCCTGCGCCTCGCGGAGCGCGAGCGCGTGGCCGGGCTCATGCTGGTCAACCCCGCGATCGCGTCCGATGACAAGGCGTTCCTGGCGCTGCCGGTGCTGAAGCGGGTGACAGCGTCGATCAAGGCGATCGGCAACGACATCGCCCTGCCCGGACAGGACGAGCACGCCTACCCCCGGACGCCCCTGGCAGCCGCACACTCGATGACGAGGCTGTGGGCGGACGTCCGCGGGTACCTCGATCAGGTGACCTGTCCCGTGCTGCTCATGACGTCACGGGTCGACCACGTGGTCGACCCCCTCAGCGGGTCGATTCTCGAAGCGACCCTGCCCGACCTGCGGCGCGTCTGGCTGGAGCGCAGCCACCACGTCGCGACCCTCGATCACGACGCGGCGCTGATCATCGACGAAAGTCTGACGTTCGTCCGGGAGCACACGTGAGCCCCGACCCCGACGACATCGACGCCCGGTTCGCAGAACTGATCCGCGACGAGTTCGGCGACGAACCGCTCCCCGAGGCGCACATCGACGACAGCGGGGTGTTGGGTGAGGTGGCGCCCCCGCCCCCGAAGCCCGAGGTGTTCTCGTTCGAAAACGCGATGGAGTCAGCGGATCCACACCCGGACGAGGTGTTCGTGATGCCCGACACGCTCCCCCCGCCCCGCCCGTGGACGGGGATGCGCCTCACCGGCGCCCTGCTGCTCGGGCTGGGACTGCTCATCCTGGTCGCGGCGGTGTTCGGCGTCCAGTTCGAATCCCTGATCACGACGCTGGCCGGAGTCTCCGCCGTCGCGGGACTGATCATGCTCCTCCTGCGCGTGCCGACCCGACGGAACGGGAACGGCCCGTGGGACAACGGGGCCCGCGTCTAGGACACTCCTACCCGCGCGGGGCAACCGCTGCGGCGAGCAGGCGCCTGCGGCGTCCGGGCACCCTGGCACGTCGACGGCGGGGCCAGAAGCCGCGTCCGAGGCCCGGGGGCTCGACGATGGCGTGACGCGCGAGGTCGGCCGCGCCGACGAGTCCGGCGTCATTGCGGAAGTGGGCGAGGGCGATGGTCGCGTTCGTGCGGAATCCGCGTCCGGTCAGGGTGCGTTCGAACGCACGGCGGGCCGGCTCGATCAACAGGTCGCCGGCGGCACTCACGCCGCCGCCGATGATGAAGAGGTCGGGGTCGATGGCGGCGGCCAGGTTCGCGAGGCCGCGTCCGAGCCAGGTGCCGACGTCGGCGATGAGTTCGGTCGACATCGGGTCGCCGGCGATGGCTGCGGCGGTGACGTCGGGTCCGGTCAGATTGTCCGGGTTGCCGCCGATCATCGCGAGCAGGTCCTGCGCCTGGGGTGCGCCCTCGGCCAGCAGGGCCTTGGCGTCGCGGACGAGTGAGTTGCCTGACGCGTACTGTTCCCAGCACCCCCGGTTGCCGCACGGGCACCAGTGGCCGTCGGGGACGATGCCCATGTGACCGAACTCGCCCGCCATGCCGTAGCTGCCGCGGAACAGTCGTCCGTTGATGACGAGCGCCCCGCCGATGCCGGTGCCCAGGGTGATGCAGACCATGACCTGCGAGTCGCGTCCGGCACCGAAGCGGTATTCGGCCCAGGCGGCCGCATTGGCGTCGTTGTCGACGATGACGGGCAGGTCGATCCGGCGGACCAGGTGTTCCTTGAGCGGCTCGTTGCGCCACGCGAGGTGGGGCGAGAAGCGGACGACGGCCTGATCGGTGTCGACCCAACCGGCGGCGCCGATGCCGACCGACGAGACCGCGTAGTTGGTGCTGAGGTCGCGGACGCACTCGATGATGGCGTCCTCCACGGCCTCGGGGCTGTGTGACGGGGTCGGACGCACGATCTTCCTCAGGATCTGGCCGTCGTCCGAGACCACTCCCGCTGCGACCTTGGTGCCGCCGATGTCGATGCCGATGCTGAGCATGGTGCCTCCCGTGGAGCAGTCTAGGTGAGCGTCATCGTTCGACGACGGAGATGCGGGCGCGGGCCCAGCCGAGCCAGCGCGACTCGGGCACCGGACGCCCACCCGCAGCGAGGCGTGCGAGGTCGTCCAGGGCGCGTTCGCGTCCACGGTGCTCGACGAGGGTGTCGACCATGAGCCACGCCCGGTCGTAGGCCGACTGCAGCGCCGCGTGGTCGGTCACGGCGTCACCGGCGAAGTCGCCGTCGGTGGGCATGGTCAACGTCGCGGGGTCGTCGGCGAATGTGGCTGCGAGCCTGGGTTCGACCCCGGCCAACCATCCCGGGCTCGCGGGCAGGCCCACGTGGTCGGCGAGTCCCTCGGTGGTCCACAACGGAAGGGCGGGCGTCCGATCGGCCAGCGCGTGGTGGACGCCCTCGTGGGCGAGGAGGGCCTCGACCTGATCGAGAGGGCCCGACCACGCGGAGTCGGGGTTCACCACGACGCGGGCGGCGCCCGTCGTCACTGCGTCGCCTTCGCGCTGGGTCAGTGCGCCGACACCACGGTTGCCCGCCTCATCGGTGATCGTGAGGGACGCGAAGTCCGCTGCGGACGCCGGCACCTCGACGACGAGCGTCCGCGTCCAGGTGGGCGACAGTCTGGCGAGGCCCGCGTCCTGCACCCTGCGCGAGGCGGCCACGCAGGTGGACGCGAGGTCACGTGCCGAGGCGCGCGGAACGATCAGGGTGCAGCCGACCGCCCGGACGACCCTGAGGTCGTCCGACAGCCACAGGGGGACGCGTGAGCCGGGCGCCGCACCCAGCGATGCGAGGAGCGGTCGGTCGTCGCGTCCAGCCGCCCACTGGGCAGTCAGGACGTCCACCGCAGGCTCACTGTCTCCGGGCGCGGACGTGCTCACGCGGAGTTCGGCGTCCTCGCCCGTGATGGTGACGGTGAACTGGGTCAGGTTGGTCCACAGCCGACTCGCCAGGAAGCGGGAGGCGGGGGCCTCGGCGAACGACGACGAGAATGCGGCCTCGTCACCGGACGAGAGGGCCGCCGTGAGCGACGCGGCCAGTGATGCGGCGTCAGCCGCGGGAGGCGTCGTGCCGCAGCCGGCAAGCGGGACGAGCGATGCGGCGAGAAGGACGCCGATCAGCGTCCATCGCCACATGTGGGTCAGCCGACCCGACGCCCGCCCATGAAGGGCATCGAGGTCACCGAGGCGTACGTGATGCCTGAACGCGGATTGGCTGCGTGGACGATCATGCCGTTGCCGACGTACATACCGACGTGGCTGATGCCGGAGTAGTAGAACACGAGATCGCCGGGCTGCAGTTGGCCCAACGAGACGCGCTGCCCCACACCGAACTGCGCGCGTGCTGTCCGCGGCAGGGAGATACCGGCGCTGCGGTAGGCCGCGCCTGTGAGCCCGGAGCAGTCGTAGGCGTTGGGACCGGTCGCGCCGTAGACGTAGGACTTACCGACCTGAGCCCTGGCGAAGGCAAGGGCCTGGGCTGCGCGTCCGCTCGCTGCCACGGGAAGATCCGACACAGACATGGACGCAGAGGTGCGCGACCTGCTCGTGGAGGCGACGCGCGCTGCGGCTGCTGCCGCCTTGCGCGCCTTCTCGGCCTCGATGGCCGCCAGCCGCGCCTTCTCCTGCGCCGTCAACTTGGTGAGCACCTTGGCGGCCTCATCCTCCTTGGCGGTGAGCTTCGTCAGGAGCGTGGCCTGCTGATCGCGGGCAACCTTGATGGTCGACAGCGTCGCGGCCGCCGTGCCCTGGAGCTGGGTCAGCTCGGCCTTGGCGAGCTGGAAGTCGAGCAACTGGTCGTTGGCTCGCGTGGTGACGCTCTCGACCCGGCCGACCTGGTCGAGGAAGGACGCGTCGTCACTGCTGGTGAGCAGGCGGGCAGCCAGATCGGTGCCAGAAGTCTGGAACTGCTGAAGGGCAACAGCACTGATCGACGTGCGCATGGTCGAGACCTTGGCGCTCTGCCTGGTGAGGTCGGCGTTGACGACCTTCAGTTCGGCCGTGGCATCGTCAAGGTTCTCCTGAGAGTCGGAGTACTCGGCGTCCAGAGCGGCGCGCTCCTCCTCGATGCGATCGAGCTTGGCCTGCGCCTTGGCGACCGCCTGCGGATCGGCGCTGGCGGTATCGGCGCTCCACCACTGCCCGGCCACTGCGAGAGAGGCGGTGAGCAGCGCTGCGGCGCACGTGGCTCCCACGCTGCGACGGAATCCTTGGTGCACGAGGTGTCCTTCGATGGGAAACGGGCCGGTGCGACCCAGGGCTGGACTCTGCAGGTGCACGAGAGCAGAAGCAGAAGACCCTGAGAAAATCTTAGGCCACGTTGAGCTGACGTCCAAACCACCCTGATCAACCTGTGGAAATCTCATTCGTGACCCCACCGCGGACACCCCGCGCTGCCACGTCGCCCTGGAGGAGCCGCAGCGGCGGCACCAGACCTGACTCGGCCAGGATGGCCACCGCCACCTGCTCCACCGCCGTGAAGCTGAGATCAGACCCCACGTCAGGGCCGAGCAGGACGCTCACCACACAGTCTTCACACCACAGGCCTCGCAGTTGGCACCGGCCGCAATCCACGCGCAACGTCTCCATGGCCCCAGCATCCAGACCACCACTGACACTTTTGCGCGCTGACACTTTTGCGCGCTGACACTTTTGCGCGCTGACACTTTTGCGCTGCCCCGTCGAACCCGGTTTTGTCACTGGTGCGTCCTAGCGTCGTCGACATGAGCCCCACCGCCGCCTACCGCATGCTCCAGCCGAGCCTCGACGACCTCGGCGTCCCCCTGGTCGACGTCACGTTCGTGGTCGTCGACCTCGAGACAACGGGCGGGTCGGGCGACGACGCCATCACCGAGATCGGCGCGGTCAAGGTGCGGGGCGGCGAGATCCTGGGTGAGTTCCAGACCCTCGTCAATCCCGGGACGCACATCCCCGGGCTGATCGCCGTGCTCACCGGCATCACCAACCAGATGGTCGCCGACGCACCCCGCGTCCACCAGGTGCTCGGCCCGTTCCTGGAGTTCGCGGCGGGCAGCGTCCTCGTGGCGCACAACGCCGGATTCGACGTCGGGTTCCTGAAGCGGGCCTGCCAGGCCCAGTCCGTCGACTGGCCGGGGTTCCCGGTGGTCGACACGGTGGCGCTTGCCCGCCAGGCGCTGCTGCGCGACGAGGTGGCCAACTGCAAGCTCGCGACCCTCGCGGCGCACTTCCACGCCACGACGCTGCCTGATCACCGTGCCCTCTCGGACGCACGCGCCACCGTCGACGTGCTTCACGGTCTGCTCGAACGTGTGGGCAATCTCGGCGTGTCGACGTTCGAAGACCTCGACGAGTTCACGCGGCGCGTGTCGCCGCAGCGAAGGGCGAAACGGGTGTGGGCCAACGAGCTGCCCAGCGTCCCGGGGGTGTACTGCTTCGTGCGGGAGCAGCACGAGGGCGACGAGGTGAAGCGCGAGGTGCTGTACGTCGGCAAGTCGACGAACATCCGGACCCGGGTGAGGAGCTACTTCACCGCCGCCGAGACCCGGGCGCGGATGGACGAGATGGTGAGGGTCGCCACGGGGGTCGAGGCCTACCCCTGCGCCACCGATCTGGAGGCCGAGATCCGTGAGTTGAGGATGATCGCCTCGCACCACCCGCGCTACAACAGGCGTTCCCGCAACCAGGACAGGCTCGTCTGGGTCAAGCTCACGCGCGAGCCGTTCCCCCGGCTGTCGGTCGTGCGGAAGGTCGCCCCGGACGGCGCCGACTACCTCGGGCCCTTCTCGCACCGCCAGGGTGCCGAAGAGGTCTGCCTCGCCCTGTACGACGCCTTCCCGCTGCGTCAGTGTTCGACGCGCCTGTCGGCCCGCACCCCTTCCCAGGAGTGCGCACTGGCCGAGATGGGACGCTGCCTCGCCCCCTGCCGACTCGGTGTCGCCGGTGACGCCTACCCCGATCTCGTCGACCGCGTCCGGGTGGCCCTCGGGCTCGATGTCAGGGACGTGCTGCAGACGGTGGGCCAGCGCATGAGCCGTCTCGTCTCGCAGCAACGGTTCGAGGAGGCGCAGGTGCTGACGTCCCGGCTGCAGGCCTACACGCGCGTCGCGCTGCGCCTGCAGCGCATCCGGTCACTCGCCCGATGCCCGCAGATCGTGGCCGCGGTGGCCCAGGGTGACGGCTGGGACATCCACGTGGTGCGCCACGGCCGCCTCGCGGCCGCCGCCAGGGCCGGACGCGGTGACGTCCCACAGGCTGTCGCCCGGGACGCGGTGACGACCGCCGAAACGGTCATTCCCCCCGACAACGGCCTACCGGCCGCGTCCGTCGAGGAGACCGAACGGGTCGCCGCCTGGTTGGAACGGCCGGGAGTACGGCTCATCGAGATCGAGGGCGACTGGTCGTGGCCGCTCCACATCGGCCTCGGGGACGCCGACTTCGCGCGCCACACCCTGGGCGCCCGACCGGGCGTCCCGTTGGCGGGTTGAGCGGGATCAGTTCCCGAGGGAGAAGGCTGCGTCCAGATCGTGGCTGGAATAGGCGCGGAAGGCGATGTGCGTCTCGGTCTCCTTGACGCCGGGCACCTTGTTCAGGTGATCGGCCACCACCTCGGCCACCTCGTCGTGGGAGCGGACGCGGACCAGGCAGATCAGGTCGATCGCCCCCGTGACCGAGTAGACCTCCGACACACCTGGCAGTGCGGCGATCGCCTCGGCGACCTCGGGGATGCGGGCGACATCGGCCTTGACGAAGACAATCGCGGTGATCATGTCGGCATCCTAACGGTGCGGCTCAGGCGTAGACCCAGACGGCGAACACAGCCACCATGCAGACCGAAACGATGCCGATGGCGGCGAGAGTCACTCGTCGCTCACGATCGCGCCAGGGCGAGTAGCTGAAGACGTAGCCGAAGAAGGCGCCCGTGATGATGGCGCCGATGTCACCGGTCCAGTCATTGGCCCCGGCGGTGATGCCCCAGATGATGAAGAAGGCCAGCAGGATGATGTCGGGACGCACGTCTTCGCCGTGACGGTACTTGTGGACCGCATAACCGGCGATGATCCCGAACAACCCGCAGGTCGACCCCGACAGGGCGGCGGCCGGCCCGAACACCACCATGGCCGTCGCTCCGCCCAACCCCGACAACACGAACAGGGCCAGGTAGTTCGCCGAGCCGATCACGGTCTCGAGTCCGCGTCCCATGAAGTACAGGACGGCCGACGTGATCGCGGCATTGATGAGGCCCGCGCTCGTGAAGGCGAACGCCAGCGGACGCCAGATCTGGAAGGCGAAGCTCGGCGACGAGCCGACCATCATCCACTGCTGCACGGGAAGGACCAGCCCTGCGAGGGCCAGCCCGAGGATCGCGGCGACGATGCCGACGGTGGCCCGCTCCTCCGTCCGCCCTGGACGGACCTGGAATTCGCGCCACCTGTCGGTCATCGTGCCTCTCCCTGCGTCAGACGATCTCGACGGACTCGATCACGACCGGGTTCACCGGGCGATCCTGGCGTCCGGTGCGCACCGCTGCGATGTCGTCGACAACCTTGCGGGACGCCTCGTCGGCGACCTCTCCGAAGATCGTGTGGCGGCGGTTCAGGTGCGGGGTCGGGCCGACCGTGATGAAGAACTGCGAGCCATTGGTTCCGGGGCCGGCGTTGGCCATGGCCAGGAGGTAGGGCTTGCTGAAGGTCAGGTCGGGGTGGAACTCGTCGCCGAACTGGTAGCCGGGGCCACCCGTGCCGGTGCCCAGCGGGCAACCACCCTGGATCATGAATCCGTCGATGACCCGGTGGAAGCCGAGGCCGTCGTAGAAGTGCCCGGTGGTCTGGGCGCCCGTCTTGGGGTCGCGGTACTCCTTGGTGCCGCTGGCCAGTCCGACGAAGTTGTCGACGGTCTTGGGCGCGTGATCGGGGAAGAGTGTGATGACGATGTCACCGAGATTGGTGTGCAGGGTTGCCGTGGTGGCCACGAGTCAGCCTTTCGAAGCGGGATGGGACGCCGCCAGCCTATCCGGCTGATCACAGGCCCCCGCCAACCCCTGTCGTGGACCACAGGCCGCGGGTAACGTGGGAGGACCCGCTCGATCACGAGCCGGTCATCTACTCCACCGGAGGAAAAGTGACGAAGAAGAACGTTGCGGAAACCGCCGCCGACGCCACGCGGTCGGCCGCGACCCATGCAGCAGAGACCATCGAACAACTCGCCGAGGCTGTCGCCCCGCTCATCGAGGCAGCCATGGCCAAGGCGGCCACGGCCAAGGACCATGTCGCGCCCTACGCCGCTACCGCCATGGAAAAGGTCGCCCCGCTGGCCGAATCGGCCCGTGAACATGTGGCGCCACTGGCGGAATCAGCCAAGGGACATGTGGTGCCCCTCGCCCAACAGACGCGCGAACACGTCGCACCGCTCGCCCAGCAGGCCATGGACAAGGTCACTCCGCTCGCCGAATCGGCCCGCGTCCACGTCGGTCACGCCGGCGAGCAGATCGCACCGCTGGCGACCGCGGCCCTCGACAAGGGCATGGACCTGGCGTCCCACACCCGCGACTCGCTCGAGCCCGCGATCCACGAGGCGTACCAGCACATCCAGGACGACCTCATGCCCAAGCTGAACGACCTGATCCACTCCGCGGTCGACAACCCGGTGGTCACTGAAGCCACGCACCGGGGACAGGCCGCGTTCGCGGCCCTGAAGGGTGAGGTGGTCGTACCCCCCGCCGAGGCGAGCAAGGGCAGCGCGGCAGCGCGCCTCGCGAAGATCCTCGCGGTGGGCGCTGTGGTCGGCGGGGCCATTGTCGCGCTGCGGCAATTGCTGGCGTCCCGGGACACCGGCTGGACCGCCCATCAACCCAGTGCGGCCTACGTCAACCGCGACGACGAGGATTCCGTCCCGCAGCCGGTTGCGGCTGAGGTCGTGGCGGACGAGCCCGTCGTCGAGGAGCCCGAGGTCGACGAGCCCGAGGTCGCAACGACCGAGGCATTGCACCACGGCGACTCCCACGCACCCGTCGACGAGGACGAGGCCCAGGCCCTCATGACCGACGAGGGCGCCCCTGTTGTCGAGGTCGCCGATGAGACGACAGCCGAGGGCGAACCGGACGAGAACCCCATGGCGTCCGTCTTCGCGAATCCCTACGGTGATGGTGCCTACGTCGGTGACGAGCCGCCGGAGGGGTACACCATCAAGGGCAACGAGCGGTCGATGAAGTACCACCTCGCCGAGTCCGGCGGGTATGAGCGCACGATCGCCGACGTCTGGTTCGCCTCCGAGCAGGCCGCGACCGAGGCCGGCTTCACCCGCGCCCAGCGCTGACGCCACTGCGCACAGCGCTGACACATCCGATCGGGGGGCCCGTCGCCAGACGGGCCCCCCGACCTGTTTCCGCACTGTTTCCTGAAGATTTCGTCATCCACCTCACAAATCGACGTTCTCGATGGGCCTTCCAGAAGTAGAGGCACTCTTCCGGAAGGCGCACCCATGACCCTCATCCCGTTCCCCCATACCGACAACATCCACACCGGTACCGCCCAGCCCGAACCCTGGGTGCTCGCCGGCCCGTTCCGGGCGTGGCTGGGTCATCTGGTCTCGGCCACCGGGTTGCCGTGGCGCGTGATCGCGCTCGCCGCGGGCGTGTCCACTCGAACCGCCGGACGCATCCTGCGCGGCGAGACCCGCAAGATCCGTGCCTGCGACGGTCAGGCACTCCTCGCCGCCCGCCCGGCCGACCTGTTGGCCCTGGGCGTGACACCCACCCCAGCCGGATCCACCACCGAACGCGCACGTCACCTCGTGGACGCGGGCGTCCCCCCGTCGCGACTCGCCGACGTCGTCGGACTCACCGACCGCCAGGTCGCGGCGATCCTGGACGGCCGCACCCAGACCGTCAGTGTGCTCACCGCCCTCGCCTTCGTGGCCCTGCTCGAAGTGAGGGACGCCACGCTCTGCACGACCGCGGCCGGCGCCCGGGCTGCGGCATGACCACAGGATCAACCGGGCACGACCACCGCCCTAGACTCCGGGCATGACGATCACCGCCGCTGTGGCCACGGGTGCCGCCGCGTCCCTGGTCGCTGTCGTCCACCTCGTTGTCGCCCTCCCGCGCCTCACCGAGCCCGAGGACGACCCGACCGACGCCTTCACCAAGCCCAGCTACGCCAGCCTCGCGCGTCCCCGGACGTACGTGGCGGCCGCCCTCCTCGGACTGCTCGCCGGCTCCCTCGTGCCCCTTGCCACCCCAGCGACGCGCGGACTGTGGTTCGTGCTGGCATCCGCGGTCGCCGCCCTCGTGGTGATCGACGGGCTGACCACCTACCTCCCGTTCGAACTGACGGCCCTGTGCGCGGGTGAGTTGGTCGCGGCCGGCCTCGCGGGGTCGCTCCTGACTGGCGAGTGGGACTGGTGGCTGCGGGCGCTGGGGGGCGCCATCGCGGGCTGGAGCCTCTTCTGGGCTGTCTGGCGCCTCGGACGTGGGCTCGGCTTCGGGGACGTACGACTCGCGGCCTTCATCGGGCTGACGGCCGCGTCCCTGTCGTGGCAGGTGTGGTGGGCCGCCCTTCTCATGGGCAGCGTCGTCGGCGCAGTGGTCGGCCTGATCACCCTGGTGATCCGCAGGTGGCGGCCGTCCCCGCTCGGCGCCGCCTTCGCCTACGGCCCGGCACTGTGGGTAGGACCGTGGGTCGCACTGCTGCTCAGTTGACGGCGGCCCTCGACGCGGCGACCCAACGGTCCAGCAGGCTGGTGGCCCGGCCCGAGTCGATGGCGCGGGCGGCCCGGTCGAGCCGCTCCCCCACCTGGTCCTGCAGTGGTGCGTCCAGGTCGGGCGTGTCGAAGGCGAGGAGCGCGGCGGCCGCGTTCAGCAGCACGATGTCACGCACGGGGCCCGTGGCCCCGCCGAACACGTCCCGCGCCACCTGCGCGTTGTGGGCCCGGTCGCCCCCCACGAGATCCGTCGGACGCGCAGCCACGAGTCCCAGCGACGTCGGATCGAGGGTCGTCCCGACCACGCGTCCGCCGTGGAAGACCCAGACGTCCGAGGTGGTGGTCGTGGTGAGCTCGTCGAGCCCGTCGCCGCCGTGGAAGACGAGCCCGCGACTCCCGCGGGCCGCCAGCACACCAGCCATCAGCGGCGCCATCCGGGCATCGGCGACACCGATGGCCTGCGCGAGCGGACGCGCCGGATTGGCCAACGGGCCGAGGAAGTTGAAGGTGGTCTGGATTCCGAGCTCACGCCGTGCGGTGGCGGCGTGCCTCAGCGAGGAGTGGTAGAGCGGCGCGAAGAGGAAGACGATCCCGGTCTCGGCCAGGACGGACGCCTGCCGGTCGGGGGGCACGTCCAGCGCAACGCCCAGTTCCTCGAGGCAGTCCGCCGTGCCGCACATCGAACTCGCCGCGCGGTTTCCGTGCTTGATCACCGTGGCACCGGCGGCCGCGGCGACGACGGCGGCCATGGTCGAGACGTTCACCGTGTTGGCGCGATCACCGCCCGAGCCGACGATGTCGACAGCCTCGGGATCGAGGTCGAGGTGGGTGGCACGCGACGTCATCGCATCGGCGAGGCCCGAGATCTCGTCGACCGTCTCACCTTTGGCACGCAACGCGACGGCGAAACCGGCGATCTGCACCGATGTCGTGTCTCCACTCAGCACCTGGTCCATGGCCCAGCGCGCGGCGTCGGCGGTGAGGTCCTGGCCCTTGACGAGCCCGCTCAGGACGTCCGGCCAGGTGTAGGCGTCCCCCACGGTCAGGCCTGCGCCGGGACGCGCGCCCGCAGCACCTCGGCAACCGTCTTCGGGAGTCGGACCGGATCGACGGGGTACGCGCTCATCGCGTCGGCTCGCGACCACGTGGCGAGCCACGCATCCGCCACCCGCGCCACGAGCAGCACGATCGGCGGGCAGTTGGCGATTTCGTCCTTGAGCTGGTGGGCCAAGCCCATGCCACCTTCGGGCACGGCCTCGCCGTCGAGGATCAGCAGATCGAAGCCGCCCCCGTCCATGGCCCGGATCACGCCGTTGGGGGTGGCGACATCGACCAGCTCGAGTTCGGGCAGGTCGGCGGCCACCTTGCGTCCCAGGGCCAACCTCAGCTGGTCACGGACGGTGCGGTCGTCGGAGTACAGCATCACCTTGAGGGTGGCGGTCTGCTCAGCGCTCATGTGCTTCCTTGCCTGTCGTCTCGTGCTCACCAGCATCGTAGCCTGACGACCCGATCGGGGACGCCTGCTCGGTTGCGGGGCCACTTCTGCGTGCCGCCAGGAGGTCGGGCAATGGTTGGACGAGGTGCCCCTCGCAGGGGTGTCTGAGTCGCATTATCCCAACCCCGGATCGTCACCTGAACCCGGGGTTGGACTTCGACATGACCAATGGCGGTTTTCAAGCAATAATGACCCCGTGGCTACATCACCGTCGACGAACGCCGTTCCGACCAAGCCGATTGGCGCGGTCCACAACATCGCCCCCTCACGACTCCACGCGCCCAAGGGACGCCCCGACATGGTCGCCCTCGGCACGTGGATCTGGCTCGCGAGCGAGTTGATGTTCTTCGCCGCCCTCTTCGCCGCCTACTTCATGATCCGCGAGGTCACGACGTCGAACACCCCGGCCGGGGCGGAGTCGTTGTGGGAGAGCCAGTCCCACCACCTCGCCTTCACCTTCGCAGCCGTCAACACACTGATTCTGGTCCTCTCGTCGGTGACCTGCCAGCTGGGCGTCCACGCGGCCGAGCACGGATACGTGCGGCGTCGCGCAGGGCTCACCAACGTCATGAAGTGGGGCATGCGCGAGTGGTACACCCTCACGTTCGTGATGGGCGCCATCTTCCTGGCGGGTCAGGTCACCGAGTACGCCACCCTGATCAGCGAAGGCTTCACGATCTCGCACAACGTGTACTTCTCGGCGTTCTTCCTCGCCACCGGCTTCCACGGCCTGCACGTCCTCGGCGGTCTCATCGCCTTCCTCTTCGTCCTCGGACGCACCTACCTCGCACGCACCTTCACCCACGAGCAGACGGTTTCGGCCATGGTGGTCTCGTACTACTGGCACTTCGTCGACTTCGTCTGGGTCATCCTCTTCAGCGTCATCTACATCCTCAAGTAACCCGAACGAAAGGGCACGACGTGCGATTCCTTTCCCGGCGACGCCGGTCACCCGGCGCGAAGCCGCTGACGCTGTTGTTCGCCCTGTTCCTGATGGGTGCGATCTACTCCGTGGTGTCCCCGGCCCAGCAGGTGGCCGCCGACACGACGAAAGACGCGCAGATCGCGCAGGGCAAGGCCCTCTTCGACGTGACCTGTTCCTCGTGCCACGGCCTCAACGCCGAGGGTGGCAGCCAGGGCCCGTCGCTGATCGGCGTGGGCGCCGCCTCGGTCGACTTCCAGATGGGCACCGGACGCATGCCCCTCGCCCACCCGGGCGCCCAGGCCGTCCGCAAGCCCGTCACCTACACCGCTGACGAGATCGCAGCCATCGCGGCCTACGTCGCCGACCTCGCACCCGGCCCGGCGATCCCTGATCCCGAGGTGTACTCCGGCGAGGGCCTGACCGAGGAAGAGATCGCCCGCGGTGGCGAACTGTTCCGCACCAACTGCTCGGCCTGCCACAACTTCGAGGGCTCGGGCGGTGCACTCCCCGGCGGCAAGTACGCCCCGACGCTCAAGGGTGTGGCGAACCGGCACATCTACTCCGCCATCCGCATCGGCCCGCAGCAGATGCCCGTGTTCTCGAAGGGTGCGCTCACCGACGCGGACGTCAACGAGATCATCGGCTACCTCAACCAGCTCCACGCCCAGCCCTCGCAGGGCGGTTTCGACCTGGGTGGCATCGGACCGGTGTCCGAAGGGTTCTGGGGTTGGCTGGTCGGTATGGGTTCGCTGGTTGGCGTCGCCATCTGGCTGGCAAAGAAGGGGGCTCGAGCCAAGTGAGCGGACACGACCAGATCGAACGGGTGGGCGTGGCGCCGACCCCCGAGTTCCCGATCCCCGATCCGGGACTTGAGGAACACAACCCCCGCTGGAGTGACGTCGACCCGGCTGCCGGACGCCGGGCCTACGCCCAGGTCGTCGGCATGCTGGCGGCCGTTCCGATCCTGGCGATCACCTTCGTCGTGATCTACTTCGCGGTCCCTCGCGACATGTACGTCAAGCTCGGGCCACTGCACGCCAACGCTCAGCACGTCGGCCTCGGGCTGACCGGGGGTCTCGGCGTCCTGCTGATCGGCCTCGCCTGCATCCATTGGGCGAAGCAGATCATGGGCGACGAGGAGAGCATCGACTACCGTCACCCCGCACGCTCCTCCGATGCGGATCGTGCGGCCGTGGCCGCCGAATTCCGCAAGGGCGTCGAGCAGTCCGGGTTGTCACGTCGCGGACTGATCGGCGCGAGCCTCGCGGGTGCCCTGGGCATCGTGGCGGTGCCCGCAGTGGTCCTGCTCGCCGACATGGGCGTCTGGCCCACGAAGGGCAAGCGGGCCGTCACCATCGAGACGACGATCTGGGCCGAGGGCGTCCGCATCGTCAATGACGTCGACTTCAAGCCGATCAAGGCGGCCGACATGGAGATCGGGCAGCTCGTCAACGGCGAGCCCAAATCCCTGAAGGAGTTCGAGGGCAGCCTGCAGGCCACGGAGCGCGCCAAGGCGGCCATCATCGTCGTCCGCATGGATCCCCAGTCGATCAAGATTCCCGACAGCCGCAAGGACTGGCAGGTTTCGGGCATCCTCTGCTATTCGAAGATCTGCACCCACGTCGGCTGCCCCATCAGCCTGTGGGAGCAGCAGACCCACCACCTGCTCTGCCCGTGCCACCAGTCGACCTTCGACCTCGGAGAATCCGGCATCGTCGTCTTCGGACCTGCGGCCCGCTCGCTGCCGCAGTTGCCGATCACCGTCGACAAGGACGGCTACCTGGTCGCACGTCAGGGCTTCACGGTGCCCGTCGGCCCGAGCTACTTCGAGCGCGACTCCCGCCACGACTTCCAGAAGGGTGACAACTGATGGCCAAGCCCGTTGGCATCGCAGGGTCGTCCGAGGCGCTCGAGGCCAAGCGTCCCGGTGACGTCGAGTCGAGCGCGCCCAAGCCCGCCAAGGGCAATGTCCTCACGTGGGCCGACGACCGGCTCGGGCTCGCCGCGATCGGCAAGAGCAACCTGCGCAAGGTGTTCCCCGACCACTGGTCGTTCCTGCTCGGCGAGATCGCCCTCTACTCGTTCATCGTGCTGCTGCTGACGGGCGTCTTCCTGACGATCTGGTTCAAGCCGTCGATGGCCGAGACCGAATACCACGGGGCCTACCAGCTGCTCCGTGGCCTGCCCATGTCGGAGGCCTTCGCGTCCACCCTCACGTTGTCGTTCGACATCAGGGGCGGTTTGCTGGTCCGCCAGGTGCATCACTGGGCGGCCATGCTGTTCGTGGCGGCGGCTTTCGTCCACATGCTCCGCATCTTCTTCACGGGGGCATTCCGCAAGCCGCGCGAGATCAACTGGCTGATCGGCGTCGGGCTGATGAGCCTCACGATGATCGAGGGATTCGCCGGCTACTCACTCCCCGACGACCTGCTGTCGGGCACAGGCCTCCGCTTCGTCGACGGCCTGGTGCGTTCCATCCCGGTCATCGGCACCTGGGCCGAGTTCTTCGTCTTCGGTGGCGAGTTCCCCGGCACGCTGATCATCCCGCGCCTGTACATGGTGCACATCCTCCTGGTGCCCGGGATCCTGCTCGGTCTCATCAGCGCGCACCTCGCGCTGGTCGTCTACCACAAGCACACCCAGTACCCGGGCCCCGGACGCACGGAGCACAACGTCGTCGGCTACCCGCTGTTCCCCGTCTACATGGCCAAGGCCGGCGGCTTCTTCTTCGTCGTCTTCGGCATCACGGTGCTGATGGGTGCCTTCATGACCATCAACCCGGTGTGGAAGTTCGGACCGTACAACCCGTCCCAGGTGACTGCGGGCTCGCAGCCCGACTGGTACATGGGCTGGGTCGAAGGTGCGATCCGCATCGTCCCCAACTGGGAGTGGCACCTCGGTGCGACGACCTGGAGCTGGAACATCTTCCTGCCCGGCGTGGGCCTCATGGGCCTGCTGTTCACCGGCTTGGGCGTCTGGCCCTTCGTGGAGCAGTGGATCACCGGGGACAAGTCGGAGCACCATCTGTTGGACCGTCCGCGCAACGCGGCAACCCGCACGGCACTCGGTGTCGCCGGCATGACCTGGTACGCGATGTTCTGGATCGCCGGTGGCAACGACATCATCGCCACCAAGTTCCACGTGTCGCTCAACGCAGTGACCTACGTGATGCGCGTCGCCGTCTTCGTGGCCCCTGTCATCGCCTACATCATCGCCAAACGGACAGCCCTGTCGCTGCAGAGGTCCGACCACGCGAGGGTGCTGCACGGGTCGGAGACCGGCATCATCCACCGCTCACCCGACGGTAGCTACTCCGAAGCCCATGCACCCATCACCACCGATGAGGCCTTCACACTCACCCAGCACAAGCAGCTTCCGCTGGCACTTGAGGACGAGGGCCTGGACGTCAACGGCATCCCGACCGGCCAGAGCGTCAGCAAGCTGCGCTCGCGCCTGTCGCACTGGTTCATGGGCGACGACATCGCCAAGCCGACACCGGAGGAGATCGAGGAGGCCCATCACCATGCGGGCCATGCCCTCACGGAAGGGCACGACGATGGCCATGGTGCGGTCGACGACGCGGACGAACTCAGCGAGATCACCTCGCGCTGACACGTCGACGTGAGAGGGGGCCCCGGACGATCCGGGGCCCCTTTCGTACCGGGCGGATGGGACAATGGGCCACGTGCGATTCCTCACTGAGAAACCTGCCTACGACCTGACCTACAGCGACGTGTTCATGGCCCCCAACCGGTCGAGCGTCACCTCGCGTCTGGACGTCGACCTGACGTCCACCGACGGGATCGGGACACCCCTCCCCCTCGTGGTCGCCAACATGACCGCCATCTCGGGTCGTCGCATGGCCGAGACCATTGCTCGCCGCGGCGGCATCGCGGTGCTCCCCCAGGACATCCCGACCGAGTTCGTCAAGAAGTCGATCGACCGGGTCAAGGACGCCCACACCGTCTTCGACACCCCCGTGCGGGTCGACCCCACGACCACGATCGGCGAGGCGATGAGCCTGCTCACGAAGCGCTCCCACGGGGTCGTGATCGTGGTCGAGGACGGCGCCCCCATCGGGATCGTCTCCCCGGCCGAGGCCGAGGGGATCGACCGGTTCGCCCAGGTGCACGAGGTGATGACGACCGACCTCACGATCGTGGCACCCGACACTGCTCCCGAGGCTGTCTTCGACGCCCTCAGCCTGCATCACCAGAAGGTTGCACTCGCGGTGGCCGACGGTCAGCTGGTCGGGTTGATGACGCCCAAGGCGGCCTTGCGTGCGGCCCTCTACCGGCCCGCCCTCGACCCCCTCGGACGCTTGATGATCGGCGCCGCGGTCGGTATCAACGGTGACGTCGCCGGACGCGCCCAGCGCCTGCTGGACGCGGGCGCGGACGTCCTCGTCATGGACACCGCCCACGGTCACCAGGAGAAGATGATCGAGGCCCTCGCCATTGTCGCGGGCGTCCGGGACGCCCACACAGCGTCCACCGGACGCCGCATCCCCATGGTGGCCGGCAACGTCGTCACCGCCGCCGGGACACTCGATCTCGTCGAAGCCGGCGCGGACGTCCTGAAGGTCGGCGTGGGCCCCGGTGCGATGTGCACGACGCGCATGCAGACGGGAGTCGGGCGTCCGCAGTTCTCGGCAGTGCTGGAGTGCGCGGAAGCCGCCCACAGCGTCGGCAAGGCCGTCTGGGCCGACGGCGGCGTGCGACACCCCAGGGATGTCGCCCTTGCCCTCGCCGCCGGCGCCGGGAGCGTGATGATCGGTTCGTGGTTCGCGGGGACGCACGAGTCCACCGGCGACCTGCTGACCGACCATCAGGGACACCCCTACAAGGAATCGTTCGGCATGGCGTCGGCCCGCGCCGTCCGCCAGCGGACGCGCACCCAGAGCGGTTTCGATCGCGCACGGGCGGCCCTCTTCGAGGAAGGCATCTCGAGCTCGCGGATGTACCTCGACCCGCAGCGTCCGGGTGTGGAAGACCTCGTCGACTGGATCACGTCCGGCGTCCGGTCGGCCTGCACGTATGCGGGCGCCCGGACGCTCAGGGAGTTCGCCGAGAAGGCGGTTGTGGGCGTCCAGTCACCGTCTGGTTACGAAGAGGGACGCCCGATCCACGCATCCTGGAGTTGAGCCGGACATGCTCGAAGCCCGTCAGCTGACACGTCGCTACGGCGACGTGCTCGCCGTCGATGACGTGTCGCTCACGATGCTGCCCGGTGAACTGACGGGTTTCGTGGGCGGGAACGGCGCGGGCAAGACCACCACGATGCGCATGATCATGGGCTTGCTGCAGCCGA
>CALKHV010000134.1 GCA_937988865.1 uncultured Propionibacteriaceae bacterium | reverse complement strand
CGCGCGGCCTGCCCAGCGTCCGACTCCGGGCGCGCCGACGCCGCGTCCCGCGGCCGGTGCTCCGACGCCCGGCCAGGCGCGACGCCCGGGTACCCCGCGTCCCGGCAACAATCCCTTCGCCGCGTCGCAGGGCATGGGCACCGCCCGCCGCCCCGCACCCGGTCAGGCTGCTCCGGCACGTCCGGGAGCCCCGCGTGACACACGGCAGGGTGCCCCCGGCGATACCCGCATGCCTCGCCCCGGTGGTTCGAGTGGCGTGCCAGGCATGCCGCGTCCCAATCCGGCCATGATGCCGAAGACCCAGAGCACCCAGGTGGGCGTCGGAGCGGGCCGCGGGCCCGGTCGCGGCGCGCCCAGCGGTGCTCCGGGTCGTGGTCGTCCCGGCACGGGCCGTGGACCGGCCGGTGGCCCCGGCGGCACTGCTGGAGCAGGCGCTCCCGGCGGTCCCGGTGCCTCCGCCGGCGGTGGCGGTCGCGGTGGTCGCGGTGGTCGTGGCGGTTCCGGAACCCAGGGCGCCTTCGGACGTCCCGGTGGTCCCGGTGGTCGTCGTGGTCGCAAGTCGAAGAAGCAGCGCAGGCAAGAGTTCGACGAGATGCAGGCACCGGCGATCGGTGGCGTGCGCATCCGTCAGGGTGACGGACAGACCGTCCGCCTGCGTCGTGGTGCGTCCCTGACCGACCTCGCCGAGAAGATCGGTGTGGACGCGGCGCAGCTCGTCCAGGTGCTGTTCAACCTGGGTGAGATGGTGACCGCGACCCAGTCCGTCGCCGACGAGACCCTCGAGGTGTTGGGCGCCGAACTGAACTACGACCTCCAGGTCGTCTCGCCCGAGGACGAGGACCGCGAGCTCCTCGAGAGCTTCGACCTCGAGTTCGGCGAGGACGAGGGTGACGAGGACGACCTCGCCCCGCGTCCCCCGGCGGTCACCGTCATGGGTCACGTCGACCACGGCAAGACCAAGTTGCTGGACGCGCTGCGTCACGCGAACGTGGTGGCGACGGAGGCCGGCGGTATCACGCAGGCCATCGGTGCCTACCAGGTCGAAACAGTCGTCGACGGGCTCGAGCGCAAGATCACCTTCATCGACACCCCGGGTCACGAGGCCTTCACGGCCATGCGTGCCCGTGGTGCGAAGTCGACCGACATCGCCGTTCTGGTGGTTGCGGCCGATGACGGCGTGATGCCCCAGACGATCGAGGCGCTCAACCACGCCCGTGCGGCCGATGTGCCGATCGTGGTCGCGGTCAACAAGGTCGACAAGCCGACCGCTGACCCGACGAAGGTCCGTGGCCAGCTCGCCGAGTTCGGTCTGGTGCCCGAGGAGTACGGCGGCGACACGATGTTCGTCGACGTCTCCGCGACCGCCAGGACCGGTCTGGAGGAGCTGCTCGAAGCAGTCATCCTGACCGCCGACGCTTCCCTCGACCTGCGCGCGAACCCCGAGATGCCCGCTCAAGGCGTGGCGATCGAGGCGCACCTCGACAAGGGACGCGGTCCTGTGGCGACGGTGCTCATCCACCGTGGAACGCTGCACATCGGCGACTCGATCGTGGCCGGTTCGGCCCATGGACGCGTCCGTGCGCTCATCAACGACGTCGGCGAGACCGTCACCGAGGCACCGCCCTCGATGCCGGTCCAGGTGCTCGGACTGACGTCCGTGCCCGGCGCGGGCGACAACTTCCTGGTCGTCGAGGACGACCGCATGGCCCGCCAGATCGCGAGCAAGCGTGAATCGCGGATGCGTGCGGCTGCCCAGGCGAAGGGCTCGCGTCGCAAGACGCTCGACCAGCTGTTCGAGCAGCTCGAGAAGGGCGAGACGCAGGAACTGCTGCTCATCCTCAAGGGCGACGGCGCCGGTTCGGTCGAGGCCCTGGAAGATGCGTTGGCGAAGATCGACGTCAGCGACGAGGTGGCGCTGCGCGTCATCGACCGCGGTGTCGGCGCGATCACCGAGACCAACGTGTCGCTGGCTGCGGCGTCCAAGGCTGTCATCATCGGCTTCAACGTGCGTCCCACGGCGCACGCGGCCCAGATGGCTGACCGCGAGAACGTCGACATCCGCTACTACTCGGTCATCTACTCCGCGATCGACGAGATCGAAGCAGCGCTCAAGGGCATGCTCAAGCCGATCTACGAAGAGAAGGCGAGTGGCCGGGCAGAGATCCGCGACATCTTCCGCAGCTCCAAGTTCGGCATCATCGCGGGCTGCATGATCCTCGACGGCAGCATCAAGCGCAACGCCAAGGCTCGTCTGGTTCGCGACGGTGTCGTGATCGCCGAGACGTCCATCGCGTCGTTGCGTCGTGAGAAGGATGACCAGACCGAGGTGCGTGAAGGGTTCGAGTGCGGCATGACGCTGCACAACTACTCCGACATCCAGCTCGGTGACTACATCGAGACGTACGAGATGGTCGAGAAGGCCAGGAGCTGAGAGGAGCAACCATGGCCAACCCACGAGTCGCAAAACTCGCTGAGCAGATCAAGTTCATCGTTGCCGAGATGCTCGAGCGCCGGATCAAGGACCCCCGTCTGGGGTTCGTCACGATCACGGACGTCCGACTGACGGGCGACACGAGGGAGGCCACCGTGTTCTACACGGTGCTCGGGGAGTCGTCCGATCTCTCCGGGACGCAGGTTGCCCTCGAGTCGGCCAAGGGTCTGATTCGTTCGACGGTTGGGCAACGGCTCGGCCTGCGGTTCACGCCGACGGTTGAGTTCGTGCTCGACGCCACCCCCGAGATGGCGAAGAGCATCGAGGACGCGCTGGCCAGGGCCCAGGCACTGGACGCTGCGGTGGCCGCGCAGGCTGCCTCTGCATCGTATGCAGGTGATCCTGATCCCTACCGGAAGCCCGGTGAGGACGACGACCTGGACGAGTCCGACCAGGACTGACCCAGCAGAACAGCAACGAGGCCCCCGGGGAATTCCCCGGGGGCCTCGTGCCGTCCGTCGGATGTGGGCGTGTGCCACCTCCGCCGATCCGAAGACGGTTCAGTGGGCGATCGCGTCGGCGGCGCCGATGCCGGTCATGGAGCGGACCTCCATCTCGGCCTGGAGCTTGGCGTCCGGCGCAGGTGAGGTGATCGTCCCGAGCCAGCCGGCCACGAAGGCGAGCGGGAGCGAGATGATCGTCGGGTTGGTCAGGGGGAAGAAGTCGAAGTTCCCGCCGGGGAAGAACGCCTTCGCATTGCCCGAGATCGATGGGGAGAAGATGATCAACGTCACCGCGGAGATGAGGCCCGCGTAGATCGACCACACGGCACCGCGGGTGTTGAACTTGCGCCAGTACATCGTGTAGAGGATGGCGGGCAGGTTCGCCGACGCCGCCACACCGAACGCCAGGGAGATCAGGAACGCGATGTTCTGACCGTTGGCGAAGATGCCGCCGATGACCGCCAGGATGCCGATCGTCACCGAAGTGATGCGGGCGACCCGCACCTCGTCCGCAGGATCGACATTGCCGCCCTTGAGCACGTTGTTGTAGATGTCGTGGGCGAAGGATGCGGACGCCGTGATGGTGAGTCCCGCCACCACAGCGAGGATCGTCGCGAAGGCGATCCCCGAGATGATCGCCATGAAGACGCTGCCTCCGAGTTCGTACGCCAGCAGCGGAGCGGCCGAGTTGGCACCGCCCGGAGCCTTCGAGATCACGTCTGCACCGACGAGCGCAGCAGCGCCGTAGCCGAGGATGAGCGTGAAGATGAAGAAGATGCCGACCAGGGCGATGGTCCAGACTGCCGACTTGCGGGCGTCCTTCGCGGTGGGGACGGTGTAGAAGCGCATCAGCACGTGGGGGAGCCCGGAGGGGCCGCCCACGAGGGCGATGGCCAGCGACACGAAGGAGAGCTTGGTCCAGTTCGTCGAGCCGTACTGCAGCATGGGCGAGAGGATCGCCTCACCCTTGGGGTGGTTGGCCACTGCCGCGCCGAACAGGCCCGAGACGCTGAAGCCCTGCAGGGCCAGCACCCAGAAGAACATGATCCCGGCGCCGCTGACGAGGAGCACGGCCTTGATCATCTGCACCCAGGTGGTGCCCTTCATGCCACCGATGAGCACGTACAGGATCATGATCCCGCCCACGAGGGCGATGACGAGCGATTGACCCGACTTGCTCGAGATGCCGAGCAGCAGGGCCACGAGACCTCCCGCGCCGGCCATCTGGGCCAGGAGGTACACGAAGGAGATGGTGAGGGTCGAGATCGCGGCGGCAGTCCGCACGGGCTTCTGGTTCATCCTGAAGCTGAGCACATCGGCCATCGTGTACTTGCCGGTGTTGCGCAGCGGCTCGGCGACGAGCAGCAGGGCGATGATCCAGGCCACGAAGAAGCCGACCGAGTACAGGAAGCCGTCGAAGCCGTTGATGGCGATCGCGCCCGTCACGCCGAGGAATGCCGCTGCCGAGAGGTAGTCACCGGTGATGGCCAGACCGTTCTGGCGTCCGGAGAAGGCCGCGCCGCCCGTGTAGAAGTCGGTCGACTTCTTGCTGGAGTTGCGGGTCACCTTGATGACCACGCCCATGGTCGCGATCACGAAGAGCGCGAAGATCGAGATGTTGAGGATCGGCTCGCCGACCGTTTCGAAGAGGGTCATCACTTGGCTCCTGCCTCGAGCTGCTCACGCAGGCTGGTGGACATCGGATCGAGGTTGTTGTTGGCGTGGCGGACGTAGGCCCAGGTCACGAAGTAGGTGGTGGCGAAGTTCAGCAGGCCGAACAGGACGCCGACGTTGACGTTGCCGAAGACCTTGTGTCCCATCAGCGACGGCGCGTAGACGGCGAGAAGGACGAACACGAAGTACAGGCCGACGAAGGTTGCGACCATCGGGAAGGCGAAAGAGGTGAAGGTCTTGCGGAGTGTCGTGTACTCCGGGGACGCCTGGGCTGCGACGAAGTCGATCTTCTGCGTGTCGACAGGCCGCTTGGTGGTGTGGCTGAGTTCGGGGAGGGGCCAGTGGTCCTTCGGGAGGTGGAACTCGGGATCGTCGGTCCATTCGGTCTTCTGACCGGTGGTCTCAGCATTCTGCATGGTGGCTCCGTTGCGTGTGCAGTGAGTGAGGCTCGGGCGGTGGGCCCACCCCCCTGACGCCGTTGTCACGGGGTGTGGTAGGAGGAACCTACAGGTTTGTGAACGAATGCACAAGCGAGGTCGTGAAGGACTCTCGACACCTCCTGGAGGTCGTCGTCGATACCCCTGGGCGTATAGGCGTCCGGACACGTCATGATGGACGTCATGGACGCATCCGGCCTTCTGGTCATCGACAAACCCCCGGGACTCACCTCCCACCAGGTGGTCGCGCGCGTCCGGCGACTGATGGGGACGCGGAAGGTCGGCCACGCCGGGACGCTCGATCCCATGGCGACCGGCGTCCTGATCTGTGGCGTGAACCGGGCGACGCGTCTGCTGGGTCACCTGGCCCTGCACGACAAGCGCTATCTGGCGACCATCCGGCTGGGGGAGGCGACCACGACCGACGACGCCGAGGGGGAATCCTTGAGCCTGGGGGACGCCTCGGGCGTGGAGCTGCAGGCGGTCGAGGCAGCCGTGGCGCACTACCGCGGACGGATCAGCCAGGTGCCCAGCGCGGTATCGGCCATCAAGGTGGACGGGAAGCGGGCCTACGCCCGCGTGCGGCAGGGGGAGGAGGTCGTGCTCGCCGCCCGTGAGGTCGAGGTGACCCGGTTCGACGTGCTGGGCGCACGTCCCGTCGGCGGCTGGCTCGACGTGGACGTGGACGTGGAGTGCTCGTCGGGCACCTACATCCGCGCGCTGGCGCGCGATCTCGGACGCGACCTCGGTGTGGGGGGCCACCTCACGGCACTGCGCCGCACCCGCATCGGCAACTTCGACCTCTCGCTCGCGACGACCACCGACATCGTCACCTTCGACGCGGGGACGCCGGCCCCGCCCCTCATCTCGATGGCGGATGCCGCGCGGTTGAGCTTCGCCTGCCTCGACGTGGACGCCGACACCGAACGTGACATCCGGGTCGGACGCAGCCTCAACCTCACGCTGCCCGGCGACCCCACGGGGCTGATCGCGGGCGACCTGCTGGCGCTCTACCGACCGGACGCCGAGGCCCCGGGAGTCGCGCGTCCGGTGGCGGTTCTCGTCTGACTCTCGGCAGGTGCGCCACTGCCGCCGGTCATGGCAAACCGGCCAGACGTGCGAGCCCGGCCGTCGCTGCCCCCACGATCACCACCGCGAGGAAGGGGGCCTTCGCCTTCAGTGCCAACGCCGCGGCGACGAGCGCCAACAGGCGCGAGTCGAGCACGAGGGACCGCCCTGACGTCACCGCGTTCAGCGTGATCAGCGATGCCAGCAGCCCGATGGTCATCGCGGCCGTCGTGCGGGCGACCTCGTCACGCTCCAGCCAGTGCGCCGGAAGCAGGTAGCCGGCCAGCTTGGTGGCGAAGGCGATCGCCGATGCCGCCAGCACCCATCCCCACAGGGTCATCGCGATCCCTGCCGGTGTCCCCGGTGCAGCCAGGCAGAGACTCCTGCCGCAGCTGCCGCAGCCACGAGCAGAGGCACGCCGGGCGGCAGCGCAGGGACCGCGAGCAGGGTCGCGAAAGCCGCCACCACCGCGATCCCGACCGGTTCGCGCGCCTGGATCCGTGGCCAGAGCAAGCCGAGGAAGGCGGCCACCGCGGCCCCGTCCAGGCCCCAGGCACGGGGGTCTCCGAGGCGATCTCCCAGCAGCGCGCCGAGGAGTGTGAAGAGGTTCCATGCGAGGAAGACGCCCGCGCCCGCCGTCCAGAAGCCCCGGCGTCGTTCAGCCGGATCGTCCTGGGCGAAGGTCGTCGCCACGGACTCGTCGATGGTGAGCTGGGCAAACGCCAGCCGGCGGATCCCCGTCGGGCGGAAGGTGGCGTTGAGCTGCGCACCGTAGATCGCATTGCGCAGGCCGAGCAGGCTCGCTGCGGCAACCGCCGCCGGCCCGCCGCCCGCGAGTGTGCCGATGAAGGCGAACTGCGAACCGCCGGTGAACATCAGTGCGCTCAGGGCCTGGGTCTGCCAGACGCTGAGCCCGGCCGCCACGCTGAGTGCCCCGAACGAGATCCCGTACAGCCCTGTGGCCAGCGCAATCGACGCGCCCATCCGGGTCGCAGGGGTCAGGGACATGATCCATCGAGGCTAGCGTGCGCCACTAGACTTCCCGCGTCACCCCGGGTGGGGTTGCGAGGAGGAGCGACATGAATCGGTCGGTCGTGGTGATCGGGAACTTCGACGGCGTCCATCGCGCCCACGTCGAGGTGCTGAAGCGGGCGCGGGAACGGGCGGCCGGGCGTCCGGTCGTGGTCGTGACCTTCTGGCCCCACCCGATCCACGTCCTGCGTCCCGACGTGGCACCCAAGCTCCTCACGTCGCTCGACGACAGGATCGAACTCCTCAAGGAGGCGGGCGCCTCCGAGGTGCGCGTTGTGCAGTTCAACCGCGACGTCTCGACCTGGACGCCCGACGAGTTCGTGTCACGGGTCGTGTTGCCCCTGCGCCCGCTCCTCGTGGTGGTCGGGGAGGATTTCCGCTTCGGGGTGAGAGCCAGTGGGACGGTGGCCCACCTGCGCGAACTCGGGGCCGCCCAGTCTCCCGGCCACGAGTTCGAGGTCGAGTGCGTCTCCCTCGTCCGGGTGGGCGAGGCGAAGGCCGGGTCGACGAGCATTCGCACGGCGCTGGACGCCGGGGACGTCGAGGCCGCCGCCACACAACTGGGACGCCCGTTCCGCGTCCGGGGTGTCGTCGTGATGGGTGACCAGCGGGGACGCGAGCTCGGTTTCCCCACGGCGAACCTGCCCGTGCCGCCCGAGATGGCCGTGCCTGCAGACGGGGTGTACGCGGGTTGGTTGCGGCGCGTCGATCGTCCGTACGAGGTCATGCCGGCGGCGATCTCGGTGGGTACGAACCCGACCTTCGACGGCGTCGAGCGCCGGGTCGAGAGCTACGTGCTCGATCGGGACGACCTGGAGCTCTACGGGGTGACGATCGTGGTCGATTTCGTGGCACGCCTGCGCGGACAGGTGAAGTACGAGGGAATCGGCCCCCTCGTCACGCAGATGCACCGGGACGTCGCCACCACGCGAGTGGCGCTGGGCCTCGAGTCCTGAGAGGACGCGAGGGGAGCGTCCTCTCAGCGGGTCGTGAGGCTCTTCTGGTAGATGGCGTAGTGGTTGCTCGCCCGCGACGGGTCGGTGACCTGCGACTTGTCGGGATCGTTCACGAGCAGGTGATTGCCGGTGGGGGAGTATCCGAGGCTGATGAACAGCGGGATGGCCGCTTCGTTGTTCGGATCGACGGCCAGGAAGACCTCGCGGTAGCCGGCTGCCTTCGCCTGGTCCTCGAGCCACGACCAGATGGCGTGACCGACGCCGACCCGGCGGACGTCCCGGTTGACCCAGAGGTTCTTGACCTCGGGGGTGAGCTCTTCATCGGCGAAATCCAGGAAGCCGCTCCCGACGATCGTGGCGTCGAGTTCGGCCACGGCGAAGACGCCTGTGCCCTGTTCCTGTTCGGCGAAACGCGTCGCCGGCAGCCCGAGTTCGGGCCGTGGCGAGTTGGCCTGCAGCGACTCGACGTCGGCGGCGACGGCACGGCGAACGGTCACGATGGGGTTCTGCTGTTGGGTCATGCTTCCTCCTCAGCTTTCACCGCCACTTAACCACGTTGGTGTGAACGACGGGGAAACGCCGCAGATGCCGAGACGGTTGTGAGCGTCCCCACGGTGCGTTCGGGGACCACCGGCGCACGCGTCCCGACGCTCGTCCGCGGGGGCCGGGACCGCGGATTTCGAGGGGAACCGGGCCACTGATAGTCTGGGCAGGTTGCCGTCGATCGGCCGCGGTCCTACAAGAGCTCCCACTGCACAGGCACGGGGGCGCCGCGCAACGGGAAACCGGAAGGAGAGCACGTCATGGACGCTGCTGCCAAGAAGAAGCTCATTGAAGAATACGCAACCTCGCCAGGCGACACCGGCTCTCCCGATGTGCAGATCGCGATCCTCACGAAGCGCATCGCGCACCTGACGGAACACCTCAAGGAACACAAGGGTGACCACCACAGCCGCCGCGGACTCATGCTGATGGTCGGCCAGCGTCGTCGCCTGCTCAACTACGTTGCCCGTGAGGACATTGGGCATTACCGCAAGCTGATCGAGCGTCTCGGCCTTCGCCGGTGATCTTGGCAGTCTGAGGTCAGGGGAGTGACCACGTCGTGGTCGCTCCCCTTCAGCACATTCCCGGGGGCTCGCCCCGAGTGCCGGACGCCGAGGCCCACCTCGGGTGATCCGGCCCACAACTCAACAGATTCACCCCACAACTCAAGAGATTCACACAGTCATCCATCGCCCACGACCATCTCGGGTCTGGTCTCCGGTAGTGGCCCTCGCAGGATCTGCGCGGGCCTCGATCGAAGATCGGCCCGGAGGGACCGCCATCAGGCAGGTCAGGAGTGGGGGTGGGTCAAACCACGAAAGGTGTACCCATGGAGGGACCCAACCTGAAGTTCGCCGAAGCCGTCATCGACAACGGTTCGTTCGGCAAGCACGTCGTCCGCTTCGAGGCCGGCCTGCTGGCCCAGCAGGCCGACGGCTCCGCCGCCGTCTACCTCGACGGCGACACGATGCTGCTCTCGGCCACGACGGCCCAGAAGACCCCCCGCGATTCCATCGACTTCTTCCCCCTCACGGTGGACGTCGAGGAGCGCATGTACGCGGCCGGCCGTATCCCCGGCTCGTTCTTCCGCCGCGAAGGACGCCCGTCCGAGGGCGCCATCCTGGCCTGCCGCCTGATCGACCGCCCCCTGCGTCCGTCCTTCGTCAAGGGCCTGCGCAACGAGGTGCAGGTCGTCGTCACGGTCATGGCGCTGAACCCCAACGTGCTCTACGACGTGGTCGCGATCAACGCTGCGTCCATGTCGACGCAGATCGCCGGCCTGCCCTTCTCCGGCCCGATCGGCGGCGTCCGCGTCGCGCTGATCGGTGACCAGTGGGTCGCCTTCCCGACGGTCAAGCAGCTCGAGGACGCCACCTTCGACATGGTCGTGGCCGGCCGTGTGCTGCCCGACGGCGACGTCGCGATCATGATGGTCGAGGCGGAGTCGACCGAAGCCACCTGGAATCTCGTCCAGTCGGGCAGCACCGCCCCGACCGAAGAGGTCGTCGGAATCGGCCTCGAGGCGTCCAAGCCCTTCATCAAGGCCCTCTGCGACGCGCAGGCCGAACTCGCCGCGCAGATGCCGAAGGAGACCTATGACTTCCCGGTCTTCGCCGAGTACGGCGCCGACGTCTACGCGCGTGTCGAGTCCGTCAAGGACGAGCTCGCAGCGGCGATGCAGATCGCCGGCAAGCAGGAACGCGACGACGCAACCCACGCGCTGCGTCAGCGCCTCACCGACGAGCTCGCGTCCGAGTTCGAGGGACGCAGAGGTGAGATCAGCGGTGCGTTCAAGGCCCTGACCAAGAAGATCGTCCGCCACCGCACGCTCACCGAGAAGGTGCGCATCGATGGACGCGGCGTCCGCGACATCCGCACCCTGTCGGCCGAGGTCGGCGTGATCCCGCGCGTCCATGGTTCCGCCCTCTTCATGCGCGGTGAGACCCAGATCCTGGGCGTCACCACCCTCAACATGCTGGGCATGGAGCAGAAGCTCGACACGCTCGATCCCCAGACGACCAAGCGCTACATGCACAACTACAACTTCCCGCCCTACTCGACCGGTGAGACCGGCCGCGTGGGTTCCCCGAAGCGTCGCGAGATCGGCCACGGTGCCCTCGCTGAGCGCGCCCTCGTGCCGGTGCTGCCGACCCGCGAGGAGTTCCCCTACGCCATCCGTCAGGTGTCCGAGGCCCTCGGCTCGAACGGCTCGACGTCCATGGGCTCGGTCTGCGCCTCGACGCTGGCCCTGCTCAACTCGGGTGTCCCGCTGAAGGCTCCGGTCGCAGGCATCGCCATGGGTCTCATGAGCGAGGAGATCGACGGTGTCACGCACTACGTGGCGCTCACCGACATCCTCGGCGCAGAAGACGCCCTGGGCGACATGGACTTCAAGGTTGCCGGCACGCGCGACTTCGTCACGGCCCTGCAGCTCGACACGAAGCTGCTCGGCATCCCGGCTGACGAACTGGCCAAGGCCATGCTCCAGGCCCGCGAGGCGCGTCACACGCTCCTCGAGGTCATGGGCGAGGCCATCGACGTCCCCGACGAGATGAGCCAGTACGCACCGCGCATCATCACGGTGAAGATCCCGATCGACAAGATCGGCGAGATCATCGGCCCGAAGGGCAAGATGATCAACCAGATCCAGGACGACACCGGCGCCCAGATCACGATCGAGGACGATGGCACCATCTACATCGGTGCCGAGTCGGGCGAGGCCGCCGAGGCCGCACGCACCATCATCAACGGCATCGCGAACCCGACGATGCCCGAGAAGGGCGAGCGCTACCTGGGCACCGTCGTGAAGCTGACCGCGTTCGGTGCGTTCGTCTCGCTGCTCCCCGGCAAGGACGGGCTGCTCCACATCTCGAAGCTCAAGCCGCTGAACAACAACCAGCGCGTCGAGAACGTCGAGGACGTGCTGTCGGTCGGCCAGAAGGTCCAGGTCGAGATCAACGAGATCGACGAGCGCGGCAAGCTCTCGCTGATCCCCGTGGTCGAGGCCTCCGGGGCCTGATCCGCGCTCGGGGCTTCGCGCCCTGATCCTCACGATGACGACACCCACCGCCCGGCAGTCCGTGGGGGCACCTGACCAGGTGCTCCGCACGCGGCTGCCGGGCGGTGTGCGTGTGGTCACCGACGAGGTGGCCGGGGCGTCGTCGGTCAACATCGGCATCTACGTCGGGGTCGGTTCGCGTGACGAGTCGACCCACGAACACGGCGCTTCCCACTTCCTCGAGCACGTGCTCTTCAAGGGGACGCCGACCCGGTCGGCGGCGGAGATCTCGGCGTCCATCGAGCGGACGGGTGGCGACCTCAACGCCTTCACCTCGCACGAGTACACGTGTTTCTACGCCCGCGTGCTGCCGGAAGAGGCCGGTCTCGCCCTCGAGGTGCTGACCGACCTCGCGTTCGCGTCCGTGATGGCGCCGAAGGACATCGCCTCCGAGCGTGCAGTCATCCTCGACGAGATCGGCATGCACGCCGACGACCCGATGGAGATGGCGTCCGAGAGGTCGCTCGGGATGCTCTATCGGGGACATCCCCTGGCCAGGCCCGTGATCGGCTCGCGGACCTCGATCGCGCGGATGTCGACCGAGGTCGTGCGCGGCTACTGGGCCCAGCACTACCGCGCCGACCGGGTCGTGGTCGCGGCCAGCGGGCTCATCGACCACGACCAGGTGGTCGACGGGCTGCGAGCTCTGGACGCGTCGCTGGGTCGTGGGATCATCCCCACCCGCGTGCCCCCCGCTCTTCCCGTGACGGGGGGACTGACCTTGTCAGCGCGCGATTTCGAGCAGTCGAGCGTGTCGCTGGTGGTGCCGGGTGTCGCTCGCACCGACCTCCGGTGGCCTGTCGTGCAGGTGCTGGCGTCCATCCTGGGTGGTGGCATGAGTTCACGCCTCTTCCTCGAGGTGCGCGAGAACCGTGGTCTGGCCTACTCGATCGATGCGGACGTCCACGGCTACTCCGATACGGGTCACCTGGAGATCGGCTGGCAGAGCGCCCCCGAGCGCGTGCTGCCGATCCTCGACATCGTGCGCCGCGAGTTGTTGGACCTGCGCGAGCAGGGCGTCCGCCCCGGTGAGGTGGACGACGCCACGGCGGCGCTGGTCGGGCAGCTGAGGCTGGGGCTGGAGTCACCTGCCTCGAGGATCGGACGCTGGGGGCCCCGGGAACTGCTCGGAGACCCTGCGTCCGTGGCGTCCACGATCGCGGCTCTGCAGACGGTTGGGGCCACGGACGTGGACGCTGTCGCCCGCCAGTTGTTGGCGGCTCGTCCGGTGGTCGGAATCGTCGGGGCGAACCCCGGACGCAGGAGCCTGGACCGGGCGCTCTCGGCCTGGTGAGGTCCGGTCAGGTGTCGTCGCCCGCAGCCCCGTCCCTGGGTTCGACGAACACAGCCACCGTCCGCGCGGGCACCCGCAACGTGCAGGACGCGGCGTCCCAGGCAGCCTCCCGCACGACCGGGTCGCTCCCGGACGCCTGGACGGGCGACACCTGCAACGTCCGGCCCCGCCACTGCGGAAGGTGCTGCTCGACCGCGGCGGGCGAGGCGTTGAAGACCACCACCACGGACGCCAATCGGGCGTCCACGGTCGGGCCACTCGTGTCGTCAATGACCATGACGAGGACGCCTGGCACCGCGTCCCGGGTGCCCTGCACGGGGAATCCGACCTTGGCGTGGATGAGCTCGGCGCTCCCGAGCCGGAACAGTCGCGTGGACGCGCGCAGGCGCAGCAGGTCACGTGCACCCTCCGCAGCCCTGGCGACGTCGGCCACCGTCGGCTTGAGTTCGGCCCGCCCCAACAAGGGCTTCTGGTGCCTCCAGTGATGGCGATTGTCCCCCGCAGGGGGCAGGCCGCGTCCGAAGCCGTTGTCGGCACCCGTCCAGTCGAGCCGGTTGAACCAGTCGCCGTGGTTGTACGAGTTGCGGTCCAGGCTCTTCGACCGCAAGAGGTCGGTGCCCGCGTGCCACAGGAAGGGTGACTGCGCCAGTGCGGTCGTGGCCAGGCAGAGCGTGTTCATCCGGACACGCTCGGTCATCGACGTACCGGGTGCGAGCTTGAGGACCAGGGCGTCCCAGAGGGTCTCGTTGTCGTGGGCGTCCACGTAGTTCACAGCTTCGACCGGATCGGACGCATACCCTGCGACCTGGTGGTTGTAGGCCAACTCGTCGCCGCGCCGCACCTTGCCGTCGCAGCAGCGAACGGGGTAGGACGCCAGCGTCCCGGCGAGGCCGAGCGCGAGCAGGTCGGTGGACGCCTCCAGTACGCGCCTGCTGCGATTGGCGGCGAGCCCGTTCGGTGAGGTGAACACCCCTGACCCGAAGCCCTGCAGGCGCGGGTCGCCCATGGGGCCGCCCCCGCGCACGGCGTCGCGGAGGCGGTCGGAGAAGGTGCCGATGCCCGTCCCCGCGAGTGCTCCCTGCTTGGCCTGGCGGAACAGCGCATCACCGCTCACCTCGCCGAAGTCCCAGCCCTCGCCGTGCAGGGTGACCTGTCGTCCGTCGACGCCGTCCCGCGCGACCGTGAGCGCGTCGAGGGCGGCCCTGACCGCGGTGAGGTTGCCGACGCTCGCGTGCCCCATGAGGTCGAAGCGGAACCCGTCGACGTGGTAAGCCCGCACCCAGTGGACGCAGGCGTCCACCATGAGGCGTTCCGCCATCGGACGCTCGGTCGCGACGTTTGCGCAGCAGGTCGAGGTGAACACCGACCCCCGCTCGTCCAGACGGTGGTAGTAACCGGGGACGATCCGGTCGAGCACCGAATGGGGGTGCTGCCCCGCGGCGGTGGTGTGGTTGAACACCTGGTCGAGCACGACCCGCAGGCCCAGGGCGTGCAGGTTGCCGACCATCGTGCGGAACTGCTCCGAGCGACGACCCCCGAACGCGTTGCCCTCGGTGGAGTAGGAACCCTCCGGGGTCATCCAGTGGTACGGGTCGTAGCCCCAGTTGAAGGGGTTGGCGGGGGTGGAGCCCATGATGATCCCCTGCTGCACCTGCGAGTCGGGGGGCAGGTCGCCGAGGCCTGTGGGCGTGACCCAGGTCGACGCGTCCTCGTCGACCGTCGAGAAGTCGAACGTGGGCAGGAGTTCCACGGTGGTGAGGCCGGCGTCCGCCAGCGCGGCCAGGTGCGCGCGTCCATGCCCTGCGTCCCCGAAGGCGAGGTAGGTGCCCCGGTGTGCCTCGGGGACGGCCTCGTCGCTGATGGAGAAGTCGCGCACGTGCAGTTCGTACAGGGACTGGTCGACCGGGTGGGCGAGGCGGGGGGACGCCGACTCCCGCCACACCCACGGCTGCCAGCGCCTGTCGTCGAGGTCGACGACCACGGATCGTTCGGAATTGGGGGTCAACCCGGTCGACCACGGATCGGTGACGAGGTTGACCTGGAAGCGTCCAGTCGTGGGTGCGAACACCTCGACGCGGTAGAGGTACTCGCCGTCGACGGCATCATCGCGGTGCACCTCGGTGACCCAGGAGCCGAGCTCGTCGCGTGCCATCGCAACCTCGTGGGGAGCTCCGCGGCGACCGGCGGGCCGCAACAGCAGCCGGACATCGCGGGCCGTGGGTGCCCAGAGTCGGAAGAAGGCCACCTCGTCCCACAGGGTCACCCCGTACTGGGCTGTCGGTGCGAGGACGCCGTACTCAGAGTCGATGACGAGTGCCGGCTGCACGCCCGTGGCATCGAGCACGCCCTCGAAGCCCAGCCTCGAGTGCAGGCTGACCACGAGTTCGCAGGTCAGCAGATGGGTGACGTGGTCGGCGACGTCATCGGGCACGTGCAGGGCCAGACAACCGGCCAACGGTGGATGGGCGCGGGTTGCGCCGGCGCCGAAGCCGCCGAGGTCGGGGAGGAGTTCCACCGATCGGGACGCCGGCCCGCCGACATGGCCGGGGCCGGCGACCCACCCCATCGACGCAGGGGTGAGGCCCACGTCGATGTCGGCCTCGGGTGACCATGTGAGACGCCACGCCAGATCTCGGATGGCGACGTGCGGGGGCAGGGACCGGGTCGGCCACGCGATGGTCGACCGGTCGACCCAGAGTGCCCGCTGGTCGTTGACCTTCATCAGACCGAGCCTTTCATCAGCCGGCCTGGCCCACGGTGAAGCTCGCCCCGTCGACGCTCACGCGACCGCCCGAGTCCTGCGCGACGACGCGCACTTCCAGGAGGCTGCCGTCCGCGACCCCGGACGCATCGACGACCACGCGGTAGCCCGCGCGTCCGTCGTCGGTCGCCGTGGGTGTGTCGTCCGTGCCGAGGGACGCCCACTCGCCACCGGTCGGACGCCACCAGAACGTCACCTGGCTGAACCTGTCGGCCGGCATCGCGGCGAGCAGTTCGACCATGCCGTTGGCGCGTGCGCCCTCACCGGGGGAGAGGAGGTCGACCTGCGCCTCGGACGTCCGGATCGCCATGGGGCCCGATGGCGCCAGCACGAGCAGGCTGAGGGGTGGCACGTCCAGGGTGACATTCCCGGACGCGTCGCTGCGCACCTGGCGTGGTTGTTCCCCGGCGCTCGCGACGTCGTACGTGACGTCCGGGGACCACGTCGTGAACGAGGCCGTCCGGGTGTCGGTCGACGTGTTGGCCACGACGAGCACCTCGTCGTTGGTCTCCCGGTCGATGCGCGACAGCGCCAGGATGCCCGCGTCGGCGTCCACCTGTCTCACGATCTGGGCGCCGGTGGCGAGGGCGGGGATCTCGGCTCGCAGCCGCGCTGCGGCTGCGGTGGCGCGGTAAAGGGTGCCCGAGGTGTCGTCGTGGTCGACCGACCCCAT
>CALKHV010000133.1 GCA_937988865.1 uncultured Propionibacteriaceae bacterium | reverse complement strand
CCCCCTCAGGTGGACGCCGGCAGCAGGATCGCCACGCACTCGACGTGGTGCGTCATCGGGAAGAGATCGAAGGCCCGCAGGGACTCCAGTCGCCAGCCCTGCCGGGCGTAGGTCGCAAGATCGCGTCCCAGTGCGGCCGGGTCGCACGCCACATGCGCGATCGCCCTCGGACGCAGGCCAACAATGTGCCCGATCACGCCCGCACCAGCCCCCGTCCTGGGCGGATCGAGCACGACGAGGTCGGTCCGCCGAGGGAGTCGGTCCAACGCCTTCTCCAGCCTCGCTGCGATGAATCGCGCCCCGGGCACGTTCTTCGCCGCCTCGCGGGTGGCGCGCCGGTCGAGTTCAACGCCGGTCACCTTCGCCCCCTCGTCCGCGAGCGCTCCTGCGAAGAGGCCAACGCCGCAGTAGAGGTCGAGGGCGGTCTCCCCCGCCCGAGGCGCCAACCCGCTGACGACGGCGTCCACGAGGACGTCGGCGGCACGCGGGTGCACCTGCCAGAAACCCCCTGCGGGGACGCGGAAACGGCGGCCGGCCGCCTGTTCGGTGACGGTGGGCGACCCCTCGATCGTCCGGCCGTCCACGAGGAGCCGCGGTCGTCCGGTGGACGGCACGACGCAGCCGACTTCGCGTCCGGAATCGGCGGCGAGAAGGGCGAGTTCCTCGAGGTCCACCCCGGGCGCAGCGATCGGGCACCCCGACAACGGGATCGGCACCACGTCGTGTGAGCGGTGCGCCCTCATGCCCAGCCAGTCGACCCCGTCGACCTCGACGCCGAGGTAGCGCATCCGCGTCCGCCACCCGAGCCCGTCAACCGGACCGACGTCCTCCACCTCGCCCAACCACTCGATCCCGGCCAGGTGGGCGACCTGCTCACGGACCACAGCGGCCTTCAACGCCCGCTGTCCGGGTAGTGACACGTGCTGGAAATCGCACCCACCGCACTGCCCCGCGACGGGGCAGGGCGGCACCACGCGATCGGGTGACGCGTCGATGATCTCGACGGCGTCTCCACGCCAGAAGGCCGCCTTGGAGTCGTCGGTGATGGCGACCATCACCTTCTCGCCAGGGATGGCGTGGCGTACGAAGATGACGCGACCGTCAAACCGGGCGACGCAGTGACCACCATGGGCGACCGGCCCGATGTCGAGGGGACCGACCAACTCAGGGCTCAAGCTCGGCCTGCTCCTCGGCCGTGCCGGCGAGACGCCAGGCCAACGGATCCTGACGCTGCCACTTGTCGTCGGCCTCGACCGACGACTTCAGCTGGAACGGCACCGAGGTGACCATGACGCCGGGCATGAAGTGCAGTCGCGTCCGGATGACGAGTGCCGTCTGGTTGTGCAGGATCTGCTCCCACCAGTGGCCCACGACGTATTCGGGGATGTAGACGCACACGAGGTCGCGCGGATTCGCACCCTTGAGCTGCCGGACGTACGACAGGAACGGCCCCGTCACCTCGCGGTACGGGGACGCGATGACCTTGAGCGGCACGTCCAGGTCCTCCTGCTCCCAGGCCGCCTCCAGATCGCGGGTCTCGGCATCGTCGACCGCGACCATCACGGCGTCCAGAGAACTGGGACGCGTGGCCTTCGCGAAGACCAGGGCCCGCATCGTCGGCTTGTTGACGCGGTTGACGAACACCACTGCCCGGACGCGACTGGGCAGCGCCTTGTCAGCCGATCCGGTGAGGGCCGTTTCGCGCGAGACGGCGCGGTAGTGCTTCTGGATGGCCTTCATGAGGATGAAGATGATCACCATCGCGATGATGGCCAGGTAGGCGCCGTGCAACAGCTTGCTGATCAGAACCACGACGAGCACGATGCCGGTCATCGTGAGGCCGATGGCGTTGATCAGCCGCGACCGCTGCATGTGCGTGCGTTCCGCGGGGTCGGTCGTGACTTTCAGGTGTCGGGTCCAGTGCCGCAACATGCCGAACTGGCTCACCGTGAACGACACGAAAACGCCCACCACATACATCTGGATCAACGCCGTGACGGAGGCGTTGAAGGCAAGCACGAGGCCGATGGCGGCCGCAGCCAGGGTCACGATCCCGTTCGAGTACGCGAGGCGGTCGCCGCGCGAGTGCAGCTGCTGGGGCAGGTACCCGTCGCGGGCGAGGATCGATCCCAGCACCGGGAATCCGTTGAAGGCGGTGTTGGCGGCGAGGAACAGGATGATCATCGTCACCGTGATGATGAAGTAGAACGCCGGCGCGAACTGGTCGTAGAACACCGCACGGGCGAGTTGGCCGACCACGGTCTTGGCGCCTTCGTGGATCTCCGTCCCGTCGGGCGTGACGTAGTAGGAGCCACCGTGCTCGTCGATCAGGTGGACCTTGGCGATGTTCGCGAGCGTGATGATGCCCAGCAACATCGTCACGGCGATACCGCCCAACAGGCCGAGCGTCGTCGCGGCATTCTTGCTCTTGGGCTTCTTGAAAGCGGGGACGCCGTTGCTGATCGCCTCGACACCCGTCAACGCCGCGCATCCGGACGAGAAGGCCCGCGCCAACAGCGCGACCATGAGCAGGCCCGTGAAGTTCTCGGCGTAGTTCGAGTTGCTCATGACCACGTAGTCGGCGGTCTCGGAGGCGATGTCCTGGTCCAGCACGAAGTACCGGATCAGTCCCCACACGGTCATGCCGACGATGCCGATCATGAACGCATAAGTCGGGATCGCGAAGAACGTGCCTGACTCCCGGACGCCCCGCAGGTTCATGGCCATCAGCAGGAAGATCACGATGGCGGCGATGATGCCTTCGCGTCCCTGGATCCACGGGATCATCGCCTCGGCGTTCTGAACTCCCGACGACACCGACACAGCCACGGTCAACACGTAGTCAACGAGGAGCGCACTGGCGACGGTGAGGCCCGCGTTCGCGCCGATGTTGACGGTCGCCACTTCGTAGTCGCCGCCCCCCGACGGGTACGCATGGACGGTCTGCCGGTACGACATGACCACCACCAGCATCACGAACGCGACGACCAGGCCGATCTTCCACGAGAAGGCGAAACCTGCCATTCCGGCCAACGAGAGCGTCAAGAGAATCTCGTCGGGGGCGTAGGCGACAGAGCTCAGGGCGTCCGAGGCGAACACCGGTAGCGCGATGCGCTTGGGCAGCAGCGTCTCGCCCAGCTGTTCGCTGGCGAGCTTCCTGCCGACCATGAGTCGTTTGAGTGCTTCTGACAGGCCCACGCGCTGACTCTAGCCCCCGCCGCGACTGTCTCGGCCGGCTGCCCGTCACCGCCACTCACCTGAGGCGTTGCGGTAACGTCGCATCGTCGGGATCTGCCCCACTTCCTGGAGGTGCACGTGCACATCGTCATCATGGGCTGCGGCCGTGTCGGCTCGAGCCTCGCCCGGAGCCTTGAGCGGCGCGGGCACACCGTCGCCGTCATCGACGTGGTGGTCGACGCCTTCCGTCGCCTCGGACCCGACTTCCAGGGCACCACCGTGAAGGGCGTCGGGTTCGATCGCGACGTACTGATCGCGTCGGGCATCCGCAACGCGGACGGCTTCGCGGCAGTGTCGAGCGGCGACAACTCCAACATCCTCGCCGCCCGAGTGGTGCGGGAGGAGTTCGGCGTCCACAACGTCGTGGCCAGGATCTACGACCAGGGACGCGCCGAGGTCTACGAAAGGCTCGGCATCCCGACCGTGGCGACGGTCCGTTGGACGGCCAACCAGGTGTTGCGGGGTCTGCTTCCCGAGGGTGCCGAGCCGGTGTGGCGAGACCCGTCAGGAGCGGTCCGGCTCGACCAGATCAGCTACCACGAGGCCTGGGTCGGTCAGTCGATCCTGCACATGCAGGACGTGCTCCGGACCCCGGTGCCCTTCCTGACCCGCTTCGGCAAGGGCCTCGTCCCTGACTCGACCACGATCCTTCAGGACGGCGACCTCCTCTATGTCGCGCTGAACAAGGACCGCGTCGACGAGATCGAGGAAGCCCTCGCCAATCCCCCCGCTCCCCACTGAACCATCAGGAGTCACCATGCGCGTTGTCATCGCCGGGGCCGGAAACGTCGGCCGCTCCATCGCCCGGGAACTGATCGCGAACGGCCACAAGGTGCTGCTCATCGACCGCGACCCACGGGCCATCAAGACCGACAGCGTCCCGGACGCGGAGTGGCTGCTGGCGGACGCCTGCGAACTCGAGAGCCTCGAAGAGGCGAAGGTCACCACCTGTGACGTCGCCATCGCCGCCACCGGCGACGACAAGGCCAACCTGGTGCACTCACTCCTCGCGAAGACGGAGTTCGGCGTCCCCCGCACGGTCGCCCGGGTCAACCATCCGGGTAACGAGTGGATGTTCGACGAGGTGTGGGGCGTCGATGTGGCCGTCTCGACCCCGCGCCTGATGTCGGCGCTCGTCGAAGAGGCGGTGACTGTGGGAGACCTGGTGCGCATCTTCACCTTCCAGCGGGGCAAGGCGAACATGGTCGAAATGACGCTCCCCCACGAGAGTCCGTGTGTGGGACGCCGCGTCCGCGACCTGAACCTGCCTGGCGACGGCGTGCTGGTGGCGGTCATCCGCGACGGACAGGGACGGGCACCCGAACGGGACGCCGCCCTCGAGGGCGGGGACGAGTTGCTCTTCCTGATCTCGCCCGACTACGAGCACGACCTCGCCGAGATCCTGAGCCCCAAGGTCAGACAGGGCGCTGCGCCGGCCTGATCTTCCGGTCAGGCATCCGTCACGGGATCAACGTGTAGTCGGGGTTGTAGATCACCCGGCGTCCCTCGGCCAACGTCAAGAGGCCACTGACGCGCAGGGTGCGTCCTGGGACGACGCCCGGAATCATCCTGCGTCCCATCCAGAGCAGCACGACCGTCCCGGTGCCGTCATGGAGTTCGACCTCGAGCCAACGGTTGCCCGAGCGGGGGTTGAGCGTCATCACGGCAATGGTGCCCTGCAGGGTCACGCGCGTCCGCAGCCGGGTGCTCCCGATGGTCTGGGCCCCGGATGCCTCGGTGCGTTCACGCAGGTGTTCCGACACCAGTTCCTCGTTGCTCGAGGTCAGTCGGCGCAACGCCCGCGCGAAGACGTTCCGGTGCTGCCCGGCGGCCTGCTCGTTGCCCATGTGGCTACTGTGCCACCAATGAAGCCGGCAGCGTCATCGGCATGAGGTCGCCGGGAATGCGTGGGCTCTCGTCCCGACGCACCACGAGGTTGCAGAAGGTGTCGTGGAAGTTGGCGACAGCGCCGTCGATGCCCTCGGTCATCGCGGCCTCGCCCATCAGGACGCCCCTCAGCAGCCACCGCGGGCCCTGCACCATCCAGGTGCGCGAAACATGGACTGCGTCCTTGCCATCAGGGGTCGTCATGGGGATGACGCGACGCACCTCGGTGCCGAACGGACCCTCCACGAACTCGGCGGTGCCGTGCAGGTCCTCGATCGTCGACCGCAGCATCTCGCGCCGGATCTCACCGATCATCACACTCTTGGCGGGTGCCGCGAACACTGAGACCTCCAGCGCCGAGGTTCCTGCCATCAGGATGGCTGCCTGAACCTGCTGGGTCGTCTGGTCAACCTGGAGTTGCACCTGCATGCCCTCGAAGGGGGTCACGACGAGCGTGCCCAGATCGAGGCGCTCGACCTTGCCCGAGTCTGCGTCCAGATCGACCTCCTCGATGTCGAAGGGGCCCTCCTCGCGCCAGTCGGCGGCATCGACAGCGTCCCACTCGTCCACGTTGTCGGCCACGGGACGCACCGTTCCGTCCTCCAACTCAACGTCGTCGTCCGTCTCGACGTCGTCCGCGTCGGCGTCCTCATCGAACGCCGCCTCGACGATGTCGTCGTCCTGCTCGATCGGCTCGGCCTTCTTGCGTCCAAAGATCACAGCGGTCCCCTCGGTGGCGCCTCGGCGGGCGCGTCAGCGTGCCCGGACGGCACGGAATCACCCGCCATTCTACCCGGGCTGCCAGCCGGCAACCCCGCCCGTCGACCCGTGACCGCCGGTTCCTCGCTCTGACTCGGGCAGGTCGTCCACCTCGTCGAAGGTCGCGAACTCCACGGCCTGGATCACGAGTTGGGCGACCAGATCGCCACGTTTGAGCACGATGGTGCGATGCAGATCGGTGTTGAGCAGACACACCCGGACCTCGCCCCGATAGCCGGCGTCGATGGTGCCCGGGGCATTGACCATGCTGAGGCCCTCGCGGGCCGCGAGACCCGAGCGGGGGTGCACGAAAGCCGCGTAGCCGGGCGGAAGGGCCAGGGCGAGTCCCGTCCCGACCAACCGCCTCTCCCCCGGAGGCAGGACGACGTCCTCCGCCGTGGCAAGGTCGGCCCCTGCGTCCAGCGCGCGGGCGTAGTCGGGCAGGGGGACGCCGGGATCGAGGCGTCTGACCTGGACCCTCATGCCTCACCATCACGAAGGGCGTTGATGGCGGCCGCGAGTTCCTCCGGACGCCTGGTCGCCAGCAGCCAGTAGGGGTGCGGATCGGCGGCGTCGACGATGGGCACTTCCACCGCGCGTGGCAGGTACGGCTTCCCGACCAGCCACGCGTGGACGTCGGCGTCCGTCCCCAGGCGTCGACGGGTTGACGCGGCGTCCAAGGCCCTGGCCTCACCCAACCACTGTCCGTCGATCTGCGCGCCGGCAGCCGAGAGCCTCGACCCGTCGACCTCGATGCGCGTGTTGCCCAGTCCCAACAGGAGCAGCGCAACCACACCCGCGCACGCGATGGTGGTCAGCAGGACCCACTCGTCACCGAAGTACGCCCACACCGCGACGACCAGGGTGCTGGCCAGGAATGCCGCCAGGAACCAGTACCACAGGGGCACGTGGAGCTTCTCGCGAAAGCGCATGGCCACAACCTACTGGTCTTGCCGGGACGAGTTGCGCGCGTCGGCCGTGTGCCTACGATGAGTACCAGTCGACGAGGAGGGGTTTCGATGAACGTGACCAACAAGATGATGTGGAAGGTCTACTCCGGGGTTCTGGGGGCGGTTTCGGCGCTGGTCGCCCATCGCCTCGTCACGAGCGCGTGGAAGATCGCCACCGGTGACGAGCCCCCCTCGCCCACAGATCCCAACGTTCCCGCGACCAAGGCAGCCATCTGGGCACTGTCCAGCGGCATCGGGATCGGGGCTGCGCAACTCGCCATCAATCGCTTCACCGCCAAGCGCTACGAGGCAGCCGTGACCGCAGAGGTCACACACCCCGGCACTGCCTGATCGCAGCCGGGCTCCCGCACAACGACGAAACGGCCCAACCCCGATGGGTT
>CALKHV010000132.1 GCA_937988865.1 uncultured Propionibacteriaceae bacterium | reverse complement strand
AGGGTGATCTGTGACGGGTTGAAGAAGCGCACGGGGATCCCGGTCGTCCCCACGCCGGGGTCGATGTAGAGGGTCGTGTCACCGAACGTGAACGTCCCCTTGTCGTAGGTCGGGAGCCAGCCCCCGTCGGGCGTGAACAGCGCCCCCACCCACGGCAGCCGGATCTGCCCGGCGTGTGTGTGGCCGCAGATCACGAGGTCGGTCCCAGAATCAACCAAGAGCGGGATCACCTTCTCGGGCGCGTGCGTCAGCACCAGACCGAACGCCCCCGGACGTCGACCCTGCGTCGCAGCCGCCAGGTTCCCGTGTCCGGTGGAGTAGTCGCCGGTACCCATCACGTCGAGGGCCCCCCACGGCCCGTCCAGAGCGGTGCCGCGGTTGAGCAGGAAGACGGCTCCGGTGTCGGCGATCATCTGCTTTTCGGCCGCGTACGCGGCGTTCCCGTACTCGTGGTTGCCGGGCACGAAGTACACCGGGACGCCCAGCCCCACCAGCCGCTCCAGCAACCCCTGCATGCGCGTGAAGTCTGTGGTGGTCACGTTCGCCAGGTCACCGGTCACCGCGATCAGGTCGGGGTGGGCCCCGGACGCGAGCTCGACGATCGAGTCGAGCTGGCGTTGGCGCGGCAGGTCGTGGATGTCGGTGAGCTGCAGGATCCGCAACGGGCGCCCAGCCGCGACGTTGTCGCTGGTCAGGTGCACGTCACCCAGCTTCGTGAACCAGGTGTCGTGCACGACCAGTGCCATGGACGCCACCACCAGCGCGACGAACGAGAACGCCAGGGTGCGCCAGATCCACCGTCGGGTCGCCCTCATGGCCCTGAAGGCTACCGGAGGCACATACTGGGTTCGTGACAGAGTTCATCGAGCTGTTCTCGCCGGGGGCACGCCACTGGCGTGAATACCGTGACGCCGAGAAGATGCTCGTCGTCGAGACCAAGCGGGCCGGCGACGGTCCGCAGCCGCTCGATCTGGACTCCGGAAAGGTCGTCCTCGTCGTCCGCGACCGCTCCGCAACCGCCGATCCCGCTGCGACTGGACCCATGACATTGACAGATGTGGGTCCTGACGGGGGGTCGGAGGACAATGAAACGATCAAACGCCCCGAAAACCCCACATCTGATCGTGTATCCACCGGCACTGACGCAGACCCGGCCTCCGGGGTGTAGGGCGTTCCACGTGAAACGCGCCGCGTCCCTGCTGGCTCTGGTCGTCCTCACCGCCTGTTCGGTGCAGCAGGGTGTCGCGACGTCGCCGCTCACCACGACCTCCGTCATCGCCAGCGGCATGTCCTCGAGCCCACCCGCGGGGGCCACCCCGTCGACCGTTGCGTCGCGGGCGACTTCGACACCGAGGCGCTCGGTCACGTCGGCCGTCCCCACCCGCACCCCCACCGCGACGCAGTCCAGCCCGGCCCCCACGAAGCCCACCCCAACCAGGGCCAGCTCGACCAGGACCACCTCCACCCGACCCACGTCCGCCCGACCCACGTCCACCCGACCCACGTCCGCCCGACCCACGTCCACCCGACCCACGTCCACCACTGCGCGTCCGACTTCGGCCACCATCCGCTGGGACCCCATCCCCTACCCCGAGTCCCGCCTCACCCAGATGGCCGACTACGCCCGACGGCACTACGGCGTCCACACGGCAACCATCACGCCGAAGGTGATCGTCCTCCACTTCACTGAATCCGACACCTGGTCGAGCGTGTGGAACCTCTTCGCGTCCAATGCACCGAACCGCGGCGAGTACCCCGGGACGTGCGCCCAGTTCGTCATCGACAAGTCCGGCGTCGTGCACCAACTCACCCCCGCCACCCGCATGTGCCGCCACACTGTCGGTCTCAACCACGTGGCCATCGGCATCGAGTTCGTCCAGGCCACCCACGGCAATTCGTCGTCGTGGGCCGACCGTCAGATCCTCGAACGGGACGCCCAGGTCGAGGCCGGTCTGGCCCTCGTCCGCAGACTCCAGTCGACCTACGACATCCCGGACGCGAACGTCATCGGCCACGCGTCCGCGGACGATTCCCGCTACTTCGTCGAGCACCTCGGCTGGGTCAACACCCACACCGACTGGCAGCCGGCCGACGTCGCGCGATTCGTCGCCCGGCTCCACTGAGTCGGGCCATCCCGGTCCGCCCGCGACCCGGCACCCGCCCATCTGGCGTCCCCGCCTGTGGCAGCCCGCGCTGAGCGGTAACCTCGGTCAGAAGGAGGGCCAACATGAGCCGTGACTGGGACGCCGTGACGTATGACCAACTGCCTTTGCCGCACCAGGAGTGGGGTAAGGGGGTGCTCGGCAAGCTCGAGTTGAACGGCGATGAGGCCGTCCTCGACGCGGGCTGCGGCATCGGACGCGACGTCGAGATGCTGCTCGAGCGCCTGCCCAACGGACGTGTGATCGCCGTCGACGGGTCGGCGCAGATGCTCTCCGCCGCCCGCAACCGCATCAACGACAAGACCGGACGCGTGGCCTGGCTGCTCGCCGACCTCAGCTCGGCGCTGCCCATCGCGGTCCCCGTCGACGCCTGCGTGAGCGTCGCGACCTTCCACTGGATCAAGAACCATGAGGCACTCTTCGCGAACCTGGCGACGGTCATGCGGTCGGGTGCCCAGTTCGTCTTCGATGCCGGGGGCAAGGGCAACATCCCGAACGTCATGGACGCCATCCGCCGCGCTGCTCCCGAGGTCTACGAGAAGGTCGACGCCCAGAGCTGGATGTGGGAGTTCGCCGACGGCGAGACCACCGCGGCCCGTCTCGACAAGGCCGGCTTCGACGTGACCGAGGCGATCCTGCGTCCGCACCCGATCCGCGTCGACGATCCCAACGTGCTGCGTCGCTTCCTGAAGGCCGCCATCCTCGGCGGCTACCTCGACCAGATGATCCCCGAGAAGCGGGACGACTTCGTCGAGAAGGTTGCCGACGCCATGACCGAACCGGTCGTCGACTACGTGCGCCTCGAGGTCGTCGCCCGCAGGCGCTGATGGACGCGAACCCGATCGACGCGTACCTTGCGTCCCTCGACGACACCGATCACGTCGCTGCGCTGACCGACCTGCGTGACCTGCTGCGGACGCTCCTGCCGACCGCGACCGAGACCATGAGCTACGGCATGCCCTGCTTCAAGGTGGCGACGAAGAAGGGCGCGAAGGCGGTTGTCGGATTCGCGGCGTTCAGCAAGCATTGCTCGTTCTTCCCGCACAGCGGTGACCTGCTCGACGGCTTCGCCGACCGCTTGACCGACTTCGGGGGCACCAAGTCGGGCGTCCACTTCACGCGGACGCACCCCCTGCCGCCCGACCTGGTCGCCGACATCGTCGCCGCGAAGCTGGCGTCCCTCGGGGTGTAGACCGTCCTGAGCTCAGGCGTGTTTCCTTGCGTCCGCAGGGCAACAATCCCTGATTTGACGACAACGTACGAAAGGACAGGACATGACCACGATTGTTGTCGTCAA
>CALKHV010000131.1 GCA_937988865.1 uncultured Propionibacteriaceae bacterium | reverse complement strand
GGGGCATTCGCGTGTCTCGACCCGCCTACACCACTAACTCGTCGGTGGATTGGGGCTGAGTGTGGGGTGAGCACGACTCGCGGGGGCGCGGGCTGAGGGGGTTTGGGGTCGAGGTCCCCGAGGATCAGAGGACTTCTACCCCCTCTGGCGTCAAGGACCTCGACGATGACCGAGCCTACGTTGTGCTGCCCCTGCTCGGGTGGCTACTGCGACCGTTGCGACCTGTTGGTCGGCCTGCCCGGGCTGCATGTGATCGGTGTGGACCGGGACGAGGGCGACGGGTCGTTGACGGTCACGGTGGAGTCCGAACCGCAGGTCATGGGCTGCCCGACGTGCGGGGTCGTCGCGCACGGCCACGGCCGGGTCAACGTGGTCCTGATCGACGCACCGTGGGCGGGCAGGCCGGTGCGGGTGGTGTGGCGCAAGCGGCGGTGGGTGTGCCCGGTCGCGGTGTGCGGCACGCGCTCGTTCGTGGAGCAGGACGAGGACATCGCCCGACCGCGGGCGCTGCTGACGGTGCGGGCGTGTCGGTGGGCGATCGCCCAGATGCGCCGCGAGCACGCCTCCGTCCTCGGGCTCGCTCGGCAGCTCGGAACGACGTGGAAGACGGTGTGGACCTCGATCCGGCCGGTGCTCGAGGCGGCTGCCGCGGACCCGGCCCGGTTTCAGGGGGTGAGCACGTTGGGGGTGGATGAGCACGTGTGGCACCACGTGTCGACCAAACCGCTCGAGGACGGCGGGAGAGGACCCAAGGAGCTGACGGGGATGGTGGACCTGACCCGAGATGAGAACGGCCGCACCCGTGCTCGGCTGCTGGACCTGGTCCCGGGCCGCTCCGGCGCGGCGTACTCGAGCTGGTTGACCGAGCGCGGGCAGGCGTTCCGGTCCGGGGTGGCCGTGGCGACGTTGGACACCTTCCGCGGGTACCGCAACACCATCGACGACGACCTGAGCGACGCCGTCGCAGTCCTCGACGCGTTCCATGTCGTCAAGCTCGCCACGCAGGTCGTCGACGACGTGCGACGCCGGGTCCAGCAGGACACCTGCGGGCACCGCGGCCGCCGTGATGACCCGCTGTACCGGATCCGCAACATCCTGCGCGCCGGCGAGGACCGGCTCACCAACCGCCAACGCGCCCGGCTCAAAGACGCGTTCACCGCCAGGGACGAGCACGTCGGGTCGAGGTCGCGTGGTTGTGCGCCCAGCAGGTCCGCTCGGTGTACCACCAGGACACCCCCGCCGCGGGCAAGGCCATCGCCGAGAAGGTCCTCGCCTCGTTCACCTCGTGCCCGATCCCCGAGGTCGCCCGCCTGGGCCGGACCCTGAAGCAGTGGCGTGAGGCGCTTCTGGGGTACTTCAGCACCGGCGGCGCGAACAACGGCGGTGCCGAAGCAGTCAATGGGCTGATCGAACTCCACCGCAGGGTCGCTCGGGGCTTCAGGAACCGCGAGAACTACAGACTCCGCATGCTCCTCATCGGAGGAGGGCTGGCCCTATGACCCCACACTCAGGTCTGAAGAGCCGGTTTGGGTGGCGCGTCGCCCGTTGGCGTCCAGGGTGAACGTGCTCGACGTGCCGCCCTGGATGACAACCCGGGGGAGGTCGTCGTCGAAGTACCCCAACGTGATGTTCCCGCCGGCATGGTTCGGCGCGTCCGAGCTCGGGAGGGTGGTTTGTCGGCCGAACAGGTCGTACACGTACACCCCGGCCCCGTTCCGGCCCGACGTGGGCCGGTCCGCAGAATCCCACCCGGCGGTGGTCACCGTGGTGGTGGTGCCCGTGGTGGCGCAGTCACCACCCGGGCGGGTCGTCGTGGCGAGCTGAGTGCGGTTGCCGTTCGCATTGAACGTGTACGCCCGGTCCGTACAGATCGAGGTCAGGTCCCCGGTGGTCGGGTTCACCGTCATGGTGTTGTCCCGGGCCAGGGCCAGGCGGCCCGGTCCCGTCGTAGGTGCACTCCCGTGCCTAACCGCCAGCATCACCGACGGTTTCGACCCACGGTGTGACGTCCTCGAGGTCAGTGAGCCTTGAGGTGCTTCTGCTCCCTTCAGCCTCACGCGGCGTCTCTCCGCTGCCCTCCTCGCGTCATCCGTCGGTGTCGTCGTGATGATCGCCATTCGATGTGACATCGAATAGCAGCGACTAGCGACAACGCCACAATGAAATGGAGAAGCACGACCCCCGTCGACGCAAACTGCGGCCATCGCTGAGAAGAAAGTGCAACGCCCACCCAAGCAAAGAAGAACAGCAGGGCGGCCGGCAAGGCCCATGAAATCTCAACCTTTCTCCACCCCAAGTAGTTCAAGGCGAGACATAGAACCAACATACTTAAGACGTCTACCCACGAGTTGGCAAGGCTCACCAGGATTGCTCCCTGTACGACCGCGTGCCATACCCAGCGTTGACCGCGGCCACCCCTGCCGATCTCCATGGCCTAGTGCGCCAAGTCTTCGCGGTGTGCGAAACATGCCATCGCGCACGGTGTGAGATTTTGGTACGTGCTGATCGCCCAATTGAACTCACGCGATGCCTACCAACGTGGAAGGACTTCGCGTATCTGGCCACGGACCCGGCCCGACGCATGTTCCACGCTCGCAGCGGTCGGAATGCGATGGAGGCTGCGTCGAATCCCGTGTTGAGTGCCGCCCGCTTCCAAGACTGCCGACCGGTGTACGCTTGCCGGGCGTTCCAAGCCGCACTGGCTGCGACGGCAGCAAACGCAAGGCCCGTACACACACCCGCGGTAGCGACAACGCATGCGACAGCTGCAGCGACACCGAGCCATTTGGCCGACTTACGGAGCCAACCCCAACGTCCGTCGAGGTCGAACTTGTTGATGGGGTCACCGGGGTAGGTGTAGTGGGTGTCGTTGCCTCCAGGGACGGGGTCGAGGGAGGTGAACAGTCCCCGGGTGGCGTTGTAGAACCGCACACCCATGAGGGCGAGGCCGGCGGTGGCGGTGCTGGTCGCGCGTTGTTTGGCTCCGAGCCAGCCGTAGCCAAGGGTGCCGTCCACAGGGTCCGCGGTGGTGGTGTTGCCGTACTCGTCGTAGGTGGCCCACCCGCTGATCGCCGTGGCGGGGGTGGACGCGGCCTGGGCGGCGGGGATGTCCACCGTGGTGACGACATCACCGTGGGGGTTACCCAACGAGATGACCAACCCACCATCGGAGGCGATGGACGCGGACAGGTCGCCACCGATGGCTTCGGTGAACCTCGTCGTGGACGTCCCCACCCCGGGCGCGGTGACATCAACCCAGGCAGGGTTGTCCCCGCCGTCGGTGTACCGCCGCACCGTGCTCGTGGTCCCGGTGCCGTCGACGGTGGTCTGGGTGGCGCGGCGCCCGTCCGCGTCGAGGGTGAACGTGCTCGACGTGCCGCCCTGGGTGACGACTCGGGGGAGGTCGTCGTCGAAGTACCCCAACGTGATGTTCCCACCGGCAGGGTTCGGCGCGTCCGAGCTCGGGAGGGTGGTCTGTCGGCCGAACAGGTCGTACACGTACGACCCGCTCCCGTTCCGGCCCGTGGTGGGCCGGTCCGCAGAGTCCCACCCGGTGGTGCTCACCGTGGTGGTGGTGCCCGTGGTGGCGCAGTCACCACCGGGGCGGGTCGTCGTCTCCAGCTTCGTGCGGTTGCCGTTGGTGTTGAACGTGTACGCCCGGTCCGTGCACGAGCTGGTCAGGTCCCCGGTGGCCGGGTCGATGGTCGTGGTGTTGTCCCTGGCCAGGGTCAGGCGGCCGGCACCGTCGTAGGTGTATTCACGCCCGTACGAGGACGCGGCACCGTTGGATGCCACCCAGTCGGTGACCTCGGCCAGGTCGGTGGCCCCGGTTCCGGTGCCGAACCCGGCACCTTGACCGGTGGCTTCGAACCGCGCCCGCCCGGTGACGTCGTTGACGGTCGACCAGGACAACCACGGCTGGTCAGCCACGACCCCGGTCGGGGTCCACGTGGTCTCACCGGTGACCGTGTCGGTGACCTCGGCCACGGTGGTGACCTGGCGGATCCCACCGTGGTTCCTGCCAGCCAGCGCGCGTCCCAATCCACGCAAGGCTGAGCCAGTCTCCGCACAACTCCCCATGAATCTCCCATTCGGCGCTGACGCCGAGTGCCCAAGTTGACCCACGAGCCCGCCTGCCTTTCCCACGGATTTGCCTTAGCCCCCCGGGAGAGTTTACTGAACGGAAAGGGGGTGTCGCCGGTCAGCACGCCGACTGCCAGAGTCACAGCAAGTGTCTGTGCCAGCACGCGAATCGGCGGGTTGAACTCCTCGAGCAAGACACCGTCAATGTGGTTGAACGTGTTCGGCCCAACGCGAGCGGCGACAACTGCGGCGGCGATTGAAAGTAGTCCTACCCCCCGCGGCGACGATCACGCCCTCGAGACGAGCGCCACTAGAAGGGTGCCAGCCAGCCGAGGAGCAACCCGGACACCACAGTGACGACATAGCCCGCCAAGGATCCGATCAGCAGGACCCTAACGTTCCCGAAGACGTCCACTCGATCGGCCACCTTTGCCTCTAAGAGTTCATCCTTCTCTCGACCGGAACGGAGATAACACTCCACGGTTCCGGTCGCTGTCAGACTAACTGGCAGAAGCACTACCCAATATTTTGCGGCGGCAAGCAGCGGGCCCTCGCCATTCATCTGCAGGAGCCAGAACCACGGCCACGGAAAAAGACCAGCCAGCACCACGCCACCAATGAACAAGAGGCTGGACATTTCCTGGAACGCAAACTTTGGATCGCGCGCAACTCGCCGCCAGTCCTTGCTTGCTGCGTTACCCATCGTGACTCTGAGTACAGAGAGTACAATAATTCGGTTCAGGTTCAGCAGTCGCAACCTCTACCTCTGTCCACTGTTGTACCTCGCACTGTTGAAGCCGATGCTGAAACTTCCATGGAAGCGGTCGTAGTGGCCGCCCCATCGGGCTCTTTGGTTCCACCGAGCAGCCCGCTTCTGGTAGAAGCGCCTCTGATGAGAGTAGGCCGCGCGCTGGCGCTTGTGAACGGCTCTCCTGGCCTTCCAGATCGCCGCCGCTCGCTTTGAACTGCGCGCAGCGGCGTACTTCGCTCCCCGCGTCCAACCCATGCCTACGACACCCGTTGCCTCCCATGCAGCACCCCGATAGTCTCTTGCGGCCAACTTGCGACCCACGTTGATCGCCGCGTAGGCCGCCAATCCATACCCAATACCTGTGCAGATCGCACAGGCAAAGAGCGAGACGGCGGTCGCGACACCAATCCAGAACCCCTTCTTTCGAAGGAAGCCCCAACGTTGACCGTCTAGGTCCGTCTTGTTGATGGGGTCACTGGGGTAG
>CALKHV010000130.1 GCA_937988865.1 uncultured Propionibacteriaceae bacterium | reverse complement strand
ACCCAACAGGACGCAAGGGAGCCTGGCCGGGCGCGGCCAGGGACAACACCGCTCGCGCCACGGCAGGACCCTGCTCCAGCAATTTCTCGAGCCGCTCCAGCTCCGCAGCCGCCTGGCTCTCGGGATTGTTGCCCGCGAGGTCGACCGCACCGACGATGAAGATCTTCTGCGGACCGACGTACTCGAGGTGCAGGTAGGTGACGTCCTGGACTTCGGGACGCTCCAGCAGCCACGACAGGACGGCATCGGTGTACCGCTCGTCCGCGACCTGGCCCACGAGGAACGCCATGTTGCGCGCCAGCAGATAGATGGCGATCACGCCCAACAACAGCCCCACCAGGATCGACCCGATCGCGTCCCAGACCGCGTTGCCCGTGATCTGGTGCAATCCGAGGCCCGTGGCGGCGATCAGAATGCCGACGAGCGCGGCAGCGTCCTCGAAGAACACGGCTCGCAGGGTGGGGTTCGAGGTGTTGGTCAGGTACTCCAGCCGCCCCATGTCGGCTCGCGCCGCGGCCGACCGCACCTGCCGACGCGCCTGCAGGAACGAGATGCCCTCGAGCAGGAACGCCAGGCCGAGAACCACGTAGGCCCAGAAGTAGTCGGTCTCGCCGCCCGCGTCGCCGAAGGCGGTGATGCCGTGAATGACCGACACCGTCGCACCCACGGCGAACAGTCCGAAGGCGGCGAGCATCGACCACACGTACGCCTCGCGCCCGAAACCCAAGGGGTGGCCAGGATCGGCCTGCTTCTCTGACCGACGTTCCGCGATCAACAGGAACACCTCGTTGCCGGCGTCCGCCCACGAGTGCGCCGCCTCCGCCACCATGGACGCCGAGCCGGTGCCCGCCGCGACGACCGACTTCAAGGCGGCGATCACGACGTTCGCGGCGAGGGCGATGAGGACGGTTCGTAGACTCTCGGAGCCTTGCTGGCTCCCCGCCCGGTTGGTGGGCACGTCGTTGTTCACGTTTGATCTTCGCACGGGCCCTCGTGCGTCGTGCGGGGCGCGAACGCCGCCAGTCGTCGACGTTTGTGGACGCATCGGGCTCGACTACTTCGGGTTGACGATGGTGACGTAGAGGCCGGCGATGCCCGCCACCGTCATGATCGCGACGGTCAGCCAGCCGACAAACGTGGCGAGCCGGCCGTTGCGATAGCTGCCCATCAACGTGCGACTGTTTGAGACGAGCATGACCACCACCAGGAACGGCGCTGCGGCGATGCCGTTGATCATCGCGCTCAACACCAGGAGTCCCACGGGATTGTTCGAGAAGTACGAGATGGCGATGCCGCCGAGGATGCCGACGCCGATCAGCCCGTAGAACAGGGGCGCGTGGCGCAGGGAGCGGTTGAAACCCCATGGCTTGCCGAGCAGGCTCGCCAGGGCGATCGAGCCCGAGCTGGCCAGCACCGGCACGGCGAGCACTCCCGTGGCGACGAAGCCGATCGCGAAGATGATCGAAGCGAACGGCCCGGCGATCGGGGCCAGCGCCTTGGCGGCGTCCGCAGCGGTATTGATGGTGGCGGGACCGTTGCGTCCGACGGTCGAGGCGGTCGCCACCATGATCGCGAACATCGCCGCGGTGCTCACCAGCATGCCGATGAACACGTCGATCCGGGCCAGGAAGAGCTTGCGGACCGCGTGGTGGTCGGGTCGTTCAGACAGTGGCTTCGACGCGTGCGGGGTCCCCGACTCGGCGCGCAGCTCCTCGATCCGGTGCCCGCTCTGCCAGAAGAACATGTAGGGGGAGATCGTGGTTCCGAGGACTGCCACGACGAGGCCGATCGTGCTCCAGGTCCAGGTCATCCGCAGTCCGAGGGTCCCCCTGGCCACTTCGCCCCACGGAACGTCCGCGACCACCAGGACGCCGACGTACCCGAGCAGCACCAGGCACAGCCACTTGAAGACCTTCGCCAGCCGCTCGAACGACCCCCACACGAGAGCAGCCGTGAGTCCGAGACCTGCGATCGCGGCCCAGAGGTGGGGTGGTCCGGCACCGAGCAGTTCCATCCCCGAGCCGATGGCTGCGAGGTCGGCGGCCACGTTCAGGCAGTTGGCCACGATCAGGGCCACCACGAGCACCCCCACCACCCAGCGGGCACGGCGGGGAAAGCGGCGTCGTACGAGGGTGCCCAGGCTGTCGCCGGTGGCCAGCGCCGTCCGGTCGCAGATCTCTTGCACGGCGTACATCAGCGGCAGGGTGGCGGGGGCCGTCCACAGCATCCCGACGCCCAGCGCCGCGCCCGCCTGGGAGTATGTCGCCACACCGGACGGGTCGTCGTCCGCCACACCGGTCACAAGTCCCGGGCCGAGGACGCCGACGAAGCCGCGCAGCCGCGACCTGGGTTCAGCTGAGGACGGACGCGTCGATGGCTCGCCTCCCGACTCAGCCCCGGTTTCGGGCGCCTCCATGGGGGTGTCCAGGGACTCCGGCAGGTCTGGTGCGATGTGGCGTGCTGTCATGACTCCTCCTGAGCCGCCAGATACCCCGTCAGGGCAGTCGGTAACCGCTCAGCATGGGCCTACAGCGACGGTTGGACGTCAGCCGCCATCCACCGCCTCCTTGGCGGTGAGTTTCGCCTTCTCGACCTCCAGGGCCAGCCGGGCAATCTCTGACCGCAGCGACCCGATTTCCTGCTCCAGCGCCTCGGTCCGGTGGGCGTCCGCCAGCTTGGTCCTCGCTTCGACGAGCTTCGCCTCGGCCTCCAGACGGGCCGTCTCACTGGGAGGGGCCAAGGTGCCCTCCGCTTCGGCGATCGACACCTGCTGGGTGAGGCTCGCCAGTCTGGCCACGTCGTCGCTGGTGGCCGCCAACCCCTTGAGGTCGAGTTCTGCCTGCAGTTGTTCGAGTTGGCGTTTGGCGGCGGCCACCCGTCGGACGTCGGCGGCGTCCGCGATGCTCGCCAGGTCGGTCCGGGCCTTGAGGGCGGTGGCGATGCCGCCCGCGACGCTCTCGGGCACCGTGCCGAGCGATTCGAGGAAGGACGCGACCGCGCTCGTCGCCTTGCCTCCGACGCTGGACAGGTTGCCGTCCGCGTCGAAGTGGATCTCGACGGACTCCTCACCGAAGAACCTGTCCTCAAGCGGGATGGAGCGCACCTCACTCGCGGCGTCCAGCACTCGCGCCGGGAAGCGCCGGGTCAACTCGACCCCCGCGGACGTCCGCGTCCACACGCTCAGGGTGACCGGACGCGCGACTCGCCACACCACCCGCTCGTCCAGTGAGACCGGTTCGGCGCGGACGCTGGCGTACTGCTCCCCGAAGGTGCGTGCCGGCACCTTCTCGACCACGGGCGCCGGGGCCGGGGCGGCCCACTGCTCGACCTGGACCATCGCGCCGGTCGCGTCCCAGACCTGCCGTGCCCGTTCGCCCAGCGTCTCAGGGTCGAGGGTGGCGCCGGGTGCGGCGACGGGCAGGTCGGCGATCGTCAGGTGCTCGACGTGGCTCACCGTTCGCCGCGTGATCGTGCCCGCCCGCCACCCCTTGTACAACGACTCCAGCCGTGCGAGTTCGTCGCGGGACTCCTCGAGGACGCGCTGGAGCCGTCCGATGGAGGCGAGCAGATCGCGCTCGTCGGCGGGCTGCGCTTCGAGGAGGCGCTGCCGACGCGCGAGGAGCGCGTTCGCCTGATCCGTGATGAGCGTTCGGTAACCGGCGATCAGTGCGGCCTCCGTCTCGTGGGACGCGTCCCACGCGGCGCGCGCCCTCTCCTCGGGGGTGACCTTCGGACGTTTGGTGTTGTCGTTGGTGGGTTCGCGGTCCGCGGGACGGGGAGCGGCCGGTCTCAAACCCCCCGGACGCAGACCCGCTGCGGCCGCTGCGACCACGCCGATCAGCGTCCCGACCGACTGGACGACCTGCCCGCCCGCGCCCACCGTCTTGAATGACAGGGTGGCCAACCGCTGGTCGGGGGTGAGGGTGACCGAGAATTCGCTGTTGCCGCTCTCGTCGTCGAGATCGAGGGAGAGTGAGTCGGACGAGCCGCGCACCCCGAGGGTGACCTCGGTGGTCGGACGCCCGGCCTGCTCGCCATCGGCGTAGGTGTCGGTCGTGTAGTCGACCGTGGCGTCGAACGTCAGTACCGATTCTGCGAGGGAGTAGCGCACCACGTTGTCTTGATCGCCCATGGCTCACTGTGGCAGTCAGCCCCGCCGAAGACAAGGGTCCCGGGCCGTCCGGGCCTCGGCTCGAGGTCGCTCCACCCCGGTAAAGCGGCACCGCGGTACACCGCGAGCGTTAGGGTCGAGAGATCGTCCTGCCTCTCACTCGACGCCCAGGAGGGTGACATGACCATCGCCGACCGCCAGCCCCGCGTCCCCCTGGCGAACGACTTCGCACCGGTGCGCCGGGCCGTGGTGGTCGGTGCCGGGACCATGGGCGCGGGCATCGCGGCCCACCTGGCCAACTGCGGGATCGAGGTCACCCTGCTCGACCGGGCCACCGACGGGAACGGCGGGAACGAACGGACCTCGCTCGCCGACGCCGGGATCGCGCGCCAGCTCATCGGCGGCGGGTTCATGCTTCCCGAGTTCGCCGCCCGGGTGACCCCGGGCACGGTCGAGGACGACCTCTCGGCCTGCTCGGACGCCGACTGGATCATCGAAGCCGTCTTCGAAGACCCACAGGTCAAACACGCGCTGTACGAGCAGGTCGACCAGGTGCGGCGCCCGGGGACGCTGGTGTCGTCGAACACGTCCGGAATCCCCGTCCACGAGTTGGTGCGCGGCCATTCCGAGGCGTTCGCCCGCGACTTCACCATCACCCACTTCTTCAACCCGCCCCGCACCATGGAGCTGCTCGAGGTCGTGACCGGCGAGTCGACCGACCCCGCGTCCCATGCCCGCGTCGCCGCGGTGGGTGACCGGCAGCTGGGCAAGACCGTCCTGCAGTGCCGCGACACCCCCGGCTTCATCGCGAACCGGCTCGGCAGCCACTGGATGGCCGTCGCAGCGCTGGAGGCGTTCCGGGCCGGTCTCGACGTCGAGACTGCGGACGCCGTGATGTCGCGCCCATTCGGTGTCCCCCGGACGGGCGTGTTCGGGCTCTTCGACCTCGTGGGCATCAATCTCGTCCCCCTGCTGTGGCCGGTGCTGACGCAGGCCCTTCCCGCGTCCGACGCGTGTCACCGCTACGACCTGCAGGCCGACCCGGTCTTCACCCACCTGCTCGCGAACGGGCTTGTCGGACGTCAGGGCCCCGGCGGTTTCCACCGGCGCAGGAATCCGGCCGGTGAGAAGGTCGACGAGGTGCTCGACCTTGCGTCCCTGGAGTACCGACCGCGCCGGACGCCGGACGACCCGGCGGCGTCGGTGAAGGACCTGGCGTCGGTGCTCGCCACCGACAGTCCCGGCGGACGCTACGCCTGGGAGGTCTTCGCGGCCGTCCTCGAGTACGCCTGCGCCATCGCGCCCGAGGTTGCCGATGACGTCGAGGCCGTCGACGACGGGATGCGACTCGGGTACGCCTGGGTGAAGGGCCCGTTCGCGCTGGCCGACACGGTCGGTGCGCAGGCCCTCGCCGACCGCTTCGCGGTGTCCGGACGCGAGGTTCCCGCGCTTCTCACCCGCGCCGCCGAGGTTGGCGGCTTCTACCCCGACCCGGACTCTGTCCTCGGGTCGGACGGTGAAGTCCGTCGGCGTCGGCGTCCCCAGGGTGCCCTCACCGTCGCGGACGCCGAGCGCGCGCAGGGGACGATCGCCGAGAACGCGTCCGCCGCGCTGGTCGACCTCGGGGACGGCGTCGCGTGCCTCGCGCTGCGCACCAAGATGAACACCTGCGACGCGGGCGTCCTCGACATGGTCGAGCAGGCGACCGAGCTGGGGACGTCCGGGGCGTTCCGGGCGCTGGTCATCGGTTCCGACCACCCGCGCGCATTCTCCGCGGGAGCCGACCTCGGCAGCTTCGTCCGTCACCTGGACGCCGGCGACCTCGACGGCCTGAGAGGGTTCGCGCGTCGCGGTCAGCAGGCCTTCCACGCCCTGCGCAACGCTCCGTTCCCGGTCGTGGCCGCTGCGCGCGGCTTCGCGCTGGGCGGGGGCACCGAGCTGATGATGACCGCCGACCGGATCGTCGCCCACGCCGAACTGCACGCGGGCTTCCCGGAACGGACCGTCGGCCTGATCCCGTGCTGGGGCGGCGTCGTCCAGAGCCTGGTGCGCGCCACGGCGGCGGGGGAGCCGGACCCGGCGGCGTCCGCGTTCGCCGTGACCTCCAGCTGTGAGGTCAGCTCGTCGGCCTGGCAGGCGGGCCAGTGGCACCTCCTGCGCGAATCCGACGAGGTGGTCGCGTCCGCCGGCCGGGTGCTGGCCGAGGCGAAGGCGGTGGCTCTCGACCTGCTCGCGTCCGATTGGACCACGCCGGCGCACGCGCCGCTCCCGTTGCACGACCCGGAAGCAGGGCCTCTGGACGCGGAGTGGTCGCAGGCGTCCGCGACCGACCGCGCCATCGTCGCCGGGCTGGGCGGGATGCTGACCGGCGCCGGGTCAGCCGAGACGGCAACCGAGGACGAGTTGCTCGCCCGCGAGATCGCCGTAGCCGTCGACCTGCTCGTGCGTCCCGCGAACCAGGAACGCGTCCGGCACCTGCTCGCCACCAATCGTCCGCTGGCCAACTGAGGCGCCGGCCGCGGCACTGCCCGCGTCGCTTCTCGGACGCCTGCGCCTGCCGGTGGTCCTGGTGCCGCTGTCCGTGGTCTCCGGACCCGACGTGGTCATCGAGGCGTGCCGTGCCGGGTTCCTCGGGCGCACTCCCGTGGGGTGCTTCTCGCGGTGTCGCGCTCTTGTGTCGCGTATCGTTACGCGATACAGTCGGGGGTGTGATCGTCAGCTTCCGGCACAAAGGTCTGGAGAGGCTGTATCGCGATGGTTCGAAGCAGGGCGTCCAGGCGGACCATGTTCCGAAGCTCGTGCGAATCCTGTCCCTGCTCGATGTGGCCACGACCTCCGTCGACCTTGCGATCCCGTCGTTCAGGACGCACCAACTGAAGGGCGATCTCGCCGGTCACTGGTCGATCTGGGTGAATGGCAACTGGCGGGTGACGTTCAGATTCGTCGACAGCGACGTTGAACTCGTCGACTATCAGGACTACCACTGAGGAAGGAGGGACATGGTGTTGAAGAACCCGGTGCACCCCGGTGAGATCCTGCGTGAGGACGTCCTCGCCGACCTCGGGCTGAGCGTCGGAGAAGCGGCATCTCGTCTGGGGATCTCCAGGGTCGCACTGAGCAGGGTGCTGCATGGTCATGCCCGTGTGAGCCCCAACCTCGCCGTGCGGTTGGAGGAGGCTGGCGTGGGAACCGCCCGTGTCTGGCTGGCGTTGCAGTCGGCCCACGATCTTGCCGCGGAGCGAGCCTCGGGCCCTCCCACGGTGCGGCGCCTCAATCCGGTTGCCTGACCTCCAGAGTCGACTCGTGCCTCCCCTGGACACGGGTCTTTGTGACCAATGCCACAGTGCGGGTCGAGGTCTCCAGCCCGGGACGCGCGTTCCCCGGCCGGTGTGGCGAGTAGCGTTCGTGTCACCGACCGCCCGCGCGACGATGCCCGGGGTGGTCGAGTCTTGTCAATGTCTGTCCCCGCCAGGTGGTGTCCTGACTACGCCACTCCTGGCCCGATCGGGCGAGATCCGCAGCCAGCGACCTCGGAGGGACCATGTTCACGTTCAGCGCGACGCCGGTGAAGTTCGTCGGCCTCCTGGTGATGTTCGCCTACACCACGGGGTGGGGCGTCTACCAACTCACGCGCCCGGCCGACCGCCGGACCCGCATTTCAGGGTTGCTCCACCTGTGGATGTCGGTCGTCATGCTGATGATGGTTTCCCGGTCGGTCTGGCAGCCGCTCGTGAAAGTCGTCCCGCTGCCCTTGATCACCCTCACCCAGGCCCTCTCGGTGGTCTGGTTCGTGTGGCTCGCGGCGAAGGAGCGTGCCGACCGCTCCCTCGCGGCCCACTTCGCCGGCCACGCCACCATGTTCGCCGCCATGACGTGGCACCTCATCGCGATGAGTGTGAAGATGCCACACATGGGCACCGGTATGGCTGCCTGGGTGGCGGAGGAGAGCAAGGCCGGAGGCGTGCTCTGGACGGTCGCATTGATCGGCGTCCCGTTCATGGCGTGGTTGCTGTATGCAGGGGTCAGGTCCCTCATCGAGGCCGTGGCACCGGCCCGGACGCAGGCGCTGGAGGCGAGCGACCACCACGATCATGCCCACCACGACCCTGCTCACGAGGTCCACGGCCAGCACGACCACGCCGCGATGACTGCGGCGATGACCTCAGGTGGGACGGCGGTCGCACTTGACCGGGACGTCGCGCGTCCGCTCCTCGAAGTGGCCGGCTGCCACGAGCCCCAGCCGGTCGGTTCGCCCCTTCAGCGCCTCGGACGCCTCCACGACGCCGCCATGAACCTCGGCATGTTCTGGATGAGCACCGGCCTGATGGTGGCGCTCCTGCCGTTCATGACGGTCTTCGCGTTCTGACCCGACTACCGCCACGCTGGTGAGGTCTCCAGGTGGGTGGGGTTCTGCGTTGCCCCTTCTGTGGACGCGGGGTGCTCTGCCGCGGGCGTTCGGCTCTGGAAGCGGGCGTGGAGTCGTGGAAGTTGTCGGGGGTCGACGCGTTTCGGGGGGATGACGTGGGGGACGCCGTCGTCGCGGAG
>CALKHV010000129.1 GCA_937988865.1 uncultured Propionibacteriaceae bacterium | reverse complement strand
ATCCACCCCTCACGTGCGTCCGGGGCGGTGTACGAGACACCGTGCACCTTCAGGTCGGCGGCGTCCAGGAGGGTGAGCTGGCCACCCTTGTTGCCGAGCACCGCCTGCCCATCCGCGAGGACCACGCTGGTCGTCGCTCCCGGCTGCAGGACCACCCCGGGCACCGGCGACCGCCGCTTGTCCCGGTCGGCGAGGCTCCAGCCGGCCAGGTCGACCGGCTCCGGCGACGCGTTGAGCAGGAGGACCCACTCCGGCTCAGGGGCCGGCCCGACCGGGTTGACCAGCGCCGCCAGAATCCGCACCACGGCCGACTCGGCGGCGGGCGCCGGGCCGCCCTCGATCGAGTGGCCGGTGCGGTCGTCGGTGTGCCAGGCCTGGCTCTGGAAGGCCAGGAAGACGGCCACCCACCGGTCGTCGCTCGGAAAGTGGAAGACGAGCCCGCCGTCCTGCCAGACGCCGTCGTCGCGCATGAACTGCGGGCTGTTGCCCTGGTTCATGTGGATGTCGTGCACCCCGTTGCCGGGGCTGAACCCGAAGATCTTGTCCGGGGCGTCCTGCTCGGGCCCCCACCGCTCGCCGAACGCGTACACGCGTGCGCTCGGGTCAGCCATGGCGCGTTGGACGTAGTGGTCGAGGAGGTCGGCGAGATCGTTGTCAGGGCCGGACGCGTCCGGCGGCAGCACCCGCATCGCTCCGGGGTCGAACAGGTTGCCGCGGATGAAGTCCAGTGCCGAGCCGCCCGGAGTGGACGCCAGGGGATGCCAGCCGTCGCCCAGCCCGCCGACGCCCGTCACCAGCGGGTGGCGGAAGTCGTCGTCGACGAGGTAGAGCAGCTCCGACGGGGCCTGTTGTGACAGCACGTTGATGGCGATGCGGTAGCCGGTGCCGTCGTCGGTGCCCGCATGGATCTGGTAGTGGGGGGTGTCCGTGGTGCCCTCACGCCGGCGACCCAGCGCACGGGCGACCAGGACCCCGTAGTTCTGCAAGGCCATCACAGGCTCCTTCGAGGTCGTCTACCCATCCTCCGCCCGCCCAGCGCTTCCAGCAACACCCGCGGGGCCCTGCAGCGACGCCGCGGCAGTGGGAGAATTGGTTCACAAGCGCCCGACCGGGCGAGGCGGGCGCCCCGACCCGAGGGGGCGACCATGATCGAGTCGACCGTTCAAGCCGACGTGTCCATCACGGTGGACGGCCGCCCACTGCGCGTCCGGGATGGTCTCACGATCCTCACAGCCCTGCAGCAGGAGGGGATCAACGTTCCCTCGCTGTGCCACGACCTCAGGCTCGAACGGGCCAACGGCAACTGCGGACTCTGCGTCGTCGAGGTCGGCGCCGAGCGGCGTGACGTGAAGGCCTGCATCACCCCCGTCTCCCCCGGCCTGGAGGTGTACACCCGCTCTGCGCCACTCCACTCCTACCGAAAGCTCCGGATCGAACAGCTGTTGTGTGACCACAACGCCGACTGCGAGCCGCCGTGCCAGCAGCGCTGCCCTGCGCAGATCGACATCCAGCGCTATCTGGCACTGGTCACCGACGGGAACTTCGAGGCCGCCGTGCGGGTGATGAAGGACCGCAACCCCTTCCCGTCCGTCTGCGGCCGGGTTTGCCCGCATCCCTGTGAGGCCCACTGCCGACGTGGCCTCCTCGACCAGCCAGTCGCCATCAACAGCGTCAAGCGGTTCGCCGCCGACTGGGACCTCAGCCGCGAGGAGCCGTGGATCCCCACCGTGGGCAAGGCGACAGGCAAGCGACTCGCGATCGTCGGTGCGGGACCGGCCGGGCTGAGCGCCGCCTTCTACGCCTCGCTGGCGGGCCACGACGTGACGGTCTTCGAGCGCCAGCCGAAGCCGGGCGGGATGATGCGCTACGGCATCCCCGAGTACCGGCTTCCCAAGGCGACCCTGGACGCCGAGATCGGCGTCATCCAGTCGATGGGCGTCCGCATCGTCTGTGGGAAGTCGCTGGGCACGCACCTGCGACTCGAGGACCTGCAGGATGACTTCGACGCGGTCTACCTTGCCATCGGTTCCTGGACGCCGACCCCCATGCATCTCGACGGCGAGAACAGCGAGGGCGTCATCACCGGAATCCGCTACCTGGAGCAGGTGGCCAAGGATGTCGATCCTCTGCCCGGCGACCGGGTTGTCGTGATCGGTGGCGGCAACACTGCGATCGACTGTGCACGCACCGCGCTCCGACGCGGCGCCGCTAGGGTCACCCTGCTCTACCGACGAACCCGGGACGAGATGCCCGCCGAGTCACACGAGGTGGACGATGCTGCGGCCGAGGGCGTGGAACTCATTCTCCTGACGGCTCCGAGCGCCATAATCCGCACGCCCGATGGACTGGTGCTCCGTTGTCTCCGCATGGAACTCGGCGAACCTGACCGCTCCGGACGTCGGCGTCCGATCCCGATCGAAGGGAGCGAGTTCGAACTCCCCGCGTCCCTGGTGATCGGTGCCATCGGCCAGAGCACGAACACCCAATTCCTCTACCACGACCTCCCGGTGGGGCTCAACAAGTGGGGGGACATCCAGGTCGACTGGGCGACGATGCAGACGTCGGAGCTGAAGATTTTCGCCGGCGGTGACTGCGTGAGCGGGCCCGCTACCGTCATCGAGGCGGTGGCTGCCGGGAGGCGGGCGGCCCGTGCGATGGACCAGTTCGTCACCTTGGGCTACGTCCGAGCGGAACCGGCGGGCTACAACTGCAGCCGTGGCCCGGTGGATGGCCCACCGCAGGGTGACCACCAGACGCTCCCGGGAATTCAACGCCATGAGATGCCCTCGTTGTCCTCCGCCGATCGCACCCAGGGATTCGCCGAGGTCGAACTCGGGTTCTCCGAGGCCGATGCGAGAGCCGAGGCAGCCCGTTGTCTGCGTTGCGGCTGCAAGGCGCGCTTCGTCTGCGACCTGCGCCAGACCGCGACGGACCTCGGAGTGGTGCACGTAGAGCCGCTGCACCGGCGTCCGCACGTGCCCATCGTCCGCGACCACCCGTTCATCATCCGGGACCACAACAAGTGCATCTCGTGCGGACTGTGCGTCGCGGCCTGCGCCGAGATCGAAGGCCCGGCGGTGCTGGCCTACCAGTTCCACGGCGGTCAACTCACGGTGGGAACCCACGACGGACGCCCGTTGATCGACACCGACTGCGTCTCCTGTGGCCAGTGCGTCACTGCCTGCCCCTGCGGCGCCCTCGACTACGTCCGCGAACGCCCGGACGTGTTCGTGGCCCTCAACGACCCCACCAAACTCGTCGTCGGGTTCGTGGCCCCCGCACCGCGGAGCGTGATCGCCGCCCGGTACGGCATCGAGTTCGGCGAGGCGTCCCGTTTCGTCGCCGGCATGATGCGGGCCATCGGCTTCGACCGGGTCTTTGACTTCTCCTTCGCGGCCGACCTGACCATCCTCGAGGAGACGACCGAGTTCCTGGACAGGGTGGGCAAAGGCGGCGTCATGCCCCAGTTCACGTCGTGTTGCCCCGGCTGGGTCAACCTGGTGGAGAAGCGCTATCCGGGCCTCATCCCCCATCTGTCCAGTTGCCGGTCGCCGCAACAAATGATGGGCGCGACCGTCAAGAACCATTTCGCCAGCAGGTTCGGCGTCTCGCTCGATGACCTGTACGTGGTCTCGATCGTCCCGTGCCTGGCCAAGAAGTACGAAGCAGCGCGTCCGGAGTTCGCGACCGACGGCATCCGCGACGTGGACGCGGTGCTGACCACCACCGAGTTCCTCGAGATGGTCGACATGGTTCGGCTCAACGCCGCCGAAGTGGAACCGTGCGACTTCGACGAGCCCTACTCCCGGGTGACCGGGGCCGGGGTGTTGTTCGGTGCGTCCGGTGGCGTCGCTGAGGCGGCCCTCCGGATGGCGGTCGAGAAACTCACCGGCGAGCAGTTGGTCGATCACCTCGACTACCAAGAGGTGCGGGGCTTCCAGGGAGTGAAGGAGGCGACGGTGTCGGCGGGCGGAACCACGATCCGGGTCGCGGTGATCTCGGGTCTGGCGAATGCGGAACCGCTGGTGAAACGCGTGCTCGCAGGTGAGGACGTCGGCTACGACCTGGTGGAGATCATGGCCTGCCCCGGTGGCTGCATCGCGGGCGCCGGCAACCCAGTACCCAAGCGCCTCGGTGAACTCGCGGCCCGGCAGCAGGTGCTGCTGAACATTGACCGCACCAGCACCTACCGCAAGTCGCAGGAGAACCCCGACATCCTGAAGCTGTACGACGACTACTACGACACACCGAACTCGGACGTCGCCCACCGGCTGCTGCACACCGACTATCGGCCCTATCGCGCGCCCGGATCGGC
>CALKHV010000128.1 GCA_937988865.1 uncultured Propionibacteriaceae bacterium | reverse complement strand
CGCATGCGCATGCGCGGCTGCTCCGGGCCTGTGCTCAGTCTTGCGTGGGTGGCTGACTCGGGCGCGGGAGGCGCTCCACCCGCGCCATAGGGCCCGTACACATCGTCAGCGCTCACACCGACCTCCGACCCTGGCCCGGAAAAGACGAATCCACCAGCCGTGCGGCCAGTGGACCCAGTCTAGTCACGTCCCCGCGAGTCACCGCGGCTGCTTGTCAGGAGGTGATCACTGCAGAGCAGGAGTCCACCCCGTTCGCGGCCAGGAGGTCGCGCCCGTTCAGGAACGACAACTCCATGAGGACGCTCACGTGCACCAGGTTCGCCCCCAGCCTGCGCAGCAGGCCGGCGGTGGCGGCGATGGTCCCACCGGTGGCCAGCACGTCATCGATGACCATGACGCGAGCGCCAGGACGGATGGCGTCCTGGTGGATCGTCAGGGTCTCGGTGCCGTACTCGAGCGCGAAGGCCTCCTCGTAGACCTCCCCGGGCAGCTTCCCGGGCTTGCGCACGGGCACGAAACCCGCACCGAGCGCCAGCGCGACAGGCGCAGCGAAGAGGAAGCCGCGAGCCTCCATGCCCACCACGACATCGATGTCCTCGGGCGCGGTGGCCACCAGTTCCTCGATCGCGGCCGCATAGCCGGCCGGGTGGGCGAGCAGCGGGGTGATGTCCTTGAAGACGACGCCGGGTTTCGGGAAGTCGGGCACGTCGCGAATCAGTGACGCGATGTAGTCAGCACGGTTCACTTACTTCCTCCGCTTGTCTCGGGTGGTGCGCTGGGGTTGGACGCGGGCCACGGGCGTCGTCGTCACGAAATCGAGGCTTGCGTCCACGGGCGCCGCCGCAACGGTCGGGACGTCCGTGGTGGTGACGGTGGACACCTTCGTCTTGACGCGCTGGTTCTTGCGACTCGCCCGGTGGGCCAGTGCCTCGCGGTGGTCCTTCATCTCGGGCTCGAGTTCCCTGAGCTGCGCGAGGAGCGGGGTCGCGATGAAGATCGAGGAGTACGCACCGGCGATCATGCCGACGAACAGTGCAAGGCCGAGGTCCTCGAGCGGGCCCGTCCTGAGCACGAAGGCCCCGGCGAACAGAATGGCGGCTACAGGCAGGACGCCGATGATCGTCGTGTTGAGCGACCGCACCAGCACCTGGTTGATGGCGGTGTTGGCCGCAGCCGTGTAGGTGCGGTCCTGCTCACGGATGTTCTTGACGTTCTCGCGCACCTTGTCGAAGACGACGACCGTGTCATACAGCGAGTAGCCGAGGATCGTCAGGACGCCGATGAGCGTGGTCGGCGTCACCGAGAAGCCCACGAGCGCGTAGATGCCGATGGTCAGCAGCAGGTCGTGCAGCAGGGCGACGATGGCGGCCACCGACATCTTCCAGTCACGGAAGTACCCCCAGATCAACAACATCACGAGCACCAGGAACACCCCCAACGCCAGGAAGGCCTTGGATGTGATCTGTTGCCCCCACGATGCACCGATGAGGTTGTACGCGACGTTCTCGGGGGTCGTGCCCCCCAGTTCGGCGAGCGCTCCCCGCACCAGGGTCACCTCTTCGGTGGCCAGCGTCCGGGTCTGGACGCGGACCGTCGAATCGCCCAGGGTGACAACGGACATGTCGTCCATGTCGGGAAGGTCGAGACCCAGTACGGCGGCCTTGACGTCGTCGACCGTGGTCGACGTGACCGTGACGGGGGCCTGGAAGTCAGCCCCGCCCTTGAACTCGATCCCGAGGTTCAGCCGGAGGAACACCAGCGCGAGGAGCGAGATCACCAGCAGCGCGCCAGAAATCGTGTACCAGAGCTTGCGGCGTCCGATGAAGTCGTAGGAGATGTCGCCGGTGTACAACCGGTGGGTCAACCCCATCTTCCTGGCGGTCGGGACCACGGGGGTCTCGTCAACGAGCTGGGACATCATGCCTCCTTGCGGGTGGTGGCCCGACGAGAGCCGGACGGACGGGCGCGGCGACCGAGCAGCGAGTCACGGGAGACGCCCATGTGCTCAGCCTCCAGACCTGACCACTTGTGGCCCTCGCCGAAGAACGCGGTTCGGCCGAGGACGCTCATGAGCGGCTTCGTGAAGAAGAAGACGATGTACAAGTCGATGAGGGTCGTCAGGCCCAGCGTGAACGCGAAGCCCTTGACCCCACCCACGGCGAGGATGAAGAGGACTGTGGCGCTCAGCAGCGACACCATGTCGGCGATGACGATGGTCGAGCGGGCCTTCTGCCAACCCGTCTCGATGGCCGTCCTGAGGCTGCGTCCGTCGCGGATCTCGTCCCGGATGCGCTCGAAGTAGATGATGAACGAGTCGGCCGTGATGCCGATGGCCACGATCGCACCTGCGATGCCGGGGAGGTTCAGGGCGAAGCCCATCGACTTGCCGAGGAGCACCATCGTCGCGTAGGTGAGCAGCCCGGCCACGGTGAGCGAACCGACGACGACGAGACCGAGCCCCCGGTAGTAGAGGAACGCATAGGCGATGACCAGGGCGAGACCGACGAGGCCGGCGATGATGCCGGCGCGCAACTGCTCCCCACCCAGGGTGGCCGAGACGTTCTCGACGCTCGAGACGTCGAACGTCAGTGGCAGCGCGCCGTACTTGAGGACGTTCGCGAGTTCCTGTGACGACGCGGCGTCGAAGTTGCCGCTGATCTCGGCGTTGCCGCCCGGGATCGGACCATTGGGAACCGGCGCCGAGATGACCTCGTTGTCGAGCACGATGGCGAACTGGTTCTTCGGGCTCTCGTTCTGGCTGAGCAGGGTGGTGGCCTTGAGGAACGCGTCCGCCCCGTCGCTGTCGAAGCTCAGCGACACCACATAGGCCAGCTGTCCCTGCGGCACGCCCGCCTGGGCATCCGTCACCTGGTCGCCACTGATGATGATCGGGCCGAGGAGATACTTGACTGCGGCGGTCTCGTCACAGGCGAACAGGGGCTGGTCGGCGACGTCGGGGAACTCGTCGCCGCAGTTGAAGGCAGCGAAATCGGTGAGGTCCTGATCGGAGGGCGTCCACGCGAGAAGTTCGTCGATGGTCTGGTCGACGCCACTCGGGACGGTCGGACGCGGAGTGGTCGGAGCCGGAGGCGCCGTCGGCAGGCCCGGAAGCACCTTGCGCGACGGCGTGGCACTGGCAGGCTTGGCCGACACGTTTGCGGACGGTGCCGCCGACGCACTCGCGGACGCGCTCGCTGAGGCACCGGCGCTCGGGCTCGCCGACGGCGCCACGACCGCGGAGTAGTCGATGGCATACACATTGCGGAAAGCCAGCTGGGCCGTGCGTCCGACCAGGCGGACAAGTTCGTCCTGCTGGACGTTGGGCACCGTCACCACGATGTGGTTGGAGCCCTGGGTGGCGACGCTGGCCTCACCGACACCGAGCCCGTCGACGCGCTGCTGGATGATCGAGCGGGCCAGTTCGAGGCTGGCCGGCGCCACTGCGCCGTCGCCGGTGGAGTTGCGGGCGGTCAGGGTGATCGTCGTGCCACCACGCAGGTCGAGGCCCAGACGCGGAGTCCACGTCTGGGCGATGGCCATCAGCCCGAAAAGGGCCGCGAGGATGGTGAAGAAGATGATCAGCGTCCGCCCCGGGCGGGGATGACTCGTCGTCGTTGCCACGATGGTGTGTCTTTCCGGTCAGTTGTTCGCGGTGCCGTCGCGCTGCGCGGTGGAGTCGTACCCGAGCGCGTCAGCGGTCGAGGCTTCCGTCGTCTCTGAGGAGGGCGCCACCGACGCCTCCGACTCCTCGGACGCCCAGGCGTCATCGGCGTAGGCGCCGTCGTCGGTCGAGGCAGCGTCGTCATCGGTCAGGTCGTCGGCGTACTCGAACTCCTCGTCGGCGGGGTTCATCGGCTTGAGGATGGATCCCTTGAGCACCGTGACCTCGACACCGGGTGCGATCTCGACGATCGCCTGCTTCGTGCCGAGGTGCAGGACGGTACCGAGGTAGCCCCCGGACAGCAGGACGCGGGTTCCCGGCTCCAGCGCGTCGGCCATCTTGGCGGCCTCGACAGCCCGCTTCTTCATCGGACGCTGAATCATGAAGTAGAAGAGAGCCATCATCATGGCGATCATCAGGAACAGTGAGCTGTTGCTGCTCAGGAGCGGGATCATCGGGAGTCCATTTCACGTAGTCCATCGACGCGCGCAGCGAAATCCGCGCACAACCTCCGCAAGACTACCCAACGTCTGGCCACTTCCCGGCGCGGGCCGGCCGTCGGAGCGGCGCCTCAGGCCGAGAAGAGGTCAGGACCGGTCTCCTGGGACGGTTCACGAGGCACGTCAAGACCCAGGTGGGCCCACGCCCGGGCCGTTGCCACGCGGCCCCGTGGCGTCCGCATGAGGAATCCCAGGCGCACCAGGAACGGTTCCGCGACCTCTTCCACGGTCTCGGTCTCCTCCCCCACGCTGATGGAGAGCGTCGACAGGCCCACGGGACCGCCGCCGAACTTCACACAGATCGCCTCCAGCACGGCTCGATCGAGACGGTCGAGGCCCAGGGGATCGACTTCGTAGAGTTCCAGTGCCTCGGACGCAACCCTCGCGTTCACCTCACCCGCATGTCGCACCTGCGCGAAGTCACGGACGCGTCGCAGCAACCGGTTCGCGATCCGGGGTGTGCCCCGTGAGCGTTTGGCGATCTCGGACGCGGTCTGGTCGTCCATCCCGACCCCGAGGACACGTGCGGACCGATGGAGGATGTGCTCCAGCGAGGACGCCTCGTAGAACTCGAGTTGGGCCGTGAACCCGAACCGGTCGCGCAGGGGGCCGGGCAGCAATCCGGCTCGCGTCGTGGCGCCGACGAGGGTGAAGGGCGGGATCTCGATGGGGATCGCGGTGGCTCCCGGACCCTTGCCGACGATGACGTCCACGCGGAAGTCCTCCATGGCGAGGTAGAGCATCT
>CALKHV010000127.1 GCA_937988865.1 uncultured Propionibacteriaceae bacterium | reverse complement strand
CGCTTCAACTCGAAGAAGCCGGAGTACGCCGTCATCTTCTCGAAGCCGTCGAACAGGTTGCCCGCCTCCTCGCCCTTCGGCGCCGGAGAGATGACCGGCCCGAACATCGCGAGACCGTTGAGGTGGATCACCGGGGTGCCGACGTCCTGGCCGACCGGCCCCATGCCTTCGTGGTGGGACGCGCGCACAAGTTCGTCGAACTCGTGGGTCAGGGCCAGGTCGGCGATGTCCTCGTCGAGCCCGCACTCGGCGAGCGCGTCACGGACCGTGCCCACCTCCTTGGGTTCGCCACCCAGGTGGTAGCGCGTCCCGAGGGCGGTGTAGAAGTCACGCAGCGCCTCGACGCCGTGGCGATCGCGCACGAGGACGCTCGCCCGGACGCCGATCCAGCCGTCGCGCATCAGACCGCGATAGTGGTCGTCGTGCTCACGCTCCTCATTGAGGACCGACAGGCTCATGACATGGAAGACCGTGTGCACGTCGCGCACCTTCTCAACCTCAAGCATCCAGCGGGACGTCATCCAGGCCCACGGGCACAGCGGGTCGAACCAGAAATCAACAGTCGTCGTCATGGGGGCAACTGTGCCACGTCTGGAAAGCCGGGCCCGAAATCACCTGCAGCGACGCGAATCGCCGCCCGGGTCCGTTGTCCGACAGGTGGGATAGTGTCGGACGAATCCGGTGCAGGGCGCCCCGGTGCAGTTCGGAAGGACGCCGATGAACCCAGCCAACATCACGCGCGAGGGGGCGAAGGCGCGGGCGTCCATGATCGACACCCGTTCCTACGAGGTCCTCGTCGACCTCTCAGGGCGGTCCCCCGAGGGCGCGCCCCTGGTCGATCCCGAAGCAACCTTCGTCTCGACCTCGACGATCCGATTCCACAGTCGCGGCGGGGCCAGTCATCTCGACCTCATCGCCGACGCGATCTTCGACGCCCAACTCGACGGTGAGGTGATCGACGCGTCCGCCTTCACGGGCCACGCGCTGGGTTTCGAGACCTCCGAGGGTGAGCACGTGCTCACCGTGACCGCGCTGTGCCGCTACTCACGCACCGGGGAAGGGCTCCACAGATTCGTCGACCCTGCCGACGATCGCGTCTATCTGTATTCCCAGTTCGAGACGGCTGATGCGCGTCGCATGTACGCCAATTTCGAGCAGCCCGACCTGAAGGCCACCTTCCAGTTGTCGGTGATCGCACCTGACGACTGGCTGGTCGTCTCGAACTCACCCGAGGTCATCCCGAGCTTGGTCGACGAAGGCCTCGGACGCTGGGACTTCGCCCCCACTCCCCCCATCTCGACCTACATCACCGCTCTGGTGGCCGGCAACTACCAGGTCGTCAGCTCGACGATCCCGTCGATCAAGGGCGAGATTCCCGCCGAGGTGCTGTGCCGGGCGTCCGTCGCGGAATTCTGCGACGCAGAACGGATCCTCGACACCACTCGCAAGGGTTTCGCGGTGTTCGAGGAGCATTTCGGCGTCGCCTATCCGTTCGAGAAGTACGACCAGGTCTTCGTGCCGGAATTCAATGCCGGTGCCATGGAGAATGCCGGCTGCGTGACGATCCGCGACGAGTACCTGTTCCGTTCGCGCGTCACCGCTGCCGCCTATGAAGCGCGAGACAACACGATCCTGCACGAACTCGCCCACATGTGGTTCGGCGACCTCGTCACGATGACCTGGTGGGACGACCTGTGGCTCAATGAGTCGTTCGCCGAGTGGGCCAGTCACTTCGCGCAGGGCCAGATCTCGGCCCAGTGCGGTGGCGTCGACCCGTGGGCCTCGTTCGCGAACGCCAGGAAGGGCTGGGCGTACACCCAGGACCAGCTGCCGACGACGCATCCCATCGCGGCCGACATGGTCGATCTCGAGGCGGTCGAGCAGAACTTCGACGGCATCACCTACGCGAAGGGTGCCTCGGCGCTCAAGCAACTGGTGGCACAGGTCGGTCAGGACGCCTTCCTCGCCGGCGTCCGGGACTATTTCGCCACTCACGCCTGGGGCAACACCCAATTGTCCGACCTGCTCCACTGCCTCACCGAGTCATCCGGCCGTGACCTGTCCGGCTTCTCGGGCGAATGGCTCGAGAAGGCGGGCGTGAATACCCTGCGCGCACAGTTCACGACCGACGAACGCGATGTGTTCACGAGCTTCGAGATCCTTCAGACCGCAGACGTCGACTGGCCCACGCTGAGACGCCACACAGTCGCGGTCGGTTTCTTCGACCTCGTCGGGGACGCCCTCGTGCGACGCGCGTCCCACACCCTCGACATCGCCGGCCCCAGCACCTTCGTGGACGCCTTCCTCGGCCAACCGCGTCCCGACCTCGTGCTGTTGAACGACGCAGACCTCACCTACGCCAAGGTTCGCCTGGACGCGAGGTCCCTCGCCACGGCGGTCGCGCACATCCACCAGCTCGACGATCCCTTGGCGCGCGCGTTGTTGTGGGGGGCGACCTGGGACATGTGCCGGGACGGGGAGATGTCCCCCCAGGACTACGTCACCCTCGTGCTGCGGGGCATCGGTACCGAGTCCGACCTCACCGCGGTCGGGGCCCTGCGTCGGCAGGCCGAGACAGCAGCAATCGCCTATACGGCACCTGAGCGGCGGGACGCCTCCCGCGAGGCACTCGTCGCCGGCTTCGCGACCCTGCTCAAGGCCGCCGAGCCCGGGTCTGACCACCAGTTGGCCTTCGCCAGTTCACTCGCCAGCTCGGTCGACTCGGCCGAGGGCGCCGAGGTCCTGAAGGGGTGGCTCTCGGGTGACGAAGTCCCGGAGGGACTCGTGATGGACGCCGACATGCGCTGGCGCACCCTGTCAGCCCTCGCACGGATGGGCGCCGCAGGCGAGGACGAGATCGCCGCCGAGGCCGAGCACGACCAGACCATCGCCGGTGCCGAGCAGGCGGCCGGCGTGATCTCGGCCATGGCGAGCGCCGAGACGAAGGCCGAGGCATGGATTCGCGCGACGGCCGACCCCAGCGTCCCCAACGGGACGCACCAGGCCATCTGCGCGTCCTTCTGGCAGTACGGCCAGGAGGCGATCCTCGCGCCGTACGCCGACGCCTATCTGGAGGTGGCCGGCGCCATCGGCCACAAGACGGGCGACTGGGCGACCCGGGGGCATGCTGCGTCCCAGGCCGTGCTGCTCAACCTCTTCCCGGCCCCCCTCGCCGACCGCGACTACCTCGACCGGGTCGGTGAGTGGTTGACCCAGCCCGGTCTCAGC
>CALKHV010000126.1 GCA_937988865.1 uncultured Propionibacteriaceae bacterium | reverse complement strand
GCGGAGAAGCCGCGCAGGCCCATCGAGGACGCGTCCCTGACGGTCGGGACGAGCAGACCGCGCGGTGTGTCGACCGCGAGGCCGAGGTGGACGGTCTCGAAGGTGCGCAGCACGTTGTCAGACAGGTGTGCATTCGTGGACGCATACCGCTTCGCTGTCTGGACCGCCGCGAAGGCCACCAGGTCGCCGATGGTCACCTGCTGCAGGCCGAGGCTGGGATCGGACGCCTTGAGGCGGGCGCGGAGGGCCAGCAGCGCCGAGGCCCTGGCCGAGGAGTTGAACGTGAGCTGGGCCGAGTTGAGCAGGGACGCGAGCATCCGGTCACTGACCAGCTTGCGGACGCCCTTGAGCGGGGTGTCGGTGAAGGCGCCGGGGAACTCGCCGGTCGGGATCGTCCTCGGTGCAGACGTGGACGCAGCCTCGGTCGGGGACGCCAGGTCTGCGGTCGTCACGCGTCCACCGAGGCCTGTGCCGGTCTGTCCGGGGACGTGATCAGCGGCGCCGAACGCCCCGCGAGTCAGGCCGGGGCCGGCGGCGATGGCAGCCTGCACGTCGCGCTCGATGATGCGTCCATGGGGGCCCGAGGCGTCCCTGATGGCGTCGATGCGGACGCCCTTGCTCGCCGCGAGTGCCCGGGCGCGCGGGCTGGCGGCGCCGGTCGCCACGGCGTGTCGGGCGCTCGTCGTGGCAACGGCGGCGACCTGGGGGGCCTGGTCATCGGGCCTCGACTCGTCGACCTCCCCTCCCTCACCGGTGACCTGCGGCGCAACGCCGGCGGCGGCGAGCGCCTCCTCGGCCGACTCGCCTGCAGCACCGACGACGGCGATCGGCTCCTTGACCGGCACATCGTCCCCGTCGGCCGCGAGCAGGGCGAGCACGACGCCCGCCGTGCCTGCCGGGACGTCCATCGTGGACTTGTCGGTCTCGATCTCGCACAACGTCGTGCCGGCGTCGACAGTGTCGCCCACCGCCACCAGCCACTTCGTGATGAGGCACGACTCGACGGTGTTGCCCAACTGGGGCATGACGACGATCTGGGCCATGACTACTGCCTTTCCGGTACGACGCGCACCTGCGGCACGCAGTCGCGAAGCTGGGTGAGCGCCTCATCGGCGATCCTGGAGTCGGTGATGATCCCCGCGAGGCGGTCGAGGGGAAGGACGCTGACGAAGCCGGAGCGTCCGAACTTGCTGGAATCGGCGAGGAGCCACGTCTGCTCCGCGCGCTCATGCATCGCGGTCAGCATCTGCGCGCCCTCGCTGAACTGGGTGGTCATGCCGCGCTCGACGCTGAAACCGTCGGTGCCCACGAACGCCAGCCGGACGTTGAACTCCCGCACCAGACGCTGCGCGGCGGGGCCGACGAGCGACTCCGTCTCGCGGTGGAAGACGCCACCGGTGAGGGTGATCGAGAGTGCCGGGTTGAGTCGCGCGTGGGCGAACACGAGGGTCGAGTTGGTGACGATCTGGACGCCCTTGCGTCCGGAGAGCTGGGGCACGACGAGTGAGGTCGTGGTGCCCGCCTCGATCATGACCCGGTCGTCGTCCGTGACGAGACCGGCGCCCGCCGCGGCGATCAGGCCCTTGGCCTCGGCGTGCTCGCGCCCCCGCTCGAGGACGTTCCGGATCGACGAGGCCTCGGCGCCTCCCCGAGTCCTGGAGAGCATCCCCCGCTCCTCGAGCGCCCTGAGCATCGACCGGACCGTGACCTCGCTGACGCCGAGTTCCGGCGCCAGCGCAGAGACCGACAGCGATCCCTCACGCGCAAGCACGTCGAGGATGTAGCTCTCGCGTTCGTTGCGCTCGATGGTCATCGCTGCTTTCGGTGTGGTTTCGATTTGGTTGATTAATACGATTCAATCGTAAGTCAAAACGGATCGCGCCGCAAGAGGCAACCAAGGAACACTCAGCCTTGCTTCGACGCGAGGAGAGCCTCTTCGGCCGCGCGCGTCCAGAGCCCGTCGACCAGCTGCGCAGCCACCTCGGGCATCACCGACGGGAGGTCGGCCAACCGGACCAGACCCAGGTCGGGCAGCATCGGGTAGACCATGATCTTCCCCCCGGACGTCCGGTTGACGACCGAGTCGATCGCGTCCTGGACGCCGGCCATGCCGGTGATGGCGTCCATCGAGATGTTGGTGTCGAGGGTGCCCGACTCGACCTTGGCGAGCACCGCCACCATGTCCTCGATGCGAGAGCCCGACGTCCCCACGATGTAGATGCCCTTGCGGACCATCGCGTCCACGTCCAGGGGTGCAAGCGTCCCCTTGCCGAAGCCCGCGAACGCGTTCACCACACCACCCTCGGACGCAAGGGCGACCGCCTGGGCCACGAGCGCCGGGGCGGGGACCATCACCGCGACATATTGATAGCCGGGCTCAAGCGCGGTGTCGCGTGAGTTCAGGAACCGGGTTGGCACGCCGTTGGCCTCGGCGATCGGCGCCACGACCCGCGCCAGGTGCGCGAGGCGGACGTCGTCGACATCGATGGCGTCCATGCTGAGGCCCTCGATGCCCGAGACAGCCGTGCGGACGGTGTGCATGAGACCCATCGGGCCGGCCGCACCGATGATCGCGACGGACTCCCCCGCCTCGAGTTCGCAGGTGGCCGGAATCCTGGCCCAACCTTCGGAGGCGACGTCCCCGGACGTTCCGCAGTAACGGATTCCGTCGTAGTGGACGCGTCCGACGTCGACCTGGACGGGACGGTCGATGCGCCCGCCGCCGAGCACGATGTTGAGCACGCCTCCGGGGAGGAGTCGCGGGCCGAGGGCCTCGACGACGTCGGCGTCCGACCCGTAGTAGACGATGTCGTCGAACGAGCCGTCGACGCCCTCGAGCGACTCGGCGACGGTGACGTCCGGACGTCCGACGAGACTCGTGGCGAGGCCAGCGTCAGGCGCGCCCAGGACGAGCAGGCGTCCGCCCGGCTTGAGGTGCTGGCGCTCGGCCCACGCGTAGGCGGCCTCGACGCACGCCCAGGGCTCGATCAGTGCCACGGCGGACGCGGAGGGCGTCTCGCTCACCGGTATCAGGAAGCTCTCACCGGTTGCGGGGTCGGTGGCGACACGCTCGTCGATGACGACGTACTCCTGCAGGGCGCCCTCGAAGTTGTAGCCGAAGGCGGCGTTGGAGCCGTTGGTCGGCAGGTGGCGGTAGTCGGTCTGGATGAGCACGCGCTGCCCAACCGCAAGGTTCGTGACGGCGTCGCCGACGGCGACAATGCGTCCGACGGGTTCGTGGCCGGGCACGCCCGGCTGCGCACCCGGACGGTAGCTCGGGATGGACGCGAGGTCGGCGTCCGACATGCCCGACAGGACGGGGCCTTTGCGCGGATGGCTGGTCCAGGCGTGGAGCAGCTTGGTGTCCGAGAAGCAGATGCCGCACGCCTCGGTCTTGACCAGCACCTGGGTCGGGCCGAGTGCGTCCATCTCCTTGGCGGGGTTGTGCACCAGCGTGTCGGGGCCGACGAACTGGATCGCGTGCTGGGTGGTGGGGAATTCGGTCATGGTGTGTTCTCCTGGGGTCAGCTGAGCATGACCTGACCACCCGTGACGGGGAGGGCCTGGCCGGTTTCGTAGGTCTGGGCGACGATGTAGTAGATGGCCTGGGCGAGGTCGGCGGGCTGGCAGCCGCGACGCATGGGCACCTTGTCCTCGTAGAATTTCCGGACGTCCGCGACGGTCACCGCACCGGGCACCTTGCCCGCGCGCAGGTACTGGACGAACAGGCCCCGCTCGGGATCCATCCACAGCGGTCCGTCGAGGTAGTTGCCGGGGCAGACGGCGTTGACCTTGATGCCGTGGTCGACGAGTTCGAGCGCGAACGACTGGGTGAGCCCGATGCCGCCGAACTTCGAACCGGCGTAGGCGAAGTTGGCCTTCGACCCTTCCAGACCCGACTTCGAGTTGATCTCGATGATGTCGAACCAGTCGTCCGGACGCACGGCATGCTGGGCGGCGAGCACGGGGGCAACGGCCCGGACGCCGAGGAAGTAGCCGCGGTAGTTCACGTTCGTGACGAGGTCGAAGTCGCTGACGACCTGCTCCATCACCCCGGCCGAACGCACGACGCCGGCGTTGGAGATGAAGACGTCGAGGCCACCGAACAGGCGGACGACCTCGTGGACGGCGTCCAGGCACGACTGCTCGTCGGACACGTCGACGCGGACGGCCTGGGCGCGTCCGGGGCCGAAGCGGGCGGACAACTCAGCGGCGTTCTGTGATGCGAGCGACACGTTCAGGTCGGCGAGCACGACATGGGCGCCCTCGCCCAGCAGTTCCGTGGCGATGCCCAGCCCGAATCCCTGTGCCGCGCCGGTGACCATGACGACCTTGCCGGTCAGGCGTCCCGACGTCTTCCGGGCCGCCATCCCCTTCCGGTAGCTCTCGGCCTCCCAGTTCTCGATGAAGCCGCGTTCGGTGGCATCGAGGGTGCGGACGCGCCCCAGCCGGTCGGCATCGGCTGCGACGCGCAGGGCGTCGGTGAAGGTGAGCAGGGCGTTCGAGGCGGACGCCCAGTCCTTGCCCGAACCGAAGGCGCCGATCCCGGGAATCACGGCGACGACGGGGTCACGTCCGTGGGTGGCCCGGAAGTCGGCGAGGGCCGCGAGGGTGATGGAGGCTGCGGTCGTCGGGTCGTCGACGTCGATGACAAGGGGGAATGAGCCCGAATACACGATCTGGTCGGGGATCAGCGGGCCCTCGGTGTGGATCGCACTGGGCGTCCGGGCGAGGTCGGAGGTGTCGGCGACGACGGTGGCGAGGCCTGCGTCCGTGGCCAGCGCGGCGCGCAGGGTGGGGGCGACGACGTCAATCAGGGCCCTCGCGGACGCCGGGTCGAGGGCCGGCGCCTCCGGGGTGGGTGTGGCGTCGAGGGCGGCACCGACGGCCCCGGTCAGGCGCTCGGTGCGCTCGCGAATGTCGTCGGCGGTCTCGCCCGAGATGATGATGCCGTGATTGGCCAGCAGTGCGATGCCCGGCGCAGCCACTCCCGTGCGGGCCTCGTACGCAGTGCGCACAGCCTCCACCCCCCTGGCCAACGGGACGCCCGGGTCGATGTAGGGCACGAGGATCGCGTCGTCGCCGAACAGGTCGGCGACCAGCCGGTCGGCGTCGACATTGCAGCCGACGGCGTTCGCGACCAGCGGGTGCGAGTGCAGCACGAGGGTGTCAGGGATGAGCGCATGGAAGAGGATTTCGACGCTGGGCCTTCGCCCGCCGCCATCGCCGATCTGGGCAGCCTCCGCTGCGGCGCGGACGGGATCGCCCTCGACCTCGGCGTCCGAGTGCAGCGCCTCGAGCAGGACGTCGATGCGCAGCGGCACGAGGTCGGACGCCTGCAGCGTGGCCAACGGCACCCCGCTCGGCTTGATGTAGAGGACGCCGTCGATCTTCACCGACGCATTGCCACCACCGGCGCGCGAGTACTCGGGATCACTGCCATAGGCGTTCGCCACGCTGATCAACTCGGCGAAGCGGGGATCGTTCAAGTCGTGGAACATCTGTCTCCTTCAGCCTGCGATGATCTGGGCGCCGAGGTCGATGAGGCGGGCGCGATGGGCGTCGCCGCCCACCAGGGCGCCGGTCGCGTCCACGAAGCCCGGCTCGCCTGCTGCATTCAGGTGCTGGTGGGCAGCCACGACGCACGTGCCCTCCCAGAAGGCCTGGCGGGACGCGTCCGACACCGGCCCGTCGACGCACGCGGGGTCGAGCGGGATCCGCTCTGGCGTGTTGTGCTCGGTGCCTGCCATGACGATGAGCCCTGCGTCGGTGAAGGCCCGGACGTAGGCGTCCACGCAGGCCACCGTGTTGCGGATGGGGATCAACTCAGCGGCGTGGATGCCGCGCGCGACCAGCTTCGCCGCCAACTCGGACGCCGGATCCTCGAACGGGCAGATCGGCGAGACGCCGTCGGCAAGCGTGGGGTACGTGGGAATGCCGTCCATCTCGAGGACGTAGGCGTAGGCCTGGTCGAAGCTCAGGGGCACCTCGGCGACGAAGCCGGGCGTCCCGACCTTGAGAAGTCGCGACCGGATCTCGGCCTGCAGGGACGCGGGGTCCGTCACGTCAGCGGTGGAGGGGATGCCGTAGGCGGCTGCAAGCACGGTCTGGCGGCGCTCAAGCGGGAGGGCCGTCACGGCCTCCTCGACAGCGCGGGCAATGTGGCGCTCCTGCAGCGAGACCCACTCGCGAGGCACGCTCCCGCGTTCGGCCACCGTCCGGGCGACCGTGTCGGACGCGAGGTCGGTCACCAGGCCCACGGACGATAAGTGGTCACGCACCTGGTCAAGCATCCGTCCGGCCCGATCATCGTTGCCGTGACGAATCTCGGACGCGGTCGTCGAGGCGATCGGGGACTTCTCCTTGAAAGGATTGATCCCCTTGCCGCAGAGGTACATGCGTCCGGGGTTGGCGGGGTCGTTCACCTTGATGGACGCCGCCTCGAGGGCAGGGTCGAGCGTGATGAACTCCAGCCCGAACAGCGGGACGATGCCCGC
>CALKHV010000125.1 GCA_937988865.1 uncultured Propionibacteriaceae bacterium | reverse complement strand
ACGAAGGTCTTGTCCTGGACGATGAGCGGCAGGGTGGCATCGGCGCCGGGGATGATCCCGTCGGCGACGAGCTTCTTCTCGGTGGCGTCGGTGATCGCGTAACCGGCGGCCTCACCGGCGTACACGTTGAGGCGCGTGATGCCCCAGGAGTGGTCGTGGTAGAACATCAGTCGCGCACTCTGCTGATTGGTGTAGAAGAAGGTCTGGCAGCCATCGTTCTTGGCCTCGCAGACGACCGGGCTGGCCGGGTTGGCCGGGTTCACGAGCATGTCGGGGACGTTCTGCACGCTGACGCCCTGGGGCCACGTGCCAGTCTCGCCCGCCGGGGTGATCCACTGGTGCGGTGTGCCGTCGCTGATCCACGGGGTGATACCGCCGTGAAGGTGCAGGGTGGCGCGGTTGTCATCGAAGCAGCCGTTGGGCTTGGGGTCCTGGGTGCAGGCAGGGTTGCGGACCTCGTCGGTGACCGAGTTGGCGTTCGTGGGAGCCATCATGTCCATCGGGACCATCCCCGAGCCCATCATGCTGGAGTCGGCCGGGAGGAACAGGTCACCATTGGTCCCGGTGGGCAGCAGATTGCGGAACACGATGCGGACGGGCTTGTCCTTGGTGGCGCCGATGAACGGGCCGAGGTACTGGGGTGCCGTGACGCCCAGATATGCGCCGGCGACCGGCACCTTGGTGCCGTCCAGCAACTCGTTGGTGAGGGCGACGTGCTGGCTGATGCCCGCGTTGGCCGCGGTCTCGAGCTGCACGTAGCCGCGGACGAGCGTCCCGTTGGGCAGGCTGGATGAGAAGTTGGTCCGGTACTGGACGAGACCGATGACGTACTCGTCGGCCTCGACGCCGTTGTACTTCTTGGACGCAGGGACGGCGTTCGGGATGAACTTGCCGGTCGTCGGGCACGCGGGCGGCGTGCACGTGACGGGCAGGTCGTCGACGAACTTCTTCATCCCCGGCGTGATGTATCCGTCACCAGGGGTGTTGACCGCGATCTCGGTGATCGCGCCCACGTCCGTCAGCGCCGCCGCGCTTGCACCGTCGCCCGTGCCGACCGGATCGGTGATGGTCACGCTCGGTGCGCTGGTGTATCCCGTCCCGAAGTCGACGACGTTGACCGCCGTGAGCTTCAGCGTGGTCTTTGCCGCTGCGGGCCCTCCGCCGTCCGGGAAGTTGATCGGGTCGAACTGGGTGCCGTTGCGGATCGAGAGGGCGGGCGCCGTGGTGTAGCCGGAGCCGGGTTCGTCGATGACGATCTCGGTGATCGTGCCGTTGCCGTCCATGCCGTCGACGCTGTCGCCGTTGGCGATCATCGGGATGTGCGCACGCGCCTGGACGCCGTTCGGGTCATCAGGCAGGTCGACGTCGACGGTGGGCATGACGTAGCCCGAGCCGCCGTCGGTGATGGCGATGGCGTCCACCCCGCCCGACCCGATCGCGGTCGCCCCGGTTCCTCCGCCTCCTGCCAGCCCCACGTCGAAGGACGTGTAGCCCGCACCTGTCACCACGTCGGTGAACCCGATGACCACGCCGGACGCGCTCACGGTGGCCGCGGCGGTGGCCGCCGTCCCGGTGCTCCCGGCGATGGTCACCGTCGTGGTCCCCTGAACGTAGTCGTGCCCGGGGGAGGTGACAGAGATGCTGGCAATGCCTCCGGTGACAGGGTCGACCTGGGCGACGGCTGCAGCATCCTTGCCTGCACCGTCGATCGACACCGCTGCAGTCGTCAGGGTGAGTGGGCTGAGCGCCCAGTTGGGCCAGGGCCCGAAGTAGTGGGGAACCACCGTGGCGTCCGTCGCGCCGCTGGGCAGGGCCCCGAGGGCCGAGGTGTTCACCAGGGGCAGCGAGAGCGAGACCAGGGCGGCTGCGACGAGAATGCGGGAACCGGTTTTCATCGACGTACCTCGTTGTGATCGAGTGGCCCGCGCACAGTGCGCGGCCCTGAGGTCACGATGCCCACGCGACTGGGGCCGCACCGGGGCGCGACTGGTGCGCCGCTAGAACCCGGCCCGATCGCGCCACCCGAGCAGCCAGTCGGCTACCGCAGGGATCTCCCACGCCGAGCACAGGGCGAGCGCCGCGTCCGCATGGGCGGACGCCTCGGCCGGGCGTCCGAGTGCCTGCGACGCGAGGGCGAGGTAGGCGTCCACGGGGCCGATGTAGCCCGTGGCACCCGACGAGGCCGGGCGTCCCGCGAAGGGACGCAGGTAGTCGTAGGCGTGCGCTGCCGTCGCCGTGTCGTCGAACGCGAGAGCCAACTCGGCCGCCAGGGCACTGTTGAAGAGGGCGACGTAGATCGGACGCCCGACCTCCGCGCCGTGCGTGGTGAAGATGTCGCGGGCCTTGTCGATCTCGCCGACCCGGAGCAGGAGCCCTGCTGCGGCCGTGTGGCCGGGCACCTCCCGGCGAATCCCACCGAGTGCGCCGTACGTCGCCATCACCGTGTCCGCGTCCCCGGCCAGTGCGGCGTTCACGACACCCAGCGCGGTGGCAGCCCGAGCCAGGTGCGAGCTTCCTGCCGAGCGGGCGTGGTCCTGCACGCGGGTGAGCGAGCGTCGGGCGACGTCGTGCTGGCCTGCCTGGGCCGCCCAGGATGCCTCGAACAGATCGAGGGAGGGGGACAGCGCCGACAGATGGTTGTCGTCGACCAGGTGGCGGAGGGGGCGGTACAGACTGCGGGCCGCGTCGATGTTCCCCAGTTCGGTCTCGAGGATGAGCTCCCAGCACCCGGCGAGCGCCCGCGATCTCACGTCCCGTGACCCGCGCGCAGATTCGGCCATCGCGGTGGCGACCGCGTGGCGCTCGAGGGCCGTGTCAGGTCGCCACCGCGCCCCCAGCGCCCTGCCCTGAACGTCTCGCTTCAGGTCCTCGTCCCCGAGCCGCTCGGAGAGGGCGAGGGCTTCCGCGGCCCATCCGTCGATCCTGTCCGGGGGCGCCACGTAGTAGGTCTCGCAGGCCAGCGACGCGAGGGTGAGGGCCCGCAGGGCGCTCTCCTCGTCGCCGAGCCGTCGTAGCAGTCGTGCCAACGCCAGGGAGTACTCACCGTCGGGCTCCGCGTAGCGGATCGCATCCCAGAGCACCCCCTGACCGCGCGCCCTCACGGCACGCAGGATGAGTTCGCGATCACCGGTGGCCTCCGCGGCCGCGAACGCCTCGCCCTGCACCCTTGCGGCGGCTTCCGGACGCCCCGCCCAGCGGAGGGCCAGTCCCTGCCGCTCGAGCAGTTCGAAACGCGACCCCGCGGGCGCGCCGGGGTCGAGTTCGAGGGACGCCAGCGCCTGCGCGAGCAGGTCGGCCTCCTCGTCATGGGCGAACACGTCATGCGCTGCGTCCGCCGCCCTGGTCGTCGCCCGCCACGCCTGTCTGGCGAAGGCAGGTCCGGCCAGACGCCAGTGGTGTGCGGCGCGGGTTCGCGTGGCGGTGGTGGTCTGGCTGCGTGCCTCGAGCGCCCGGGCGATGCGCGCGTGCAGCTGCGCCCGGACTGCGACGGGCGTGATGGCGATCACGGCCTCACGCAGCAGGGGGTGGGCAAAGTCGAGGACACCGCCGTGCTCGACCACGACTCCCACAGCCAGCGCGTCGGCGAGCCGATCGAGACTCGACCAGGGGTCGTCCCCGCCGACCTCGGCGACCATGGCCGGGTCGAACTCGTCCCCCAGCAGGGCGGCGATCCTGAGCGTCTCCAGAGTGGCCGCCGGGAGCTTGGCGAGCTGGTGGTCGAGCACATCGAGGAGTTGGCCGGGCAGGTGGTCGCCGGTGAGGTCTCCCGACCGGGCGAGGAGGATGGCGAAGAAGGGGTTGCCGCCGGTGCGGTCGTGCAGGCGTCCCGCCTCGGCGTCGTCGAGGTCGACACCCGCGGCGTTGATGACCACACCCTGCAGGGCCGGGGCCGACAGGCCGTCCAGGTGGATTCGCACACCCACGCGGGCGATGGCGGACGAGAGCCCGCTGCGAGTCACCGCGTCGAAGGTGCCGGGGAGTCGGGTGACGAGAATCAGGACCGGCATCGACTCCACCCGGTCGACCAGATGGCGCAGTGCGTGGAGCGTGGCCAGATCGGCCCAGTGGACGTCCTCCAGCACCAGGGCCACCGGTGCGCTTCGGCTTGCAGTCACGAGGAACTCACGCAGGTGCTCGCGAAGCTGGAACGTGCCGGACTCCCTGGTCTCTTGGCCGGGGTCGCCCTGCACCTCGAGCCGGGTGTGGGTGCGCCTCGCCAACTGCTCGAGGGCCTGGTGCAGTGGCCACAGCGGGGGTGCACTGTCGTCCTCGAGCGCTGCCCCCCGCACCACCACGAAACCGAGGCGTTCCGCCTCGTCCGCGACCGCCCGGGCCAGTCGTGACTTGCCGATCCCCGACTCGCCGAGGATTCCGGCAGCTCGCCCACCCCGCCCGGATCGCACGTCATCCACCAGGGCGAGGAGGCGCTGGAACTCGGGTTCGCGTCCGATCAGGGGGGACAGTTCCAGCTTCGACGGATGCACAGGGCTGGGAGCATTCGGCGCGAGGGTGCCCTCCTGCCGCAGGATGTCGTCATACAGGGTGCGTGTCGACAGGGCAGGGTCGACTCCCAGCTCCTCGGACAGCCGGTCACGCAAACCCTTCAGTGCAAGCAGCGCCTCGGCCTGCCGGTTCCCCCTGTAAAGGGCCACCGCCAGCAGGCCCCAGACGTGTTCACGCAGGGGGTGGGCGTACGCGAGGCGCTCGAGGGCGTCCACGGCCGCCTCGTGCTTCCCCAGGGCGAGCTTGAACATGGCGCTGTGTTCCTGGGCCCGCGTCCGCAGCTCGTCCAGCCGATGACGTTCGACGATCGCCTCCGGGACGTCGTCCAGGTCGGCGAACGGGACGCCCCAGGCGTCGAGGGCGGCGTCGAGCTCAGCGAGGGCGGCCTCCAACTCGGCCGCATCACCGGTCACCGATGGGCGCAGGCAGTCGGGGATGAACTTGGCGGCCCCCATGGCGGACGCGATGGTGTCGGCGAACGCCGTGACATCGAGTGCGCTCCTGGGCAGGTCGAGGACGTACGACGCGCCGTCGGTCCGCAGCACGCGCGCGGTGTCGCGGGGCCCTCGGTCCGGTTCCAGGCGGCGTCGCAGGTCGGCCACGTAACCCTGCAACGTGGCGTGCGCGGCGGGTGGTGGCCTGTCGTCCCACAGCGCACCGATGAGGTCCGGGATCGAGACCGGACGTCCGCGGTGGAGGGCGAGATAGGCGAGCAGGCGTCGCTGTTTGGCAGCGCTGAGGGGCAGCGCGACACCGTCACGCACGAGATGCGTGACGCCCAGTACGCCCACCCCTGCAATGGGCCCGCTTGAATGGCTGACCACCATGTATTCCCCCACCTGCAGCTTCGTCCCGGAAGAGACAATCCGTCAAGGCCAATTCGGGAAGGGATCGCGATGTCCGGTCCGAGCGCGGAGCGGAACTGCCGGGGGAATTGCTGGAGCGCGCGGCCGCTCGTGTCGTAGCGTTGACGCATGATCGCGAGCACCGAAGATGCGCTTGCGTTGGTGCGCAGCGCCCCCACGATTCTGGCGGCGATCGAGGCATTCCCGTTGGTCGGCGCGGCCGCGGCTGCCGACGGTGACGCCGTCCGGGTCCTCGGGTCGGCGCTCTCGGACGTCGATCCACTCGTCGCGCTGGCTGCCGTCCACGCCGCCGCCGATGCAGGGCCGGACGCAGCGTCCCTGCTCCTGCCATTGTTGACGGGCGAGGCGCCGCTGCTGCGCGAGCACGCGGCGTGGGCGTTGGCGTCCGCGCCCCGCCTGCCGGACGCCGTCCCGCTGCTCGCCGCCCTGGCCTCCGCTGGTGGTTTCGAGGGGACCCTCGCCGAAGCCACGCTCGAGGAGTGGGGCGACCTGCCACCCGACCCGGACGTCGAGCCGGGCCCACCATCTGCCCCCACCCCCGGTCTCACCATCGCGCAACTCTTCCTGCACTCCGAGATCGACGGCAGCCTGCGGCACGCCGGTCAGGGTGACACCGGTGGTCTCGCCACCCTGCTCGTCCACCTGGGAGACGCGCTGCTCGCGCAACCGGGCATCGGACGCGTCCTCACGTTGTCGAGGGCGGCAGAGGACGCGGACGCCGACGAATCCGCCGTCGAACTCGCCCGCCCGGGCCACCACTATGCCGGCGTCCCCCTGCCCCGGCCCGTGCCGCCCGCAGCGCAGAGCTGGCCGCTCCGACGTCCCACGCGGCAAGGGATCCGGCGATGGCTGGTGCGGGCAGGGCACGTCGACGTGCTGCACCTGCGCATGGCGGACGTCGGCTCCTGGGCGGCCGCGCAGGTCGCCCGCGAGCTCGGCATCCCGGTGGTGCTCACGCTCGCACCCGATCCCCACGCGCTCATCGCGTCCCGTGAAACGGCCGGGACGCTCACCCGCGCGTCCTTCGGGGACGCCGACCTCGCCGAACACCTCATCTTCCGGGTGCGGCTGCTGCGCGAGCTGCGCGAACAGGCGTCCGCCATGGTGGTGTTCCCGCGCCCCGATCTGGCCCGCGATCTGCGCGACCTCCTGCACCTCGACCTCGACGACCCGGCCGAACACGTGCGGGTCGTGGCCGAAGGGATCGACGTCGAGGCACTGGCCCTGGCCCAGGCCGACGCGTCCTCGCCCGCGCTGGACGAGCTCGACACCCTGCTCGCCACCCTGCCGCCCGAGCGCCGTGACCTTCCGCTCGTGCTCAGCGTCGGCCGACTGCACCGCGTGAAAGGGATGGCGACGGTCGTGCGGGCGTGGGCGTCCGACCTGTCGGCGCGCGCCAACTTGCTCGTGGTGGGCGGCGACCTGGCCCACCCGTCGACCGACGAGGCCGGGCAACTCGCGCTCATCGACGCGGTCGTACCGCTCGCCGACGCCCCCGGCCGCGGGCTCCTGCTGGCTGGGCACCGTCCCAATGCCACCGTGGCCTCGTGGCTGGCAGCGGTGGGGGGCGGGCGCCCCCGGCTCGCGGCCCCGGGTGGCGTGTACGCGTGCGCCAGCCTCAAGGAGGAGTTCGGCATCGCCCTGGTCGAGGCACTCGGCTCGGGCCTCGTGGTCGTCGCCCCGGACACCGGCGGCCCCGCGACCTACGTCGAGGACGGGGTCACCGGCGTCCTGGTCGACACCGCCGATGCGGACGCGCTGGCCGGTGCCGTCGCGTCCGCCCTTGATCTCGCAGCGGCACCGGACGCGGACGAGCGCGCCGCCCACGCCCGAGACATGGTCGCGGAGCGGTTCAGTATCCACACCATGGCCGCAGCCCTCGCCACCCTCTACCAGGAGGTCGCCCCGTGACCCTGCTCGTCATCTCACCCGACTACGCGTCCCACCTGTTTCCCCTTGCCACGCTGGCCACCGCCTGGGCCGACGCCGGCGAGCGAGTCGTGGTGGCCACCGGCCCGGCGACGGACGCGCTCGTGCGCGGCTTCGGCTTCGAGCGGGTCAATCTGCAGCTCGGACGGGGCTCGAACCCGGGTGTGATCCGCGCCGAGGACCAACCCACCGGCGAGGACGACGCCCTGCGCGGCTTCTTCGCGGCGACCCGGGTGGGCGCGGTCGAGACCCTGGCCTTCCAGGCCGGTGCGCGCGGTGACGACCTGCTGTGGGACCCCCTCAACGCGGCGCGCGCCGTCCAACGCGTGCTCGACGAGGTGAAGCCCACCCACGTCGTGGTCGACCACCTCGCATTCAGCGCGAGGTTGGCGCTCACGGCGTCCGGGGTGCGGCACGCCGACGTCGTGCTCGGGCATCCGTCGGCGCTCACGGTGGGTGACGAGGTGTACGGGGTGCCCCCCGCCTGGCCGCGCCGCTTCCAGCCGGACGCGGGCGCCCTCGCCGACCTGCGGCAGCTCTGCGAACGGGTGCGCGGCCGGTTCACCGGCGAGTGGAACGAGGCGTTGGCCGCCCTCGATCCGGGCGCTTCCCCGAGCGTCGATGCCTTCGCCGAGACCGGTGACGTGCTGTTGCTCAACTATCCGTCCGCCCTGCACCCGCCGGCGCGGACCCGCCTGCTCGGACCGCACGCGTTCCTGGGTTCGGCCGTCCGTGACGAAGCACCGGACGCCGAGGTCGACGCGTGGCTGGCGGCGTCCGACACCCCCGTCGTGTACGTGAGCCTGGGCAGCTTCCTGTCGGTGCGGGGTGACGTCCTGGGACGCATCGCCGAGGCCCTGCGCGGGCTCGACGTCCGGGTCGCCCTCGCGTCCGGGTCGACACCTCCCAGCGAACTCGGGCCGATCCCGCAGTCGTGGCTCGTCCGCGCGGTGCTGCCGCAGGTCACCCTGCTGCGGCACGCGGTGCTCGCGGTGTCGCACGGCGGCAACAACAGTGTCACCGAGGCGCTCACCGCCGGCGTCCCCCTGCTGCTGGTGCCCATGTCGACCGACCAGTTCGCCGGTGCGGCTGCCCTCGAGGACGCCGGTTTCGGCGAGGCGTTCGACCCGAATCGGGTCACGGCCGACGAGTTGCGGGAGGCGGCCGTCCGGCTGCTCGACCTGCCCCCGGACGCGGCTGCGCGGTTGGCGTCACTGGCCGACGACCTCACCCGGACGCCCGGGGCCCGGCGCGCCCGGGCCGCGCTGCTCGCGGACGGGAGCCGGTCGTGACCGCGCGGGTGGTCGGCGTCCACCCGGTCGACGAGGTGCCGGCGCCGCCGAAGCTCCTCGCGCTGGGTGTGCAGCACGTCCTGGTGATGTACGCGGGTGCGGTCGCGGTGCCGCTGATCGTCGGACGCGCACTGGCGCTCTCGCCGAAGGACGTCGCCTTCCTCATCTCGGCCGACCTGTTCGCGGCCGGGATCGCGACGATCCTGCAGTCGCTCGGGGCGACGCAGTGGTTCGGGATCCGGTTGCCGGTGATGATGGGCGTCACCTTCGCCGCGGTCGGGCCGATGGTGGCCATCGCGGTGGCGAACCCCGGGACCGAAGGAGCGCGCTACCTCTTCGGGGCGGTGATGGCGGCCGGCGTGTTCGCCATGCTCATCGCTCCGCTCGTGGGCCGGATGATCCGGTTCTTCCCGCCCCTGGTGACGGGCACGATCATCCTTGTCATCGGCATTTCGCTGATGAGGATCGGCATCAACTGGGTGTTCGGCAACCCTGTGGGGCCGACCGCGCCCAAGATCGTCGACCCCGCGCATGCGGCCTGGTTGACACGTCTCAACGACCTCGCCGCTGCCGAGGGCAGTTCGATCCCGCCGATCCCCGGCGGGTTGGCGGTCGCACCGTCCGTGCCCAACCCGGCGTACGCGCGGCTCGACGACCTGGCCATCTCGGCGGCGGTGCTGGTGTCGATCATTCTCATCGCCCGGTTCGGCAAGGGGTTCTGGGCGAACATCTCGATCCTGTTGGGCATCATCCTCGGCAGCTTCGTCGCGGTGGCGGCGGGCAAGGTGTCGTTTGCGGGCGTCCGGTCGGCGGACTGGTTCGCGTTCGTGACCCCGTTCCACTTCGGGACGCCCCTCTTCGACCCGGTGATGGTGGTGAGCATGTCGCTGGTCATGGTGGTGGTGCTCATCGAGTCGACCGGCATGTTCCTGGCGTTGGGTGCGTTGACCGGACGCCCGGTCACGCGTCCGATGCTGTCGTCCGGTCTGCGCACCGACGGTCTGGGGACGCTGATCGGCGGCGTCTTCAACACCTTCCCCTACACGTCGTTCAGCCAGAACGTCGGCCTCGTCGGCGTGACGGGCGTCCGCAGTCGGTTCGTGTGCGTCGCCGGTGGCGGGATCCTGATGGTGCTGGGGCTGGTGCCCAAGATGGGGGCGTTCGTGGAGGCACTACCGACGTCGGTGCTGGGCGGGGCGGGTGTGGCCATGTTCGGGATGGTGGCGGCCACCGGGCATCCGGATCCTGCAGGGTGTCGACTTCGCGGCGAATCGCAACAGTTCGCTGGTCGTGGCGATCTCGATCGGGGTGGGCATGGTGCCGCTCGTCGCGCCGAACTTCGACCAGTGGATGCCTGCGCAACTGCGTCCGCTCGTCGAGTCGGGTATCCTGCTCGCGGCGGTGTCGGCTGTGCTGTTGAACGCGATCTTCAACGGGGCGACGCCCGATGAGGGCGCGGTTCGCGACGCGGCTGCAGCGAGCGGCCACTGAACTCGTCCGCCGGCGCGGGAGTCGGACCGCCCTATCCTGCGACCCCGATCATGGACGTGACGATCCATCTCGACCAGTCCGTCGAATCGGTCGGGTGGCCCATCGTGAGAAGGTAGGCGCTCTCGTAGGGCCCGTCCGGGCTGGATGCCGTCCATTCGATCATCAAGGCGCAGCCGCGCTCGCCGAACGGGATCTTGTCTGCGAACCAGGAGTCGCTGGAAGGTCCTTGACAATCCGGCACCCACATCTTGCGAGCGTGTGGCCTGAACGAGAAGAGTTCGTCGACCACGTTCGTTGGTGCGTAGCGCTCCGCCGTCCTTCGATCCCCGGAATTGACGGCGGATACGAAGTTCTTGGCGGAGGCCAGTTCCGTCCATCTCTCGGTGTCCTGCAAGGTGACCTTCCCGGAAGTTGAGTTGTAACCGAAGCGGGCCCGGACCCCCATCGAGCCCCACAGGTCAGGGTCCCCGGCCTGCGCGACGCCGAGGAAGCTCACCGTGACGATCTGGCCTTCGAACGACACGCCCGACACCTTGATGCGACCGCCGAAGTCAGACAGATCAGCCGAATCGTAATGGCCGATGATCCGTTCCTGGGAGTCGTAGAACACCAGGTGATCAGGCCAACCGACTCCGCCCATCGAACAGGAAATGGTCGCGACCGCGCCCTTCCCGAGGCCTGCAACCCACGACCCCAGGGCTGAATACTCCAGCTCCAGGTTGGCTCCACCGTTGTCGCTCGGCGAGGGCAGGGATCCGTCACGAAGCGTTCCGGCAGGGTGGTCGCACGTTTGCGGGATCCGTGCGTCCAGGAGTTGGCGTGTCGAGGTCATGCCGAGCTTCGGATCGGCGCCGACGGTCACGGTGAATTGTGACGTGTTCTTGTCATCGGGGAATTTGCGGGTCTCCCTGAGGAAGGCGCGCCAGGCGGAATCGACCGCCTCAGCCGCTCCGGGAGTCGCTGAGACGGCCTCGAGGATGACGTTCAGATTGATCATCAGGCCTGCGGCTGTGGCCACCTTCTTCGCCTGAACCGCCCGCGCCTTCGAGTCGAGGGACGAACCGAACAGTTCTTTCACCGCGCTGTTGGCACCGGCAGGGCGCGAGATGCCTTCCAGGCCCCCGAAAGCCTGGCAGCGCAGTGCACTGGTCAGCGAGGCCGGATCCAGCGCGTGGGACTTCTTGAGCGCGGCCTTGATCTGGGTGGGCCCGCAGAGCGACAGGATCTCCCACAACGCGTCATGGTCCAGGCTCTCGGGAGCAACGCCCAGGAAGGCGAACAGCGCGTCAACAGCGTCCAAGAGGTCGGACTGGGTCGTCGCCGAGGCGGTCGCGCCGATCGCGACGTCCTGGGACCGCCGCTTGAGGTCGAATGACGTCGTGCCCTGCGGGGGCAGCAGGACACTGCGGCTCGGGTCAAGTCCCAGCGATGTCGCGAGGGCCTTTCGGGCCGGGCCGTACTGCCCGTCGACCGACAAGCCCTGGTCAGCGCTGACGTCCACCTGGCTCCATGCACTCTGCAGTGAATGCACCGACAGGGTGTTCTGCTCGCCACTGTCCTGCGCGCACACCGCGTGCGTGACCGACCTGCCGTCGACC
>CALKHV010000124.1 GCA_937988865.1 uncultured Propionibacteriaceae bacterium | reverse complement strand
TCTGCCGCCTCGAGAGCCGGCCAGCCCGGCGTCCGGTTTCCTTGCGTCCGCAGCCGAACACGCCCATTCAAGGCTCCGGAACGGGGGCTTCGCTGCGCGCGCAAGGAAACCCGCCCCGGGCCGCCCCCGGCCGAGTCCCCCGGCGGTGATCCCGACAGCCCCGGCCGGAGCCGGCCGCCTGAGTCAGCCGACGGTGACCTCAACACCCGTGCGGATCCGGACCGGGACCTCCATCGGCCACGACTCATTCGGCCCGGGCTCCGCCAGGGCGCGGACCTTCGCGACGCGGGCGGCCAGCGTCCCGCCTGAGGCTTCGGCCTTGACGGTCACGACGACGACGCCGGTGAACGGGTCGTAGCGGACGCGGGACACGCCGAGGCTCGCGGGAGCCGCCTCGACCCGCGCGACGACGAGCTTCGCGAAGCTGGGCGGCGGATCGACGGAGCGGATCTCGGCGACGCCCGGATGAGCACCCTCCCACACACCCACAGCCTCTTTGATCGCCTCCGCCTCGGTCTGGCCAGCCGTGCCGTCCATGACGTAGAGCAGCTGGACGGCCTCGCCGTTGCTGCAGTACGCGGCCATCGGGAGTTCGTCGGGATGGCGGCTGACAAGGGACTTCGCGTCCACCATCGCGCGTTGAGCGGCCGTCGACGTGGTTGCGGGGGGCACCAATCGACCCTGCGCGTCATAGCTGTTCACGCAGGAGACGGCAAAGCCCTCGGACGCCGTCCCGGGCCAGTCGGTGGCCAGGTTCGACCCCGACCCACCCAGCCGGGCGGCGAGGGTGCCCAGATTGACGTCGGCCTCGAAGGCACCGTTCCAGGCGCGGGCACACCCCGACTCCGACTGCTCGATGGCGACCCACAGCTCGCCCGCGGGATAGGTGAAGTGCACGAGGTGACGCTTCTCGGGGCCGGTCACGGAGTCACACGTCAAGGGTGTTGAGCCGCGAGGCCGGGCCTTCGCCAGATCGGACGACAGCGCGTCCGGGTTCTGCAACCACGTCGCGGTGCCCTGGACCATCGTCGTGGCAGAGGGGACGACCCCGTCCGCTCCCACGATGTCGTACGTGCAGACGTAGCCGCTGCGGGGAACGTCGGTGCTCGCGAGGAACGCGTCCGCACCCGGAACCGTCGGCGCCGCCGGGACCTCGATGTGACTCACGGCCGGCGGCAGCGCGCCCACCGGCACCACGGGGCAGCTGACGACCGGGTCGTCGCCCTTCCACACACCCGAGTCGAAGGCCCGCGCGACATCCTCGCCCAGGTTCTCGTCCGCGGTGAACCGACCATTGGACGCCGGCAGGCAGTGATTGGGTTCGTCCTCGACGCCCACCCAGATCACCCCGTCGGGATAGGTCAGGGCAATCAGGTAGCGATCGACAGCGCCGCCGATGAGGGTGCAGCCCCGCTCACCCGACCATGGTTTCGCCGCATGGAGATCGGCGGCGAGTTGCTCGGGGTTCGACACGGCGATGCGTCCGAGGAGGCTGGGGACGGGCCGATCCGGCGTTGCGCCCGTGCGCATCGCGTGGATCGAGTAGCCGCAGACAGTGGCCGCCAGCGGGGCGTCAGAACGCGCCAGGGCAGCGTCAGCCCCGGACGCCGTCGCCTCGGGGACGGGGACCGTGACCGGACGGGTCAAGGACTGACCCGTCACGGCGTCAACCGAAGGGCACTCGGGCAGGGCGATAGCCGGCGTGGAGGGAGTGGTCGTGGGGATCGGCAGGGAGGCGTCCGAGGGCCAGACCCCGGTGGCGGCGGTCTGCGTGAGTTGCGCCCAGGGTGGGGCGTCGGTGACGAAGGCGCCGTTGGTGATCGAGCGTCCGCAGTGGCTGCCCGACGCGTCGAGCCAGACGACGGTGCCGTCCGCAGAGGTCACGGCGACCAGGAACTGGTCGCGGTCGGTGTCGCGCATCTCATACGTGCACGGGATCGCATCGGCGAACACGGCCTGGATGCGCGAGAGGTCGAGGGCCATGACGTTGGCATTCGTCACTGCCGTGGCGCGCGTCAGCTTCTGGGTGATGTCAGGCTGACCCACCCCGGAGTAGGCACACACGACGATCCGGCTGGGGGACGCGTCGGTGATGAGGGCGTCCCGCGGCCCGGTCACCCAACCCGCAGGGGGCTTGGCCAGCAGCCCGTCGGTGGCCGGGCACTCGCTCGCGGACGCCGGGGCCGTGTTGACGGCCGGCGGGGCGGTCGGCACGTCGGTCGTGTCGCTGCCGAACCACTGCGGGACGATGAAGGCCCCCACGATCACCACCGCGAGCAGCGTGATGAGGCCGCCCAGGGTTCGGGCGCGCCGGGGCGCCTGCGCGACGTCACCGAGGAAGGAGTCGTCAGGAGCCGCGTGATCCTGTGGCCGGTCATCCGGTTGGTCAGTCATGGTCCCTCCAGCATCGGCCGAGCGAGTCGGCGTCCACGAGGGTCATGGGCCCTCACTGTCACCAAGCGCCTGGACCTACCGATTGGTTGTCGACGAGCGATGACCGATTCTGGTCCCGGGAGGGCCACGGGGCCGCACTCGGGGCCGATCCCGTGATCGCGGGACCGGAATCGGCCATCGGTTCTCCGAACCCCACGTGCACAGGCCCTCGCTACGACACTCTTGGCAAATCTTGGAGATTTCCTAGAATGGCGAATACAGTCACATCATGGACCCGATCAGGAACCCGTACGCTCCCGGCGCCGGTCAGCGTCCACCTGAACTTGCCGGGCGCGACGAGCAGCAGCGCATGTTCGACGTGGTGCTCGAGCGCACCGCCAAGGGACGCCCGGAGCGCTCGATCATCCTCACCGGTCTGCGCGGTGTCGGCAAAACCGTGCTCCTCAACACCTTGCGCTCCGCAGCGGTCCGCGCGGGATGGGGCACCGGAAAGTTCGAGGCCCGCCCCGAGCAGGGGATGCGGCGTCCCCTCGGCAGTGCCCTCCACATGGCCGTCCGCGAACTGTCCCACCCCGACTCGGACGCCGTCCTCGGCACCCTCAAGGCCTTCATCGAGAGGGACGCGAAGCCCGGCGCCAAGCCGTCCGAGCGCTGGAACCCCGGGATCCACGTCCCCACCACAGTCGGACGCGCCGACTCCGGCGACATCGAGATCGACCTCGTCGAACTGTTCACCGACGTCGGTGGCCTGGCGGCCGACCTGGGCAAGGGCGTCGCCCTGTTCATCGACGAGATGCAGGACCTCGGGCCCGCCGACGTGTCAGCCCTCTGCGCAGCGGCCCACGAACTCCCCCAACAGGGGCTTCCGCTGCTCGTCGTCGGCGCCGGACTCCCCCACCTGCCCGCCGTGCTGAGCGCGTCCAAGTCGTACTCCGAACGTCTCTTCCGCTACTCCCGCATCGACCGCCTCACCCGGGACGCGGCTGACCTCGCGCTCGTGAGTCCCGCGTCCGACGAGGGCGCGAACTTCACCCCGGACGCCCTCTCGGCCATGTACGACGCGACCGGCGGCTATCCCTACTTCATCCAGGCCTACGGCAAGGTCGTCTGGGACGCGGCGCCGGCGTCCCCGATCACGGCTGACGACGTGATCGTGGCCACCCCGGAAGCCGAGGGCGAGTTGGCCGTCGGCTTCTTCGGGTCGCGCTTCGAGCGGGCGACCCCCGCAGAACGGGACTACTTGCGGGCCATGGCCGAGGCGTCCGAGCAGGACACCGAGCAGCTTGCGTCCGCGAAGGTTGCCGAGATCCTCGGACGCTCGGCCCAGTCGCTCTCCCCCGCCAGGGACGCGCTGATGAAGAAGGGGCTGATCTACTCCTCCGAGCGCGGAAAGGTCGCCTTCACCGTCCCCCACTTCGGGCGATACCTGCGAGC